>CAYNYJ010000027.1:0-40694 GCA_964401355.1 uncultured Ectothiorhodospiraceae bacterium | reverse complement strand
GATAACAGACTCATCACCGCATACAACATAATAAACACCGCCCTGTGTAGCAAAATCCAAAAACATATAGATAGGTATGGTACCGGCATCTTACGGCTTATACAAAACAATGAATTACATATAATAAATAAATATAAACCAATGGTTCCTTGGTGCTGTTTTTACTATATGGAGGAAATTAAGGTGTTTGGGAAAATAATCAATCTTGTGTGGGAATGGGCAGAAACAAGCAAAATCCGGAGCCTCGAATGAACGAGCTGATGCGAATACTCAGCACCTAATCGCTATTAGGGGTGTCGCCGTCGCACACCGGCGTAGGACGTGGTAATTTTTGGATTGTGCAATCCAAAAAGTGAGTTTTTGATCCAGTATGAGACCCACAGTCTACTGATATGGCAGCCCCTACACTCGAATCCTATAGCGCTTTTCAACAAGCCTACGATTATTTTAACCAGGAATTGTTTAACGGACAATTGCCCAGTTGTCTCATTACCTTTCAACGCCAAAAACGAATCATGGGCTATGTCTCGTTTCGACGGTGGGTGAACGAACAAAAACAATACATCGATGAACTGGCCATCAACCCCGAGTACTTTGCCAATTATCCTACCATCGAAATCTGCCAGACCTTATGTCATGAAATGGTACACATCTGGCAGGCCCATCATGGTAAACCGGGCAGACGTGGATACCATAATAAAGAATGGGCCAGGAAAATGAAAAGCATCGGCCTGATGCCATCAACGACGGATAAACCCGGCGGCGAAACTACGGGTGAGAAAGTGGGGAACTATATCCTAGCTGAGGGTCAATTTATCAAGGCCAGCGAGTCACTGTTAAAAGAAGGTTTTCGGTTGCACTGGATTGATCGCTATCCGGTGTACCGAGAACAGGTGCCTGTGGCGGTCTATGACCCTACGGGCAAATCTATAGAGCTGGGGCTTTCATTTAATGATGCGCCATCCGAATCAAAACTGGCCATGTTCAGAATAGACGATTCGGTGAGCCTTGGCAGACAAACCCTCAATGATGACGAGGAAGAAGCATCGTCTGTGACATTGTTCGGCAGTGGTGACAACGAGGAAACATTACTTTCATCGACAAAACCGGCTAATCGATCAAATCGACATAAATACCAATGCCGTCATTGTCGCATGCAACTGTGGGGTAAACCGGATCTGCGCGTGATATGTGGTAATTGCGAGATGCCATTAATTGAATTGACATAACACTTAAAACAGCCTGTTACTCAAATATCACTTCACGTCGTATCCAATATAGGGAGGTATTGGGCCATGGCAAGAGCCTTCACGATTTTATCGAAAAATGAGCAAATCGCCTTTGACTCACCACCGGCATTTACAGCCCGTGATCGAAAGCGCTATTTCTATATTACCACCGCGGTGGAGCGTCATCTCCGGCAAGTTAATACACCAAAGAATAAAGTGTTGTTTATCACCACGCTTGGCTACTTTAAGGCCACGAATAAATTCTTAAAAACCATTAATGAAAAAGATATTTGTTATGTTGCCAGTCAACTTGGCATTAACCCAAGCACATTGCTCAACGCAAAATATGATCGTGCAACCCGCCAACGACATCGTCAAATCATTTTAGAGTATTTCGGCTGCCGTCCATTTAACGCCGTCGCCAAGCGCATGGTGCGCAAAGATATTGCCATTGCGGCACGCTCACAAGTACGTCCTGCAATGATGTTTGAACAGATTGTTGTTTTTCTGGATAAAAACAGTATTGAAATTCCCGCCTATCCGGCAATCGCCAAATTGGTCTCCGAAGGATTCAATGCGCATAAAGAAAGCCTGGTCAAGCAAGTGCAGCGCTCACTCTCGAAAAAGGATGGCAGATTACTGCAAGCTTTGCTGACAACGGATACCACTGCATCAACCTCACAAGTCGCCCGTTATCGACTAACACTGTTCAAACGATTTTCACATTCCACCAAACCCAGGAAAATTCAGGAAAATATTCAAGATTTACTGCAATTGAAAGAGTTGTATCGCATTGCTGAGCCCATTTTGGCGAAGCTCGACCTTAACCATGAGGGAATATCTCAGTACGCTACTTTCGTGAGCAAATCGCAGATCCAACAACTGTCGCGGCGTGCGCAGGGCGATCGCTATCTTTATATCATTGCCTTTATTGCGCATCAATATTTCCGACTGCAAGACCTTCTGGTCGATATTTTGCTAGCCGTTGTCATTAGTATGCTGAACACTGCAGAAAAGGAATACCGTGAAGCTTATTACCGGAATCGAAAATTACGCGCCCAACATAGCGAGCAACTGGTCGATGATACGGATACGTTGGTGACTATGCGAAACAAGATTAGAAATATCTATTTGAACGAAAACTTTTCTGCGCAAGATAAATTGGACAAAATTTGGCGTGCCATCGGCATGACCAAGGCCGAGGTGGCTGATATTGTCGATAATATTATTCATGTCAGAGAGGATAACGAGGCAACTTTGCGTGATGACGGTCTGTTAGATTTGATGGAACAAAACTCGGTTAAGGTGCAAAACCGTGTCTCCGATATTGTGAAACACCTGACATTCAGCACCGCTTTTTCAAATCATGAGGTGTTAAATGCGATAGAATCGTATCAGCGTAAGAATGGCAATATTAGAAATAATGCGCCAGTAGTCTTTCTGGACGAAAAACAGCGCCAGCATATTCGAAACGACAACAACAAAATTCGGGTTTCGTTGTATAAAGTACTTCTGTTTTCGCATATCGCCCATGCTATTAAAGCCGGTGCGATTAACCTTGAAAATTCGTATAGGTACCGTTCTCTTGACGATTATCTCATTTCGAAGCAACGCTGGAACAAAAACAAAGATGCCATCCTGAAACAACTGGGCATGCTGGAATACAAAAATTACAGTCGTTTTTCCAAGACGCTGAATTCAGATCTGGAAAGTGAATTTTACAATATTAACCAACATGTGATGAATGATGAGAATGGTTACGTAAAACCCGATGGTATTGGTGGTTATCGGCTCAGTTATGCGCGACATGAAATCGACAAAGAGGAAGTATCCACACCCGATTTGTTTCCGAAAGACAAGTGTATCTCCCTCAGTCAAGTGTTATCCACGGTCGACAAGGCCACGAAATTCACGCAAGCCTTTGTTCACTCATTACCGAAACACATCAAACCCAAACCGCCGAAACGGGTTTTTTATGCCGGCATCATTGGTGAAGGCTGTCAATTCGGAATCCAGCGTATCGTAAAAATCTCGAATAATATTAATGACAGTACCTTAGAAACGACCATGAATGGCTATTTCTCGCTCGAAAATTTACAACGAGCAAGCGACATGGTTATTGATGCGACATTAAAACTGGATTTGCCTTCTACCTATCAAGATAACCCCGGTGTCGTTCACACATCAAGTGATGGTCAAAAATATAATGTCTCGGTTGATTCTATGAATGCGAGCCGTTCATTTAAATATCACGGTAATGCAAAAGGCTCGTCGGAATACACCCATATCGATGCGCGGGGTTTGTTCACGCATTCGGATATGATCACAACAGCAGAGCGTGAAGCGCATTATGTCATTGATGGGCTCATGCATAATGACGCCATTAAAAGCGATATTCATTCCACCGACACGCATGGCTATAGCGAAATGATTTTTGCCGTCACACATCTGCTGGATTTTACATTCGCACCACGGATTAAGAATGTCCAGAAACAATACCTTTATGCCTTTAAATCCAGAGGCTGGTACAAAAAGAAAGGTTATCTTATTTTGCCCAATGGCAGAATCAATGAGAAACTCATAGAGGATAATTGGGATGACATACTGCGTTTTATTGCGACAATAAAAATGAAAGAGGCAACAGCATCACAGCTGTTTAAGCGCCTGAATTCGTATTCGAAAGACAACCCCTTGTATCTGGCATTGAAAGAATTCGGAAAGATTATTAAGACAAAATATATTTTGAATTTTATTGACGATCCTGAGTTACGCGTGACGGTAAGCAAACAACTCAACAAAGGCGAAAGTGGCAACAGATTGTCACGCGCTTTATCCGTCGGTAATCCGGAGTATTCCCAAGCTGAAAAAGGTGATCAGAAGAGAGCTGAGGCCTGTAAACGATTACTCAAGAACGCCATAATCTGCTGGAACTACCTGTAGTTGACAAAAGAATTAGTCAGTGAAAAGAACCCAAAAAAGAAGGCTCAGCTGATTGCGGATATGAAACGTATTTCAATCATTAGTTGGGAGCATTTGAATTTTACTGGAACCTTTGATTTTTCAGATGAGATGTTGGAAGACGCATTTGGTTTTAACGTATCGGAACTCCTAAAGGTCAAAATAGACGAAATTGCAGCATAGCGTGGTGTCTAACTCGTTGATTAAACATCGTTATTGGGCAAATGAAACAAAAGTGCAATTTGTTTGGTTTGACCCCTTCTTCTAGGAAAACAGTATGCGGCTCCGCTTGAAGCGGATCATCATCAACCACTAATACAGTTACAACATTACTACCCAGTCGTCTGAAAAGGATACTGCTTCTTTTTAAAATCCCGGTCGTCATGCCGGCGAATGCCGGCATCCAGGGAGGGTGGCAATACATGCAAGGCTGTATTTTAGGTTAATGTTGACAGGGTAACGGGCTTTGATATGTTTATATCCAGCTCCTGGATACCGGCATTCGCCGGTATGACGGTGGATTTAAGTAACATGAGTAGTATTCATTATTAGTGACTTGTTAGTATTTTTCACGATTGCCTATTCACTTTTATGAAAATTTCTTAACATAGCTTGAAATTGTCAATGCAATTTGACTTAATGGGGTGATGGTATCTACACAGCCTAATTTTACTGCCTCTCCAGGCATACCCCAGACCACGCTTGATTTTTCATCTTGAGCAATGGTCGGTGCTCCAGCCTCTTTCATTTCTTTCATTCCTTCTGCACCGTCATTTCCCATGCCCGTTAAAATCACAGAGATCGCATTGGAACCTACATTTTGCGCGATAGAGCGAAACATCACATCGACCGATGGTTTATGTCGATTAACCTCAGGGCCATCGTGCAAACGACAAACATATCGCGCACCATCTCTTTCAACTAATAAATGTTTATTTCCCGGGGCAATATAAACATGCCCATTCACAATCTGCTGCCCATCTTTAGCCTCACATACGGTCATAGCAGAGATTCCATCCATACGAATTGCGAACGGCCCACTAAATGTTTCAGGAATATGTTGGGTTATCACTGTCCCTGGCGTATCCGCTGGCAACTGCATTAACACTTCTTTGATGGCTTCTGTTCCACCGGTAGAAGCACCAATTGCCAAAATATGATCGGTGGTTGTAAAATGCCCGGCAACTTTTTTCTTTTCAAGAATGGCATCAGAAGACAGTCGGCTCGAAGGCATTAGGCAGAGTGAATTACGATCCAAGGCTCTTACTCGTGCTTTGGAAGCAATGCGCACCTTTTCAATAATTTCATCGGTGTAGTTTTCCAGAGTATGTGCTAAATCGGTCTTAGGTTTCGAAACAAAATCGATAGCACCAAGCTCCAGTGCTTCCAGGGTAATATCCGCTCCCTTTTGTGTCAGTGATGAAACCATCACTACTGGCATAGGGCGTAGACGCATGAGATTACCCAAGAATGTCACGCCGTCCATCTTTGGCATTTCCACATCCAGTGTTAATACATCTGGATTTAGGGACTTAATTTTATCGCGTGCCATAATCGGATCATGCGCAACACCGACCACTTCAATATCTGAGACACTGTTAAGTATTTCTGTCAACATTTGACGGACTAAAGCTGAGTCATCAATGATTAAAACTTTTATTATTTTCATTCACTATTATCCATTTATCGCTACTGTCCACTTTCTCAAAATTACCATTGCGGTAATGAGTAGTACTCCATAGTTAAAAAGCATTCCAAATTATAGCTTTTACGCCCTATAGACGGTTTCCGGAATAATATAATTTAGTCATTTTAATCTTTATCTTTATCTTTATCTCTTGCTCTTACCCGGCCTATCAAAACAATTCAATCTCGCCTGCTGCCTGTTTTTCTTCAATCTCGTGCATGTAAGCTTCTTCTCGCTCGACTACGGTTTTATTATGCATAGAGCGTAATTTTTTCATACGAGCTTTTCCCGTTAAGGGATCGTACTGAATTTTTCGTGGGTACCTATCACCCATATCTTCAGATATTAATTTCAATCCTTCAAGTCGAAGGTATGATCTCACAAATTCAATATTCTGTTTCCCTACATCGGTCATAGAGGATAACACCCGGCCACCACCGAATAATTTGACCTCCAGACTTTCACGGACACCACCATGTTTGAGAATTTCGTTGATCAATTTCTCCATGGCAAAATTGCCGTAGCGTGCCGCAGCACTAGTATCTTTAGATTCCAACAGATCAATATCATTTGATATGGGTAACATAAAGTGATTCATGCCACCGATCCCCGCATCCGGATCCCGTATGCAGGCCGAGACACAGGAGCCTAATACTGTGATAATCATTTCGTCAATCTTGGTGACATAGAGTTCACCAGGTAATATCTTTGCGACAATTCTGTTGTTGGATTTATCCCAATAGCGTTTCACGTGAGCAAAACCGCGCAGTGTCCCTGGTAATGGCGCAGGTTGTTCGACCTTATTGATGATCATGACAATTCCCTGTTGATATCAACAATTACAGCTTACACGACCACAATTTACAGCAGTACCTGGAATTCTCTGGATTTTTCACACCCGACAATGACTTATGTATTGTTATAGCCTCGTTTGCCCACACAGCTAATTTTTTTGTGAGACATACAGAAAACTAATAATTCATACTCGTACGGTGTCAGATACTGACGTCACTTGGTTTTTTGATAAACTGTTTTACCAATCAATTGGTAACGCTCGCTTTTCTGAAATAATGTTTCTGAGTGACCCAGAAATAGATGACCATCTCTGTCCAGAATATCGGCATAACGATCAAATAGCACCTTCTGCGTTGGTTTATTAAAATAGATGACTACATTGCGACAAAAAATTAAATCAAAGGAACCGTTCATGGGCCAATCATTCATCAGGTTAAGTGGTTTGAAGGTGATCATTTTTTGCAATTCGGGGGAGACCAGAACCATACCTTCATTTTTACCGCTGCCTTTTTTAATCCAGCGCTGCAAACGATTGTTTGACAAGCCCTCCACCCGAATTTTCTCATAAATACCAGAACTGGCTTTTTCCAGCACCTTGGTATCCAAATCTGTGGCGAGTATACGCACATCCCAGTCTTTTATATTTCCCAGAGCTTCTTTCACCACCATGGCAATGGAGTAAGGTTCTTCGCCAGTGGAACAACCGGCAGACCAAATACGAATGCGGCGATCGGCATTGGCGACCACTTTTTTCCGCATTAAATTTGGCAACAAAACTTTTCCAAGAAAGTCAAAATGATGATCTTCGCGAAAAAAAGAAGTCAGATTGGTGGTGATGGCGTTGACAAAATTCGTCATTTCCTCATCGTCACCCGCCTGCAATAAATCACAATAATCTCTAAAATGTGTTAAATCCAACATCCGAAGACGGCGAGACAAGCGTCCATAAACCAGATCTCTCTTACCCTCCGACAAAGAAATTCCGGTTTGATCTGCCACTAACTCACGAATAAAACGAAAATCTGCATCGGTAAAGTGAAATTCGCGCTCATGATCCGGGTCTCGTTGCATTGCAAAAGTCGTTGCCATAAATATTATTCCATCTTCACAAAAAAGCCCTCAGGGCATGTTGCGGACTTTTGCACTGAGTCCGCAAGGGCACCCCGAGGGCGATCTGTTACCGTTGCGCCTGGCTACGCAATCAAAACTCTTCCCACTCGCTATCGCTCACTTCCCTTTTGGCCGTTGGCCGACGACGACGCAGCGGTGCAGCCTTAGCGGTCGGGCGGGCAGCCTGTTGTCGAGGCGCGGGAGCTTGTCGATGAGCACGATCCTCACCCGTATTGAAGAAGCCCATCAAATCATCCAGTGCAGCGGCTTGATCCGACATGGCCTCACTAGAGGCGGCCGCCTCCTCGACTAACGCCCCGTTTTGCTGAGTCATTTCGTCCATTTGCACGACCGCTTTGTTGATTTGCTCAATACCGCTGGCTTGTTCCTGACTGGCCGAGGCAATCTCTGCAATAATATCACTGACTTTTTTCACTGAGCCAACGATCTCACTGAGGGTTTCTCCAGACTGATCCACCAGTTTGCTGCCTTCGGTCACCTTCTCCACACTCTCGTTGATCAAGGTCTTGATTTCTTTGGCAGCAGATGCCGAGCGTTGCGCGAGACTACGCACCTCAGCCGCCACCACCGCGAAGCCTCGACCTTGCTCACCAGCGCGAGCTGCTTCAACTGCAGCATTGAGGGCTAACAGATTGGTCTGGAAAGCAATCTCATCGATAACTCCGATGATGTCTGCGATCTGCTTACTGGATTTATTGATTCCAGCCATGGCATCAATGGCTTTACTCACCACTTCGCCACCTTTGGTCGCTTCATCCCGTGCGCTACTGGCAAGTTTATTAGCCTCTCGTGCATTGTCAGCATTCTGTTTTACGGTACCGGTCAACTCTTCCATGCTGGCTGCGGTTTCTTCCAGGGAAGAAGCCTGCTCTTCGGAACGCTGGCTCAAATCGGCCGTGCCTTGTGAGATTTCATTGGCCGCCGAGGCAATGGTGCCACTCGACGTACCGATTTCATTCACCATATCCAATAACTTACTCATGGTCGCATTCACTGCATCACGCAGCTCGGCAAAATCCCCTTGGAAGTCCCCGCTCATGCTTTGTGTGAGATCCCCCTCGGCCAAGCCAGCAATCACCCGCTTGGTTTCTTGCAGTGGCTCTACTACGGCATCCATCAATCTGTTGATACCTTCAGCTAATCCCTTTAGGAAGCCACTATAGTCTTCAGTGCCGATGCGGTTGTCCAGTTGACCGGCAACGGCACCGCTGATCATGACCTCAATTTGACGCTCGGCATCCTTTTGTTCAGTGATGTCTTTCCACTCCACCATATTACCCATGTATTCGCCGTTGGGGCCGCTGATTATGGTCGCATTCACCTCAAATTCCAGACCGGCCACTTTGATCTCCGCCTTAGCAGGCAAACGACTGGCATCTTTCAATAATGCGCGTTGATGAGCCGGATTTTTATGGAAGCTATCAATGCAGGTACCAATCAGATTATCCACATCAAAACCAAGCCAGATTTGTCGTAACTCGTTCTGGCGAAGGCGAAACATTTGTAGCACGGCAGGATTTACGTAAGTGATGTTTAAATCTGCATCGCATAACATTAAGTTGGCTTGTGCACCGTCAACGGCAGATGATAACTGCGCCACCTCAAGTTCCTTAGCACGTGCTTCGGTAACATCTGACCATTCCAAGGCATTGCCGACATAATTACCATCTACATCCATAATCGCCGTGACATTAAGGTTAAATTTCAGCTCACCAATGGTGATATCGGTTTGATAAGGTAGGTTACGAGGGTCACTCAGCATTTTACGTTGATGAGCCGGATTAGCGTGGAAAGTATCAATGCAGGTGCCTATCAGCGCATCGACGGTAAACCCGGGAAATACCGAAGCCAGAGTAACTTCGTGTTTGGAGAGTAGATCAATGGTCGATTGATTGGCGTAGGTAATCACAAAATCCCGATCGATCATCATCATGGCCGTCATGGCGCCATCAATGGTGCCTTGCAGGCGAGCGACGTTAGACTCCTGTTCGCGGGCCTCGGTGACATCGGACCATTCCAGAGCATTGCCAACGTAATTACCTTCTGCATCCATAATCGCTGTGACATTGAGATTAAATTTTAACGGGCCAATGGTGATATCGGTTGAATATGGAAGATTATTGGGGTTACTCAACATCTGACGCTGATGGGCCGGGTTTTTATGAAAGGTATCAATGCAGACACCGAGTACGGCATTGGCTTTAAAACCAGGGTACACTGAAGCCAAAGTGGCTTCGTGTTTGGTAAGTAGGTCAATGGTCGATTGGTTGGCATAGGTAATCACAAAATCCCGGTCAATCATCATCATTGCCGTCATGGCGCCATCAATGGTGCCTTGCAAACGGGCGACATTGGCATCTTGTTCATGGGCCGCGGTAACATCAGTGGCATACTTCACCACTTTATACGGTTTGCCGTTCAAATCGAAAATCGGGTTATAGGAAGCCATGATCCACACCTCCTTGCCACCCTTACCAATACGTTTATATTCCTTGGATTCGTACTCGCCGCGGTTCAATTTCTCCCAGAATTCTCTGTACTCGGCGCTGGCTTTAAATTCAGGTTCAACAAACATGCCATGATGTTTGCCTTGAATCTCGTCCAGGCTATAGCCCATAACATTCAAGAAATTATCATTGGCGGTGATAATAGTGCCATCCATATTAAATTCGATCACCGCCTGAGCCTTGTCGATGGCATTAATCTGACCGGAAAAGTTGGCATGTTGCACTTTCTGTTCAGTGACATCGCTAGCATACTTCACGACCTTAAAGGGCTTGCCGTTTAAATCCATGATTGGATTATACGAAGCCCGTATCCATACCTCCTTGCCACCCTTACCAATACGTTTATATTCCTTGGATTCGTATTCGCCGCGGTTCAATTTTTCCCAAAACTCTCTGTACTCAGCGCTGGCTTTAAATTCAGGTTCAACAAACATGCTGTGATGTTTGCCTTGCACCTCATCCAGGCGGTAGCCCATGGCATTTAAGAAATTATCATTGGCAGTGATAATAGTGCCATCCATATTAAATTCGATCACCGCCTGAGCCTTGTCGATGGCATTAATCTGACCGGAAAAGTTGGCATGTTGCACTTTCTGTTCAGTGACATCGCTAGCATACTTCACGACCTTAAAGGGCTTGCCGTTTAAATCCATGATTGGATTATACGAAGCCCGTATCCATACCTCCTTGCCACCCTTACCAATACGTTTATATTCCTTGGATTCGTATTCGCCGCGGTTCAATTTTTCCCAAAACTCTCTGTACTCAGCGCTGGCTTTAAATTCAGGTTCAACAAACATGCTGTGATGTTTGCCTTGCACCTCATCCAGGCGGTAGCCCATGGCATTTAAAAAATTGTCATTGGCGGTAATAATGCTGCCATCCATATTAAATTCTATGACTGCCTGCACCTTATCGATGGCCGCAATCCGACCGGCATAGTCCGCGTTTTGCAATTTCTGCTCTTCGCTTTCCCGCACCATTCCTGTTACATCCTTTTTACTCGCTGCCATTGTCGTGTCCTCACTATTCATTGTACTGTTTGATTGAGTCAACTTATCAGAGTCGCCTGCAGCCAACATCGTGGATGCAACCGTATTCAATGCTTCTGTCCAAGCGTCCTTGACCTCTTCAGTCCAAAGATCGCCTGCAAATTCCGCCATCACGTCTAATAGGGTTTCGGCCACCGCTGCGTAGTGCTCCGGAGTGGCCCCATAACCATAATGTTTAGTACCTAGGCTAGTAAGAGCGGCAACCAATTCTTCTGGTTTTCGTAAATTATTAACCACCAGCACAAGCGCGCCCAGCAATTTCTTTTCCTGTTCCTTCAAGCTGGTGTTTGCGAACATCGGCTTAATATCGGGGTAGCGTGAAAACAATTCCTCATAGAACCGATGCACTAATGCTTCACCGTGCGGAGCAAGTGCAGAAAAGCTTGCTTCCAGTAAATTGACATTTAAACCAAGTTTACTTTTCCGGGTGCGGACCTTACTGCGTCGCTCAACCGGTTTTTCTTTTACGATTTCAATGGAAGGTTTGCCACCCTCCTTCATCCATGCTAACGGGTCTGCTCCCATTTTGGCCTTTTTACGGGGTGCCATTACGTTGCCTCCATGAATCCTTCATTACCAGCCATTCCAGCTTGAGTGTGAAAAAACGTCAATCATTACGGTCAAATAGATTACCCAGATACTTTTTTTTACCTGTCGTGCTGGCGCCCGTAACGGACACTCTCGAGTGCGGTTTTTTTTTGAACCAACACTATTCAGTCTGTTCATATTAACTTGAGTGTTCATATTCAATGCCATCTTTCAGTAGTAAATTCGGTGGCCATTTGACGGTAGTCATTTGCCCCATTACTAGTATTTTGATATTCAAAAATTGTCTCTCCGTAGCTGGGACTTTCTGCCAATGCCACATTTTCACGAATCGTGGCTTTCATTAATTGCTCAGGGAAATATAGTTGTAAACTTTCGCGAACCTCACGCGCCAGCCGACGTTGCTTTTGGTAACGTGTCATCAGCACGTGTTTATGCAGAGTACGTTTACGGGTTTCTTCAACAAACGTCAGTGTTTCCATAAAACTAGACAAACTATGTAGGGCAAGGTAATCGCTGGATACAGGAATAATCAGGTCACTAGCAGCAAACAAAGCGTTCATGCTCAGCAAACCGGAGGACGGTGGACAGTCAATAATCACCGAGTCATATTTATTTTCAAAAGACGTTAATGCATTTTTCAAGCGCAGGCCGCGCTGCATGCCACCTTCACTAACATGTTCCATATTCGATAAACCGGGGCCCGCAGGTACGACATCCAGACTGCCTTTCGTCAAACCGCCGCGGGTCTGGATAATGTATTCATCCAGAGTGATGCCATCGAGTAACACTTCATCCATACCCGGTATATTTGTTTCTGGTACACCAAGGCCAACTCCAAGGTGCCCTTGCGGATCCAGGTCAAGGGCCAGCACATGCTGTCCTAATAAAGCCAGAGCATGAGCTAGATTGATGGCTGTAGTGGTTTTTCCCACGCCACCTTTTTGGTTGATTACTGCGATCACCTTGGACACGTTCCTTGTTAAAAATGAACAAACAGCTTAATAATCATTGCGATTATTCTGCCGTATTTTCTACAACCGACATTTCTTCGGTGTTGAGCAGACGATCGATATTCAAAATAATCACCATGGTATTTTCCAAAGTGGCCAGGCCCTGTACAAAATCAACATCTACCACACTGCCAAAATCCGGGGCCGCTTTAATCGCCTCTTCCGGTACGTTATAAACATCAGAAACGGCATCTACCACCAAACCCATCACCCGACTTTTACCACTGACGGGGTCTTCTACTCTGAGTACAATGACAACCGTCACAGGCCCATATTCCACAACTTCTAAATTAAAACGACGGCGCAAATCAATAATCGGCACGATAGTGCCACGCAAGTTAATCACTCCGCGAATGTATTCAGGTGTGTTGGGAATAGGTGTGACAGAATCCCAGCCTTTAATTTCCTGCACCCGCAAGATATCAACACCATATTCTTCACCCGCTAACATAAAGGTGAGATATTGATCGCCATCTGATTCCATGTCCTGCTGTATATCATGTGCAATGTTTTGTGCTGCTGCTTCCATCGCCCTGCTCCTGTTGCTCGATCAATTGTGTTAAAGCCTGTTTGCTATTACTTAATAAACGGGCCTATTTGGGTAGTATAGGTATTAAGCTGCTGCTACCTGACCGTTTTCTGGACTACTATCGCCCGATGCCAGACGCACAATCCCAGAGACATCGGCTATCAGTGCCACCGTTCCATCACCAAGAATTGTGGCTCCGGAAATCCCTTCAACATGCCGGAAGTTTGTTTCCAGACTTTTGATAACCACCTGTTGTTGTCCCAATAATTCATCCACCAGCAAACCACTTTTTTTACCATTTCCCTCAACGATAACTAACAGGCCGTTATCCAGGCTCCGGTTGTCCGGCTCAATGTCAAAGGTTTCATAAAGCCGAATGACGGGTAGGTATTCGGAACGCAACTGATAAAGCTCCGCCGTACCTGCAATGTTACTGACATTCTTTTTGTCGACCAAAATAGATTCCACTATTGAAATCAGCGGGATGATGTAGGTATTCTCACCGACTCGCACCAGCTGGCCGTCGAGTATCGCCAACGTCAGTGGCAGGCGAATGGTGAAAGTGGAGCCTTCACCACGTACAGACTTAACATCAACATGACCGCCCAGTGATTGAATGTTACGTTTCACCACATCCATGCCCACGCCACGACCAGAAACATCGCTGACCACATCTACCGTGGAGAATCCAGGTTGAAATAGAAGATCGTATATTTTCTCTTCCGAGATTTCTTCATCGGCACTGACTAAACCACGCTCAATCGCTTTAGCAAAAATCTTTTCATTATTCAGGCCTGCACCATCATCTTTGATTTCTATGATGATGTTGCCGCCTTGATGGTAAGCATTGAGGCTAACCACACCAATTTCAGGTTTGCCCGCAGCCAGACGAACCTCCGGTGTTTCAATACCATGATCAATGCAATTCCGCACAAGGTGTACCAATGGATCACCAATTTTCTCCATGACGGTTTTATCCAGTTCGGTTTGCTCACCGGATATAGTCAGTTCTATTTTTTTATTAAGTTGAGCGCTGAGGTCATGCACCATGCGAGGAAAGCGGTTAAAAGCAAAACTGATGGGTAACATGCGAATGCGCATCACGCTTTCTTGCAGTTCACGGGTATTGCGTTCCAATTCACCCAGTCCATCTTTAAGCCGCTCTACGCGACTCATATCAAAGTCTTCGCCCAATTGCCCCAACATCGACTGAATAATGACTAACTCACCCACCATGTTAATCAAGTCATCAACTTTATCGATACTGACTCGAATAGAGGATGATTCCGGTGCGATCTTCTTACGTCTGTCCCCTACTTGACGTTGATCACCATCACTACGTCGTTCTTTAGCAGGCTCAGTGGACTGAAGTGTCGCTTTGTGGTTTTGTTGAAATGTTTCAGAAGACTCGACTTCAGCAATCAGCATATCCGTCATAGCAGTTACTATTAATTCACATTCATCATCCACCCATTCAAAAATTTCATCAATTTGTTCTTTCTTAATATCGCCACTAAGGGTGATGTTCCAGCTGAGGTGTGATTCTTCAGGGTCAAGGTCAGACAAAGATGGTAATCCTTCGGTGTCAACAATGACCTCCAGCTCACCCAATTCACCCAGTTCTCTGAACATCCGAACCACGTCGTTACCCGTTTGCAACATTTTCAAAAAGGGCTTGAAATAAATATTCCAATTGTTTGCACGGGCTGCCGGTGTCTCTATCTCTCTGGTGAGGGTGGCTTCACTTTTTTTCTTGGGATCCAGCATTTTGTCCAGGCCGGCTTTAACCTCATCAATATGCTTCTGGTCAACGGACTCTCCTTGTTGGTCAGCACTGAGCATTTCACGAATGCAGTCGACTGAACTCAGAAATAAAACAATGGCTTCCTGAGTAAGCTCACGTTCACCATTGCGAATTTCATCCAGCAGTGTTTCCACCACATGGGTGAAATGCGCGATATTTTCTAAGCCGAAGGTGGCACTGCCACCCTTAATGGAATGGGCAGCGCGGAAGATGTCATCAATGGCCTCAGAGTTTATCTCGCCGGGGCGCATCTCCAGCAACACCGATTCCATCGTTTCCAGGCCTTCGAGGCTTTCCTCCACGAAGGTCACTTTGAATTGTTCCATATCGATAGTCATGACATTAACCCACTACTTTTTTAATGGTTGCCAGTAGTTGTTCAGGATTAAAGGGCTTAACAATCCAGCCCGTCGCGCCGACAGCTTTACCTTCCTGTTTTTTGCTCATGCCAGCTTCAGTGGTTAGCATCAGAATCGGAGTAAATTTATAGCCTGGCAAACGACGTAATTCTTTTGTTAGGGAAATCCCATCCATGCGTGGCATGTTGATGTCAGAGAGCACCAGATCAAATTTCACAGTTTTTGCGGCATCCAGGGCAGCTTGTCCATCTACGGCTTCCGTGACCGTATGACCGGCACCTTTGAGTGTGAAAGCCACCATTTGCCGCATGGACGCGGAATCATCAACTGCCAAAATGTTGGCCATCTTTTTACTTCTCCTGTAATTTGGATGGAGTGAATCAATTCCATTACTGCGCGCGTGAGAACCATCCAACCCGTGATTAACAATTGATAATCACAGGTATTCCCAATAAATTTTATTAATGGGTATATGTTTCCAAATTGAGCATCTTTGACAAGCCCAATAGAGCTGCTGAATGACATAAAGTGTCTGAAGGGTTTTTCCATTGAATATCTTGCTGTTGAGTACGGGCATCATTAAAGAATGCGCAAAGCAATTGCAGTGCGGCCGTATCAGCACGTTCAACATGCTGGGCATCCAGTACCACAGCGTGTCCGGATTTCAGTGCCTGAATGAACAGGGTACTAAAATTGGCGACAATGGTGATATCCATGATTTCACCACAGCTAATTTCTTGAAGATTTGTATTCACATTTGTTTCTCAACCACTACTGCATCCAAGAGAGTCGTCTTATTTAAACCTAGATAGCGACATTTCATTTGGGTACCTTTAGGACTTTAAAATTATTTTTTCCAATAAACTTATGGTTGTTATTTCCCCGGTTATTGCGCCCTTTTAATATTGTTGAAATCATTCCAGTAACGTATGACGTAACTCGCATTAAAGTTTAGTCACTGATTTGGGCTTGTCTCCCGGTGTGCTGAAATATTGCTTGTTTATTACCGGTTTTCGGGGACTTCCGACGGATTTTCCCCATTCATTCCATTCCATTGACCAGTATCAATGTCATATCGAAAAAGATGAATTCCACCGTTGGAAATACTATAAAGCGGCGACAAAAAATATTCCTGAGGTGGGCTTTGACTATGCTCCAGGCGGGACACATTTTGACCTTTACCGACGGCCAGATTAGAGAGGGTTACATCATTGACCAATACCGATGCAGGAAGAATGGTGCCAGTCAGGCCGATAATATTGGCTGCGCCTTCACCGGCAATGAACAGGCTCGTGCCATTCGACGGAACACTGATTGAAATGGGGTTATTGAAATCACCAATGGTTTGGCCCGCAAAGATTTCGAGGTTCTGACTACTGAGGTTCGGCTCGATAATGGAACTGTTGTTGCCGATCACATTGCCCGTCACCGCATTGATGGTGAGCCTGCCGGTACCAGAGTCTAGCCGGCCCAACTGAATATCACCGGTATTGGCTGTTATGGCGATATCACCGTTGGCCGAAGTGGTGGTGCCGGTCAAGGTGATACCGTTGGTGGCGGTAATCGTGAGATCACCCCCATTGGTGGCCGAGGCCCCCAGTGTTAGCCCGTCACTGTCATTGAGCACGGTACTACCGGCGCCTGTATTGTTGAGGAGCACGGCGCCAGTGAAATCATTGCCGCCATTGGTCAAACTGATGTTGCCACCGGTGGCAGTGAAGATTGCGGTTCCCGCATTGGCCGACTGCACCAGTGGGCCGACCTGGCTGATGTCCGCGGCGGTAACAGAGAGTGTGCCGCTACCAACCGTGGAGCCGGCCAGGATTAATGCATTGCTGTCAACGATCGTGGTATTCACCGCGCCGCTGTTTTGCAGACTGACCGTACCGACAAAATCATTGGCGGCATTGCCAAGGTCGATCAAGTTGCTGCCTGAAATCACCGTCGTGTTGCCCTGCACGGTGAGTGCGCCGACTTGTCGCACCGGCCCATCGGCGCTCACGCTCAAGTTGCCACTCAACGACAGGGTGGGCAAATCAACCGAGCTATTATCAACCAACACCAGATTATTGATGATACCGGCAGAAGAGAAGGCGGGTGTCCCCGCAAACTGGTTGGCGGCGTTATCCAGGATAATGGAACCGCCATCGGCAACGTTAAACGTCGATGTGCCGGTGACCGTCAAACTGCCCGCCGAGGTGATGTCACCCGCGTTGGTCGTAATGGACAATGTCCCGCTGACATTACTGACCGCCACCGCCAAACTATTGGCTTCGTTAATATAGGCATCGATGGTCGGGCCGTTGATCAACAGGGTATTCACAGAGGTGCCCAGTGGATTCAAGGCCGTGCCAATAGCGGTCGCCTGATTGAGGGTGAGCGTGTCAGCACCCAGCTCACCGCCCGCAGCTTCGATGATGGTTTCGGCCGTAATGTCGATGTTCCCACTTAACGCCACTGAGCCCGTGACCGTAATCGTATCGGCACCCGCAGCCGCATCAATACTCAGATGGGTCTTGTTGGAAAATTGCAGCGCGGGCATGCCGAAAATTTGAAAACTCACAGGCTGTGAACCGGAGATGATGCCCGCTGAAAGCGCTATGACATCATCGCCCGTGCTGCCGACTAAGGCGATGTTGTCAGCGCTGAGAGTGTCCGTGACGATTTCAATGCCGCTGCCGATAATGTCCTGACTGTTGCTACCATCGATCGTGTTCACAGCGACCGCGCCACTGGCCGGGCCAAATACATAGCTGTTGGTGAGGCCGGTGCCGGAGCCTGTCAGGTTGATGCTGTCAGTGCCACTACCACCATCGAAGCTGAGCGTGCGTGTCGACGCGAGGATGTAGTCGATCAGCAGATCATCATTACCGCCACCCCCGGCAATGCCGCCCGAGATACCCGCCGTTGCGGCATTGCTGACATTAAAGGTGTCGTCCCCTGCCCCGCCCGCAAGATTTTCGATTTGCGAAAAGCCGATGCCATTAACGGAACCACTGTCGGCCCCGGAAATAATCCAGCTACTGTTTTGCGCGGGCCCGTTAAGAATGTCTGATCCCGCCGCACCGACCAGACCGCCACCGACGTTGATCAGTCCACCAAGATTAAAAATGTCATCACCGATGCCCCCATCCACCGTGCCGGAAAGATTGGCATTGATGTTAAAGGTGTCGGTGGCATTGCCCCCCAGCAGGTTATCGATATTCTGAAAGGCATTAACGCTGGTGAGGTCGCCGCCGTCGGCACTGGTGACGTTCCAGCTATTGGTGATGCTCTCGGCCTGAATACTGTCATTACCCGTACCGCCATCGATGACGCCGCTAATGCTGCCCCCGGCCAGAGTAAAGAGATCAATGCTCGCATTACCGCTGACATTGTTAAAACCGGCAAAATTAATGCCATTGACGTTGCCGCTATCGCTGCCCGTAATCAACCAGGCATTAATGGTGTTATCACCCACCAGGGTACTGTTGGTGACATTGCCGATAAACGATTCGATATTCAGGTATTGTCCGGTGGCAAGCGAGGCGATAACGGCACCGGTTTCAGAGGAATAATCCACCGTATCGGCATTGTCAGCACCATCAATGACACCGCTAAAACTGCTGCCATCGGCGAAGATAAAATTATCGACACCGGCATTACCTAATAAAGTCTCAATGCTGGAAAATGTATTGATGCCCGTGACGTTGCCAATATCGGCACCGGTAATATTCCAAGTATTGGTAATATTTTCTGCCAGTATCTGATCATTACCCAGCCCCCCGTCAATCAGACCACTCACCGCCCCACCACTGATGGTGAAACTATCGTCATTACTGCCACCCTGGAGATTACCGAACCCCGTGTAAATAATAGGACCAACGGAACCGCTGTCAGCACCACTGAGAACCCAGCTGTTGACGATGTCCGCTCCGGTTAATGTGCTATTGGTGCCATTGCCGATAAAGTTTTCAATATTGATATACGCGGTGCCACTTAATATGATGTTCACCAGGCCGGATTGCGCCGACTGATTCACGGAATCAATATTGGTGCCGCCATCGACACTGCCGCTAATACTGCTGCCATCGGCAAAGGTAAAGTCATCGACGCCGGCATTGCCCGTCAAATTTTCGATATTGGAAAATGCAGAAATGCCGGAGACACTGCCGGCATCCGCCGAAAAGATCGTCCAGGTATTCGAGGCGTTATCAGCGCTGATATTGTCGACACCGCCACCCCCATCGATACTGCCGGTGATGCTACCGCCATTGAGGCTGAAATCATCTGTGTTGTTATTGCCGATAAGATTATTGAAATCAAAGAAAGTGACTGTACCGACAGTGCCGTCGTTGACATCGCTTATCACCCAGCTATTGGCGACATTGTCGCCGCTAATGGTGCTGGAAAAATTGTTACCGATGAAGGTTTCAATGCTGCTGTAAGCGCCGGATTCCAGGTTAACCGTAACGACGCCTGACTCCAGTGACAGGTCTACCGTATCCAAACCTGCACTGCCATCGATGGTTCCGGTGATGATGCTGCCATCCTGAAACTGGAAATTGTCACTGCTGGAATTACCGGTCAGGTTATTGAAATTGGTAAAGGCGATAGCGCCCACCATGCCGTCGTTGTTGCCAGTAATCACCCAATTATTACTACCGACCGGGCCAGTCAGGGTGCTATCAAGATTGTTGCCGATAAACGTTTCGATGTTGATGAAACCACTCACCCCCAGTGCAATGGCCAACGGCCCTGCTTCGGCGGAAAAATCCACGGTATCGTTGTCGGCGGCACCATCAATATTGCCACTGATACTGGCGCCATTGGCAAACACAAAAATATCGGCCAGGTTGTTACCAGTGAGGTTTTCGATTTGTGAAAAACTGCCGACATTGGTGACATTACCCGAGTCGCTTGTCAAAACATTCCAGACGTTAACCGTGTTGTCGGCGGTTAATGTGTCGCTACCGGCACCGCCATTCAGGCTTCCCGAGATGGAACCACCACTGATAATAAATTGGTCAATTTGTGTATTGCCGGTGAGATTGTTAAAGCCCGCAAAAGCGATACTGTTGACCGTACCGCTGTTGGCGCCGCTCATTGTCCAGGTGTTGTTGGTATTCGCGCCCAACAAAGTGCTATCGCTGTTATTGCCCACAAAGGATTCGATACTGGAAAATGAAGAGGTAGCCAGGTTAATATTCACCGCGCCGGATTGCGCCGACTGATCAACCTCGTCGCTACCGAGACCGCCATTAATCACACCACTGAAAGTGGCGCCATCGGAAAATATAAAGATATCCGCACCATTGCCGCCTTGCAGCGTTTCGATAGTGGAGAAAGCATTGACGCTAGTGAGGTTTCCAACATCGGCTGCGGTAATATTCCAGGTGGCACCGGTATCAACACTCTGTATTGTATCGTTGCTCAAGCCACCAGAAATACTGCCGGTTATGCTTCCCCCCGTGTCCAGAACAAAATCATCGGTATTGTCGTTTCCTGTGAGATTGTTGAAATCAACAAAGGTGGTGATGCCGATGGTGCCGTCATTTTCACCAGTAATATTCCAAGTGTTGGCAACATTATCCGCCAATAAAGTACTGTCTGTATTGTTACCGATGAAGGTCTCAATGCTGACAAAATTGATATCAGCCACGTCCACCGTTACTGCGCCGATTTTTGCATTGTAGTCCAGCGAATCATCGCCGGATGCACCATTAATCGTACCGGACAATGTTCCCGGGTCGGTAAATACAAAATCATCCGTATCGAAGTTACCGATGAGATCTTCGATACTACTAAATCCAGTTACACCCACGATACTGGACAGCGTACCCGTATCGGCAGCTGTCAGTGTCCAGGTGTTCGCAGCATTGTCGCCAAGTAGGCTATCAGTACTCCCGCCACCGTTGATCAATCCGGTGATGATCCCACTTAATAGAGTAAAAGTATCCGAGTCGGTGCCGCCCGTGAGATTATTAAAATTGGTGAAAATAGTGGTGTTGATGGTGCCGTCATTGATACCGGTAATCAGCCACGTATTCACCACGTTGTCACCAATGAGTGTGCTGTCATTATCGTTACCGATGAAGGTTTCAATATTGGCAAACCCGGTCGAGCCCATGGACACCGTCACCGCGCCGGTTTCCGCAGAAAAATTGACACTGTCGCTATTACCGCTACCATTCACAACACCACTCAAACTGCTAGCATCGGCAAAGATAAAATCATCGGTACTGGCGTTGCCGGTGAGATTGCCGATACCAGAGAATGCACCAACGCCAGTGGCGGTACCCGCATCCGGGGTTAAAATATTCCAGGTGTTTGCAGCATTGTCGCCGATGAGGGTGTCATTGCCTCCGCCACCGCTGACGGTACCGCTCAAGGTGCCAGACGAGAGTGAAAAACTGTCATTATCAGTGCCACCGGTGAGGTCAGTAAAATTGATGAAGGTCACCAGCCCCACTGTGCCATCATCAACACCATCGAAGGCGCCGTTGATACTCCATATATTCACCACATCGGCGCCCACCAGAGTGCTCGTGCTAGCGATACTACTGCCGGTGAATTGCTCGATATTGGCATAACGGCTAGCGCCCAGATCCACGAGCACATCTAGTGTCTGATTGGACAGGTCTACGCTGTCTACCCCTCCTCCTCCGTCGATAGTGCCACTGATGCTAAAACCATCGCCGATGATAAAACGATCGGTATCATTTCTGCCGTTGAGATTTTCCATATTAATGAAGGCACCCACGCCAGTAACATCACCGGCATCATTTGCAGTGATGTTCCAAATGTTGGCGATATCATCGGCACCCAGTGAATCATCTCCGGCACCGCCATCAATGATGCCACTAATCGTCGCGCCCGAGTTGAAAACAAACCTGTCAGCACCATTGCCCCCCGTCAGATTTTCGATGCTGGTGAACGCAAATACGCTGCCCACATTGCCGCTATCGGTAGACAGAATATTCCAGTTGTTAGAGGTGTTATTTGCCGTTAGACTATCGCTACCACCACTGCCTCTAATAGTACCGGTGGTCGAACCCCCGCTGAGTATGAAATCATCCGTATTACTGCCACCAGTGAGGTCACTGAAATCCGTAAAGCTGACTCCGGCCACCGAGCCGGCATTTGCAGACGTTAGCACCCAGGTATTGGGAACGTCCTCTGCGATCAAAGAAAAAACTGCCGCACCACCAATCAAATTCTCGATATTCACCACGTCGGTATTAAGCGTGACACTGGTAATAACGCCGACACCCGAATAATCCACCGTGTCTCCCGTGGCATGACCACCACCATCGAACTGACCGGTGATGCTACCGGTGACAGTAAAGGTATCGTCATTACTACCCCCTGTGAGATTGGGGAAATTTAAAAAAATGGAACCATTTAAGCTACCGGTATTCAGTGATGTTGCTGTCCAGGCATTCACCAAATCAGGGCCAATGAGTGTATCGCCTCCGTCGGTTCCACCATTCAGGGTGACACTATTACCCGTTAGAGAGCCACGCAGAGTTAAGGTTTCGGTGCCATTGTTGTCGTTATCAATGGTCACATTAATATCCTCGCCGCCACTGCTCGCTGAGCCCATGTCAATACTGGCCGAACTGGTCACGAAAATTGCGCCATCACTGGCTGCGGGGCCATCTGTGTTCAGTGTACCGAGGGTAATGCCCGCCGCAGTAATATTCAGCGAGCTTCCCTGAGTTGAAAGGGTGTCGCCAGTGTTCATGGAAAAGCTGCCGACACCATTGGAATCTGAATCGGCAGTAATAACAATTGATCCGCCGGTATTAATCGCAAAAGCCAGCTCGTTGTCAGCGAGGTCATTGAGAACAATATTATTGGTGGCTTCCAAAACCAAATTACTGGTGCCACTCAGGGCTTCAAGTGCCAACTCACCGATATCGAAAGTACCCACTCCCACCGTCGCATCAGAGAGATCGGGTAACAGGCCGTCGTTGCCCTGCGCTCCGTCGGCCTGATCATGAATGGTGATGTCGGTGGGATCGAGCAACAATGTGCCGAATTCACCGTTACTGGCGGTGAGATCCACATTGGCTGTCAACACCAAACCCTGCTTGCCGGATATCTCGACAAACCCGCCATTACCGCTGCTGGCACCACCAGTGGCAGAAACCGTGCCCGCAGCCCAGCTGGTGTCATTCGCCCAAATGATGATCTCCCCGCCATCGCCGTGTTCGATCGCATCGGCACGAATTTGGGTGTCACTCACCACCTGGGTAAATTCGGAGACATTGTCACCGGCCCCTTTCCGGTAACCGCCGATCGCAATATGGCCGCCCCCCGTATTGCCCGAGGCGTCAATCATTGCATTGGCAAACACCCCGACACGATCCCCCATTAAACTGATCTCACCACCACTTGCATCGCCCACGCCAATAGCACTCAGCGTACCCGAGTTAATCACGTTTCCGCCAACCCCCTCCAAACGAATGACGCCACCTTCATTGGTGATACGATTGGCTTGAATAATGCCTTCGTTATTCACTACCTGACTGTACACAGCATTTGCGGCATGAGCCTCCAGTAGCACGTAACCGCCATCGGCTTGCAACACACCGCTATTCAACACCGCGGACTCACTGCCCAAGGTGTTTTCCAGTATCTCTTGCTGAATGGAAAACTGGATCAATCCATCGCTGTCAAAACTCAGCGTCGCCGCACCGGTGCTCAATAAATGAATTTTTCCCAGCTGCGCACGAATTTCACCGCTATTGATAACCGTCTGTCCAATCAATGCCACCGAGCCACCTTCCCCGGTAACAATCTGTCCGGCATTTTCAACCAAACCGGTGCCGGTAGTGAATGGGAATTCACCATTGTCGTGCAAAGATTCAAAATCCAGTTGAAAGGCACCCGCGATAAGAGCACCAACATTGATACGCGCCGTGGTACCAAAAATGATGCCATTAGGATTCATCAGAAACACACGGCCATTGGCCTCAATCTGGCCGAATATCTGGGTCGGCTGTTGATCAAAAATGGTATTGAGGGCCATTGACTCACTGCTGGGTTGTTCAAAACGCAGAGTTTCATCTACTGCCAGATTCAAACTCTGCCAGTCAATCGCAAGCGTCGATGTCTCCTGGGTGACTAATGTGGTGTTGGCATCCAGCGTTTGGATTTGTCCTGATCCCGAAGTGATTTCGCCACCCACGGGGGATGCGAAACCAGGAGGAATAAGTACCATCATAAATACTGCACTAAACAGTGTTGACATAAACAGTAAACTGAAAGGAAATGGCTTCATATTAAAATCCAACATTCAATTCAAAGAAATACTGCAGGTTTCTATCATTGCCCGGAGGTTCGTCACCCAGGGGCGATGCGAATTCAAAACGGGCAGAAAATTGTTCATAATTAAAATAGAAACCGGCACCGATGCCACTGAGACTCACCACCTCACGGTCGCTAGCCAACGGGTCATTCAACCAGCCTTTTGCGTAATCGATAAATAGCGAAACCTGTAAGACCTCACCCCAGCGTTTATTGCCAAAAGCCTTCCATTGTGAAAAGCCTGGCGCCTTTATCAACCACTCAACACTGGTCGTGAATGCCTTATCCCGCAAAAATTCAGCGGCCGAATATGCCCGTACACTATTAGGGCCACCGATGGGCATTTGTTCTAAAGATGTCAACAGGTCTTTTGAAAATTGGCTTCGAAATGAAATATGCAAACTATGATTAGGCACGATAGTGTACCAATGGTCATAGTCAATATTGGTTTTGGAAAAATCACTGCCCGCGTAAATACCAGAACCGCCACGCCGACTGGCAGTGGTTTTCGCAGGATCATTGGTCGCCTCCATGGCGCCCAGTAACCCTTCAAATCCCTGACTGTACTGTAGCTTTGCACGGGCCAGGTGACGGCGCGATGGGCTCGACCAATCAAACCCGCTTTCAATATTAAATACTGTTATCTCATCTGCTCTATCATCACCTGTGGTTATATCCAGTTTGGTAGATTTCCGACTGAGTTGAAATAAGCCATAGCTATTAAATAATCGGCTACGATGAAATGCACGCCGCCAATAGGCTTGCGCCAGTATGGTGGTGCCGGAGATGCCAAGGGGCTCCAGGAAAAATCCGAGTGAATAATCATTTTTACTCGCGCCAATGCCGAAGGTATTTTTTGGCCCGAAGGCATGGCGCTCATAAAACAACGATCCATAGGTGCCATTGTTAGGATCATAGGTTTTGGACAGGCTGATGCGCAATTGATCGATGGCATTGAACGGGTTGTTCCACAGTACATCCAGGCGGGTACGATATTCACCGGTGAATTCGGAACCATAGTTGTCAACATGCAAGTTGGAATTGATGTGGCTTTCTTCCAGAACCGAGATTAATAAACTGGTTTCGCCGGGTAGTAAACCCGGTTGAAAAACCCCAAACGTTCTCAGGCCCGGATAATCGTTGAGCAGTAACATGGCCTCTTCGATACTATTTTTGGTAACGGGTTGCCCTAGTACATCCCGAAAGGGTCGCAACATTTGTTCTCGAGTGTAAAACTGATTTTTCTCAATACTGACATTGCCCAGAATCCCTTCTAGCACCTGAATATGCACTCGGCCATCTTTAATGGTCTGCGGTGGAATCACAGCGCGCACCAGAATAAAGCCACGCACTCGGTAATATTGGGCCACATCGGCGGCAATCTCTTGCAGCTGCCGCAGTGTGAGCACATTGTCTGGCCCGGATTTTTGGCGATACTCCTGAATAACCTGTTCCAGTTCCTCCAGGGTATTTTTAACGTCCTTATCCTTATCCTTGACCAGACTTTCAATCTGCTTTGAGAGTTTTTTACGCTCTTGCGGGGAAAGTTTCCCCTGCTTTTCTGACTGCAGCTTTGTGTTTTGAGTCTCCACTAGGTTTTGACGCCTTTGCTCAATAAATGCCGTTAATTCGTCGATGTAAATATCATGATCCGGACGCTCAATCACACCCTCAAGATGGATACTATTGACAGTAAGCTGATCACTGTCCGGTTTTTTTTGCAGTGCCTGCTCTGAATCTGATTGGGTTTCTGGTTTGGCCAGAAAACGCCGCAGATTGGGAGGAACAGGCGCTTCAAATTGTCTACCAGCCTGAGCGCCACCGGGTTTGGAGACATCCGGCAAGGCTGCCGCTAACAGCGGGCCACCGTAAATCAATGCTACCAGCAACAGCCCGCAGGTAACGCTCGAAGCACCACCTTTTGTGCCATGCTGTTGGACTCGATATTGCATCGATGGCGGTCGGCGCTTCAGCCATTTATGAAAAAAGAAATTCAAAAAATTACGTCCCAAAATCCGTGACTAGCCCAAGATCAAATCAGCACCACACCGTCCACCGACGTATTTGGCCAGTGTTTTGGTATGAAGCTGACACCCGTAACAATTGCTCGTACTGGGGTTTATGCAGGTTTAGTGCCAAATAAATGACTTATTGGGATGGCTCGCCAATGAAGCTCGGGGGAAAGGGGGTGACACGGTTTTCAGTGGGAAAGGCGACTCATTTCATCTACTATACGCCGCCTTTTAGGATGAAAACTCCTGCAGTATTGACCACAGAAAACATCTCAGAGAAACCGTATCGTGGATGAAGTAAGCCCTGGACAACGTTGGATAAGTGACACCGAGATCGACATGGGCTTGGGTACCGTGTTGTCGGTTGAACACCGCACACTTACTGTGGTTTTTTTCGCCACTGGGGAGACGCGCACCTATGCAAAACAAACCGCGCCGCTGACACGGGTTCGATTTGCGCCCGGTGACACAATCCGCAATCAGGAAGATGAATCTCTGCAAGTGGAATCACTGAGCGAGTACGATGGGCTGCTCATTTATCACGGTAAAGGTGTGAATGGAGAGTCCCTTGAATGGCCGGAGAGTCAGTTGAATAACTTTATTCAGCTCAGCCGCCCCAGCGAAAGACTGTTTGCCGGGCAGCTCGACGCCAACAAGTGGTTTGAGCTGCGATACCAGAGCCTGCAACACGCCAACCGCCTCGCACATTCTGATTTATACGGTTTAACCGGGGTGCGTACCAGCCTGATTCCCCATCAATTGTATATCGCCCACGAAGTCGCCCACCGCTATGCCCCACGGGTGTTGCTGGCGGATGAGGTAGGTTTGGGCAAGACCATTGAAGCAGGGCTCATTCTGCATCAGCAATTGCTGACCGAACGCGCCAAACGTGTGCTGATCATTGTGCCGGAAACTCTGGTACACCAGTGGCTGGTTGAAATGTTACGTCGTTTTAATTTGCCATTCAGTGTTTTTGACGAAGAACGTTGCATGGGTATTGAACAAGGCGGTGAACAGGAAAACCCCTTCCATACGCAACAACTGGTTTTATGTAGCCTTGATTTTTTGAGTGAAAATACTGCGCGTAGCCAACAAGTTTTGGCTGGAGAATGGGATTTGTTGGTGGTGGATGAAGCACACCACTTGCAATGGTCATCCACTCACAGCAGCCCGGAATACCAGCTCATCGAAGCTTTGGCCGTTGAAATAAAAGCTGTACTGCTATTGACAGCAACACCGGAACAGCTCGGCAAAGAAAGTCATTTTGCACGATTGCGTTTGCTGGATCCTGATCGCTTTCCAAATTATGAATCTTTTATTGAAGAAGAAACTCACTACCAACCCATCGCAGAAGCCGTGGAAGAGTTACTGGCAACGCATGTTGAAGACGCGACGATATCACGCAAAACACTGGGCACGTTACAATCCGCCTTAAGCGGCATTGACGAAGCAGCCGTGATCAACATTTTGGTCGCGAAAGAGAGTGACCGCTTAGCCATTACAACAGCCAAACAACAACTCATTGGTATGCTGCTCGACAGACATGGCACCGGCCGCGTGCTGTTTCGTAACACACGTGCCGCAGTCAAAGGTTTTCCCGAACGCAACATCAATGCCGCGCCCCTGCCTTTGCCAAAAGAATACGAAGATGCCTATCAAAGTTTCATTGCCGACAATCAGCCAATAGAGGCATCTTCCGCGAAACCTTTGCTCTGCCCGGATATGCTGATGACCAACAATTCAGAAGCACCACCGTGGCCATCATTTGACCCAAGAATTAATTGGCTGCACGAAACTATCAAACGTCTTAAACCAAATAAAATATTGGTGATTGCGGCCAATACCACTACGGCCATAGGCATTGCACACGCACTCAAAACAAAATCCGGCATACATGCACCGGTATTCCATGAGCAACTCAGTATTATCGAGCGCGACCGCGCCGCCGCACATTTTGCAGATTCGGAAAATGGTGGCCAGATATTAATTTGCTCGGAAATTGGTAGTGAGGGACGCAACTTCCAGTTCGCACATCACCTGGTATTGTTTGATTTACCCCTGAATCCGGATCTTCTCGAACAACGTATTGGTCGACTGGATCGTATCGGGCAAACCGAGACCATCCAGATCCATGTGCCCTACTTTATCGACAGTCCACAGTCGCTGATATTTGACTGGTATCAGCAGGGCCTTGATGCCTTCGAACACACCTGCCCGATAGGCCCCAGTGTCTTTGAGAAAGTCGAAGCTGAATTTTTTCAAGCCCTCAGTTGTTTTGAGACGAGCGAAATTCATCACACTTTAATTCAGACCACACGACAGCTTTCTGAACAACTCAATAAAGCCCTGCACAAAGGCCGTGACATTCTGTTGGAATACAATTCCTGCTTGCCTTCTGCGGCCAAGCAACTGCAAAAAAATGCACAGCGCCTAGATCAAAACACCGACGTACAACATTATTTGGAGAATGTCTTTGATTGTTTTGGCGTCGACACTGAATACCACAGCACAGACTGCTATATTGTTCGGCCAGGTGACCACATGCATTGCCACTTTCCCGGCCTTGAAGAGGATGGCATGAAAGTGACCTTCCATCGGGATCTCGCCTTATCCAATGAAGACATGCAATTTATCAGCTGGGAACACCCTCTAACCACCGGCGCCCTGGATCTAGTATTAAGCAATGAAACTGGCAATACCGCGCTCATTGCCATTAAACATCCAAACCTGAAAGCTGGCACCCTGTATCTGGAATGTGTCTATATACTTGAGCCAGTTGCCCAAAAATCTTTGCAGTCGAAACGTTACCTGCCACCAACCACCATTCGCTTGGTCGTCGATCAACAGGGAAAAGACATCAGTAAAATTCTGTCCCATGACACTATTAACCAGTCGCTAATTTCTATTGATGCAGAAACAGCCAACAGCGTCGTGCGTTCGCAAACACGGGAAATTAAAGTGATGATCGAGGCCAGTGAGCGGCTTGCACTTAGCCAAAAACCTCGGCTTGTCACAGGAGCACATAAACAGATAATGGAAACGCTCGAACCTGAAATTGAGCGACTCAAAGCACTAAAAGCCCACAACCCCAATGTGCGTGATGAGGAAATTGAATTCTTCGAAGGGCAACGTGACGCTATAAATACCGCACTTGAGTCGGCAAATGTACGCCTTGATGCGCTGCGCGTTATTGTTGCGACCCAATAATCAGCTTATAGTCAAGTCAACTGTTGAATCAATTAATGAGAGTTTATCCGACCGACTGAGCCTTTTTAGCGCGGCTTCTCGTTGACTGGCGGTTGATCGTGTGTGCCCTGCTTCAACATAAACAATTTCCTTCGGGGCTCGTGCGCGAAAATATTTCGCACCCTTTTGCTTTCCATCGTCATTGGCATGTTCAGCAAAGCGTCTTTCAACATCGGTTGTAATCCCCGTATAAAGTGATGTATCTGAGCACAGAATGATATAAACGTACCACTCTTTATCCTCAGATAATAAAGTTTCTGGTTTCAAGTTATTCACGCCTGACGGTATAATTAAAGGGAGTCACGATGAAATATTACTCATCACCTTAATAATATCATGTTGAAAATTAACCACCATATTATTCTTTTAGAGAATGAAATTGAACTCAGTGCCACGCGTGCGCAAGGTGCGGGCGGTCAGCACGTTAACAAAGTATCGACAGCAATACATCTACGCTTTGACATTAGAAATTCTTCATTACCCCTAACAATCAAACAACGTTTACTATCACTTGCTGATACGCGAATCAGCAAAGACGGCATTATAATAATAAAATCACAACAATACCGTAGCCAGGAGAAAAATCGTGAACAAGCAATACAACGATTAAAAGCCATTATTATTTCTGTCTTAAGCACACCGAAATTGCGAAAACCAACCCGTCCTACCCGTTCCTCCCAAAAACGACGTCTTGAGGAAAAAAAGAAACATGGTCAAAAAAAACAGACCCGAAAAAACATGAAATCATGGAGTGAATAATGGCAATCAAAGCAACTGTTTTTAAAATAGATTTACAGATAACTAATCTTGATCGGGATTACTACCAAAATCATCTTCTAACAATTGCCCGACACCCATCAGAAACTACCGAGCGCATGATGATGCGCATTATCGCCTTTGGCCTACACGCCTCAAATAATTTACTCTTTACCCGCGGCATCAGCACCGATGATGAACCCGATATTTGGGAAAAAAATCTTACCGATGACATCATATTATGGATTGAGCTCGGACAACCCGATGAGAAACGTATTCGCAAAGCTTGTGGAAAAGCGAAAAAAGTCATCATCTACACATTCAATCAGCGTTCTGCTGTTGTTTGGTGGAAACAGATCAAAAACAAATTGAGACGATTCAATAACCTCGCCATTATTAATTTATCCGTCATTGATCCTGATATTTTTGAGCGTATGGTGGAACGGACGATTCAACTACAGTGTACAATTGAAGATGGACAAATTTGGTTAACAAATAATAAATTTATGGCACAAATTGAGAGTGAAATCTGGAAAAATTTTACTCCCGAGGATCTATAATTCTGGTTAATTTATGACAACCTGTAAAATACAAAAGTCGACGAAATCCAATGAGCCTCTCACCTAAAAAATCTCACAAAGTTAACTCTCTTATCCACAAGGGACACCGCTTGCATCAACAGGGAAATACCATAAAAGCAGCCCTCGAGTTTACCAAGGTATTAAAAATACACACTGATAATTTTGACGCCTTACAAAGTCTTGGCGCGATTAGACTTCAACAAAAAAATTACCCTGAAGCAATTCGTTATCTCACCAAAGCTTCTTCTGTGAAAACCAATATTCCAGGCTTGCAATGTAACCTGGGATTAGCTTATCAGCATACAAATAACCATGATTCCGCCACTGCATGTTACCTGAAAGCAATAGAAATTGACTCTGGATTTGGAGAGGCATATTTCAATTTGGCTTTATGCCAGATTAGCACTACCCGCTATCATAAGGCGTTATTGACACTTGGTGATTCTGAACGCTGCCGTCCCGGACATTTGGGAACATTGGAACAAACTGGCCACGTGTTGAATCGCTTAAGCCGACACGGAGAAGCGATAAAATATTTTAACCATGCCTTACAAGTTGAACCTGAAAATACTGCGTTGTTATTTTCTTTAGGAAAAACTCTCCAATCTAACCGCCAATATCTAGAAGCCGTGAGTATTTATGAAAAAATACTACGGCTAAAGGAATTTTTCCATGAAGTGAGAGCGAAATTAGCCGACCTATTGGAATCAATCAATCGACCTGACGAAGCTCAGCAATATGCTGAAGATATTCTTAGAGATTGCCCGACACATGACTTAGCCAATTTGGTGTTAGCCAAAATTGAACGTAGAAATAAAGAGTTTCTGCGTGCGAAAGAACGACTTGGCAAGCTTGAAGTGAAAGATATATCGGATATAGATGCGGCTATTCAAACAGAATTGGGTTTAATCTTAGATCGACTTGGCGAACACAGCACTGCATATGATGCCTTTAAAAAAGCAAACAATATAATGGCGGAATTGCCCGTCGCGACCTCGATCAATCAGCAATCGGCTTTTACTATGATTGATGATCACCTTAACTGGCTATCTGATAGTGAAGATACAACGCATAATTCAGATGAATCAGGTGACGACTACCCCTCTCCAACATTCCTGGTGGGCTTCCCCCGATCGGGCACCACATTAACGGAGCAAATTCTTGCTGCTAACCCTTTAGTGGTAACTGCCGACGAATTGATGACTTTACACGATATGGCTTCGTCATTATCGGAAATTTTAGGCCATAAGTTCAAGTACCCCGCAGATCTGGACACATTAAACTATCAAGAGGTACATGTTCTTCGCCAATATTATTGGGAGAGCACAAGAGTCTCCCTGGAAGGGGTTATTCCAGACGGTCATTTCATCGATAAAATGCCACTTAATCTCATTCATCTTGGCTTGATTGGAAAAATATTCCCTCAGTCAAAAATTATTGTTGCGCTCCGTGATCCGCGAGATGTCTGCTTGAGTTGCTTCATGCAACTTTTCCAGTTGAATGAATCGATGATTCATTTTTTAAATATGGATGGCACCTCTACATACTATGCCGCGGCAATGGGACTGTGGCTAAAGTATCGTGAAAAAACCCAGCTCAACTGGATAGAATCCCGCTATGAAGATATCGTTGCAGATATTGAAGCAAGTACAAAAAAGATAATGGATTTTTTGGAGCTGGATGCTACGGGTAATACGAAAATATTTCACCAGCAAGCATCAAAACGTATTGTTTCCACACCAAGCTATCAGGATGTCGGCACACCCATTTATCAACGCGCCATGGGACGCTGGAAAAATTATCAGGACTTTATACAAAAACCATTGCAAACCTTAACCCCTTACGTCCAGGCATTCGGCTATGCGCCTACCGATGAAAATTAACTCGGCAAAAAAACAGCCGGGTGAAGAATCACCCGGCTGTCATTAACGATCTTCGCTAGCGTCTTTCTACCGTATAAATCTACGGTCTGCTAACAATTACTTCTTGGCGTTACGTTCCCGTACTTCTTTAATCACATCTTCTGCCACATTTTTGGGACAGGGTGCATAATGTGAAAATTCCATGGAGAACTGACCTCGACCGGAAGTCATGGTACGCAAATCACCAATGTAACCAAACATCTCAGCCAGTGGTGCGGTGGATTTAATACGCACACCTGATACCCCTGCTTCCTGCCCTTCGATCATGCCACGGCGACGATTAAGGTCACCAATAACATCACCCACGTGATCATCTGGCGTAAACACATCGACTTTCATGATGGGCTCCAACAGCTGGGCACCTGCTTTCGGCATACTTTGGCGAAAGGCATTCTTGGCCGCAATTTCGTAGGCGACGGCGGATGAATCCACAGGATGGAAACCACCATCGGTGAGGTTGACGTGTACGTCCAGTACCGGGAAACCTGCCAGCACACCTTCACTCATCATAACTTTGAAACCCTTTTGTACGGCAGGCCAAAACTCACGTGGCACATTGCCACCTGTCACTGTGGATTCAAAAGTGAAGCCGCTGTTCTGTTCGCCAGGTTCGAAGATGTAATCGATCTTGGCAAACTGTCCGGAACCACCCGTCTGCTTTTTGTGGGTGTAGCTGTCTTCCACACGCTCGGTGATGGTCTCGCGGTAGGCCACTTGCGGCTTGCCCACTTCCACTTCAATGCCGTGAGTACGCTTGAGGATGTCTACCTTGATGTCCAGGTGCAACTCACCCATGCCCTTGATTATGGTCTCACCGGTTTCCTCGTCAGTTTCCACGCGGAATGACGGATCTTCCTGAATCATTTTATTGATAGCCAGTCCCATTTTTTCAGAACCGCCCTTGTCCTTAGGCTTGATGGCGATGGAGATGACTGGATCCGGGAATACCATTGGCTCCAGAGTGCCAATATCTTTTTGGTCACTCAAGGTATGTCCAGTCCGGGTGTTTTTCAGTCCGATAAAGGCAACGATGTCACCGGCAGTGCACGAATCCAGCTCAATGCGGTCATTGGCGTGCATCTCAACGATACGACCAATCCGCTCATTTTTACCCGTAAAGGTATTAACAACGGTGTCGCCCTTCTTCAGCTTGCCAGAGTAGATACGCATAAAGGTCAGGGCACCAAAACGGTCATCCATGATTTTGAAAGCCAAGGCGCGGAAAGGCTTTTCGGGATCAACAATGGCAAATTTGCCTGTTTCATTACCGTCTTCATCGGTTTCAGGCTGAGGCTTCACTTCGGTAGGATTCGGCAGGTAATCCACCACTGCGTTCAGTACCGGTTGAATACCCTTGTTCTTGAAGGCGGAGCCGCAATAAGTCGGAAAAAAGTCCAGAGCGATCGTGCCTTTACGAATACATTTTTTGACGTCTTCGATGGAAGGCTCTTCACCGTCCAGGTATTTTCCCATCAAGTCATCGTCCTGATCCAGAGCCGCTTCTATGAGTTTTTCACGCCACTCTTCCACCAAACCGGTCATGTCAGCAGGTACATCTTCGAGAGTGTAACTGGTGGGATCACCGGAACTATCCCAGACCCAGGCTTTGCGGGTCAGCAAATCAACTATGCCGACGAAATCATCTTCAATACCGATGGGCAGCACCATTACCAGTGGATTAGCGCCAAGTACCTTTTCCACCTGTTTAATAACGCGATAAAAATCAGCCCCAATACGATCCATTTTGTTGACCAGAATCACGCGAGCCACTTCCGATTCATTGGCGTAACGCCAGTTGGTCTCGGATTGAGGCTCCACACCACCTGAACCACAGAAAACGCCAATACCACCGTCCAGCACTTTCAGCGAACGGTACACCTCAATGGTGAAATCTACGTGCCCGGGCGTATCGATAATATTCAGGCGGTGATCGTCCCACGTACAAGAGGTCGCTGCAGATTGAATGGTAATACCACGCTCCTGCTCCTGCTCCATGAAATCGGTGGTGGCTGCACCATCGTGCACCTCGCCCACTTTATGAATCTTGCCGGTTAATTTGAGGATACGCTCGGTAGTCGTTGTTTTGCCGGCATCTACGTGAGCAAAAATACCAATGTTTCTGTAATGGCTTAGATCGGTCATGTCAGTACTCTAAAAGTTAAAAAAAGCATTTACACTTATCTTCCGCTTGTTTCAGTTAGCGAAAGCCCAAATTTTCAGATTATGACGCCCGGCCAATCACCCACATTTCACATGCTCGGATGCCTTTCTAACCGAAACACAAGGCGTCAAACCGCACATTATAACCTAAAGTAAAGGCATGTGGGCCAGCATTTACATCGCTACAGCAGAAATCCTATTTGTTACTGCCAGCGAGATACGAAACTTATAGCTCACTTCAAACTCGCACATGAATCATGTGGACGAATTATCAAATATAGCCGCTAGAGTGCGTTCACATTGTAATTGGAAAGAAAAGGGAAATTGGTCGGGGCGAGAGGATTTGAACCTCCGACCACCTGCACCCCATGCAGGTGCGCTACCAGGCTGCGCTACGCCCCGAAATCTGCCAACAATAATACATTTGGAAAATGGCCAGGCCACGACAGAGCGGCGTATTCTACTCTAGGCGATGACCGATAGGAAGGGTGTTTGTGCTGGGGTTAAACGAGTCGTTATCGCTTCAGGATATTGAGCACGTCTTCCAGCTCACTCACCATCTGACGAATAATTTGACGACTGTGCGTCACATCTTCTTTTGCTTCGCCACCGGCCAGTTTTTGGCGTGCACCGCCAATCGTAAAGCCATGCTCGTACAGCAAACTACGAATTTGGCGGATCATGATGACGTCATGACGCTGATAATAGCGCCGGTTACCTCGCCGTTTAACGGGCTTTAGTTGAGGGAATTCCTGCTCCCAATAACGCAGCACATGCGGCTTTACACCGCATAAATCACTGACTTCACCAATAGTAAAGTAGCGTTTCCCGGGTATTGGGGGAAGTTCGTTATTGTTGGCTGCTTCCAGCATAGGCCTCAACTCGTGCTTTCAGTTTTTGGCCTGGACGGAATGTCACAACCCGACGTGCTGAAATGGGGATTTCTTCGCCTGTTTTTGGATTTCGACCCGGTCGTTCATTTTTGCTACGGAGATCAAAATTCCCAAAACCTGATAGTTTCACTTGGGTGCCCGCTTCGAGGGCATCACATATCTCAGCAAAGAAAAGTTCAACGATTTCCTTTGCTTCACGTTTGTTGAGACCAAGCTCCTCATACAGCTTGTCTGCCATCTCAGCTTTGGTTAACGCCATGCTTATTTTCTCACTATTCTCGTAGCGTTGCGCCTAATCGTTCGGCCAATGCCGTTAATATAGGGGTCAGAGCCTCCTCGATATCGGCCTCCGTCAGTGTGCGTGACTGCTCCTGGAAGGTCAAGCCAAACGCAATACTTTTTCTACCGGAATCAATACCTTTGCCCTGATATACGTCAAATAACTGTAAGTTCTTCAGTATGTCTGTAGCGGCAGTCTCAACCACTTCTTTAAGTTGATTTAGGGTAATTTTTTCATCAACGACCACGGCCAAGTCTCTTCGGATTGAGGGAAATTTAGAGGATGCCTCAAAATGGGGGATAGCAACATTTTCAAAGCAGTTCAGCGCAAGTTCGAACACGAAGACGCGTTGAGACAAGCCTAGCTGGTCCTCAATGCGTGGGTGTAAGGCTCCCATACAACCTATTTTTTGGCCATTTTCCGCGTAAATTATGGCCGCTTGGCCTGGATGCAATGCTGCAACGGCTTCGGCCTTAAAAGTGAAATTACCAGTTGCCATGATAGTAGATAACAGGGCTTCCACGTCTGATTTAAGGTCATAAAAGTCCACCGGACGTGTCTTTTCACCCCATTGCTCGGGCTGAAGAGTGCCTGTTACCAGCCCAGAAAAATATTTTTCCTGTTTTAATTCATGATCTTGCTTAATAAACTTGAGACCTGACTCGAAGAACCTGACTGTCTCTTGTTGGCGATTTAGATTGTGGATCGCAGCCTGCACCAGACTCGGCCAGTGGCTGGTGCGCATGACCGACATCTCAGTGGAAATAGGATTCGTGAGGAGAATCGCTTCCTGATCGGGGTCAAACAATGCGTGTAGGATTGGGTCAATAAAACTGTAGGTGATCGCTTCTTGATAGCCACGCACGACCAGCGTTTCCTGCAAGCGAGACAGAGCAACGCGGGCTTCTGAACATGGCTGCATGGTTGAGCCGGACTGGGGCAATGTGGTCGGCAGATTGCCGTATCCAAAGACGCGAGCAACCTCCTCGATTAAGTCTTCCTCAATTTCGATGTCGAAGCGAAAACTTGGGGCGATAACCTGCCAGCCGCCAGTGATAACATCAACGGCCATACCTAAGCGCTGCAAGATATCCAGCACTTCATTTGACGGAATGGTGTGTCCCAATACGCGCGTTATACGGGCGGCACGTAACGAAATTGTTTTACGCTGCGGTAAGTAAGATTCGTTAACGACTTCGGTCACTGGGCCTGCCACTCCACCGACCGTTTTGATCAACAGGCTGGTCGCGCGGTTGAGTGCACGCCGTTGCAATTCCAGATCCACGCCCCGTTCAAAACGATGCGAAGAGTCCGTATGCAACCCGTAGCGACGTGCGCGGCCGGCGATACTCAGCGGATTAAAAAAAGCACTCTCTAAAACAATAGAACGTGTTGAGTCCGATACTGCTGAGGCCTTTCCGCCCATAATTCCCGCCAACGCCAGCGGCGCCGTATCATCGGCAATCAACATCGTACCGGCATCAAGAGACAAGGTTTGCCCATCCAGCAGGATCAGTGATTCGCCTTGTCGGGAATGCCGCACACAAATATCGCCACTGAGCTTTCCAAGATCAAAAGCATGCAGGGGCTGGCCGAGTTCAAGCAATACAAAATTGGTGATATCCACCACCGCCCCCAGACTGCGCAAGCCACTGCGACGCAGCGCTTCCTGAATCCACATCGGGGTCACGGCCTGCGGATCAATATTGTCGATCACCTGACACAGATAACGCGGGCAATCTTCCGGCACATCAACAGAGACCGACATCTTCCTGTCTGAATCGGGCTCAATCACGCTGGCATCATCCGGCGTGACTGCTGTCTTGCACAATGTCCCCACTTCACGGGCGATGCCTGCAATACTGAGGCAATCACCGCGATTAGGCGTCAACCCCAACTCGATAGATTGATCCTCCAGCCAAAAGTAATCACGCAGATCTTTGCCAATGGGTGCATCCGCAGGCAATGGCATGAGTCCATCCGCATGCTCGGCCATACCCAGCTCTTTGGCAGAACACAACATGCCCAACGATTGCACGCCACGCAATTTTGCCTTTTTGATTTTCATGCCGCCGGGCAAAACCGCACCCACCATGGCCACCGGTACTTTCATATCTACCGCAACATTCGATGCGCCACAGACAATTTGCAGCAGCTCATCAGCGCCCACGTCCACTTTACAGACTTGTAATTTATCCGCATCCGGGTGAGCGTTAATTCTCTTCACCTGGCCAACAATCGTCTTTGTAAACTCGCTGGCAACCGGTTCAATGGATTCGACTTCCAACCCCGCCATGGTAAGTACCTCGGCCAATGCCTCGGTGGAGATATTCGGGTTTACCCATTCGCGTAACCAATGTTCGCTAAACTTCATTTTTTGTTCCCATTCTTGGTCTATTTATTGCCTAACGTTGATGCAATTTTTTCGCGGAAAACCGCTAACGAAACTGTCGCAAAAAACGTAAATCATTTTCAAAAAACAAGCGCAAATCATTGACGCCATAACGCAACATTGCGAGACGCTCAACCCCCATGCCAAAGGCAAAGCCGGTAAACTCTTCACGATCGACATTCACATGCGCCAGCACCGAAGGATGCACCATGCCGCAGCCCAACACCTCCAACCAACCAGTGTGACTGCAAACACGACACCCGTCGCCACCACACATCACACATTGAATGTCGACTTCGGCCGAGGGTTCCGTAAACGGAAAATAAGAAGGACGAAAACGAACAGGAAAATCCTTTTCAAAAAACTGACGCAAAAATTCATCAATGATGCCTTTCAAATCCGCGAAGGTCACTTTATCGTCTACCAACAAACCTTCGACCTGATGAAACATCGGAGTATGCGTAAGGTCAGAATCACAGCGATAAACACGACCGGGGGCAATAATACGCAAAGGTGGTTTACGTTCCGACATCACGCGCACCTGTACCGGTGATGTGTGGGTGCGTAACACCGTGTGTTCATCAAAATAAAAGGTGTCGTGCATTGCTCGTGCGGGATGTGACTCGGGAATATTGAGGGCCTCGAAATTATGATAATCATCTTCGATTTCGGGGCCTTCGGCAATTTCAAAACCCAGCTGCGTAAATAAAGCCTCAATGCGTTGCAAAGTACGGGTAATCGGGTGCAAACCACCACGGTGTTGTCCGCGACCGGGCAGGCTAACGTCAATGGTTTCCGACGCGAGTTTGGCATTCAGCAGCTCAGCCTGTAAGGCAACACGACGTTGTTCAATGGCATCTTGCACGACTCGCTTCGCATCATTGATCACTTTGCCGGCATCACGACGCTCCTCAGCCGGCAACTTTCCCAAGCTTTGCATCTGTTTTGTCAGGTCGCCTTTTTTGCCCAGGTACTGAACCCGAACTTTATCCAGTTCTGCCAAATCATTCGTGGCATCGACAGCCTGTTGCGCGTCTTTAACGAGCTTGTCCAATTCCTGCTGCACGTTATTCCCCATCAAAGTTCTGCTTCCTGAATTGAAGCAAATGATATTTCAATTTATAAAAAAACTTTCTGTAAACATTCTTCCCACAAAAAAAGGGAAAGGTCTTGGCCTTTCCCTTTTTTACTCAGCAATTAATAACCTGCACTGCTTCAGTTCTTGATTTAAGAACAAGAACAGGCAATATTTATGTTATTAAGCTTCGATATTGGCTTTAGCTTTTTCAGCCAATTGCGCAAAGGCCTGTTTATCGTAAACCGCGATATCCGCCAGCATCTTGCGATCGACTTCAATCTGGGCATTTTTAAGACCATTGATAAATCGACTGTACGACAAACCACACTCACGGGCCGCCGCATTGATGCGGGCAATCCACAATGCGCGAAACTGACGCTTGCGTTGACGACGGTCACGATAAGCGTATTGACCGGCTTTGGTTACCGCCTGATCGGCAACCCGATAGACGTTTTTGCGGCGACCACTAT
>CAYNYJ010000026.1:0-41290 GCA_964401355.1 uncultured Ectothiorhodospiraceae bacterium | reverse complement strand
TACAGACCGCACAAAACAACTCATTACAGCATGACAAGTATTTGTTAACGGGACAGCAGTGAGTTTTAAGCTATAACTGCAACTTAGCGACGTCCTCTATCATCAATGGTCTAACTTGGGAATTTACTTGATAATAATTTCACGACAGTGAAAAAATGACAAGTCAAATGGCCCCGGGTATTGCGGAGGCTCAGTTGTTTGAGTCAGGCAACCATCACGACTCTTGCAGATGCCCATAGTACATCATTCCATATTCAGCCGATGGCACATTGCCGATCGGCTCTAGCAATACTACCCCATTCTAATGTGGCGTATTCGATCGCTTCAATATTCTGCCAGGGCCCTTGGCGATGGATGATTTCCGTCTGATAGAGAACGTTAATGGTTGCGGCCAACGCATTGTTCGTATGAGCCTCCAACACTGTTTCTCGCCTCGACGAGACGTTCGGTATAACGAAACGATAAGTACTGACTGCCACAGTCACTGTGATGTATCAGACCGTCCGTATCTGTTCGTAACCATAGTGCTTTCCAGTGCGCCCAGTACCAGATCGATATGCAAAGACCGGCTGACTCGCCAATCGACTATGTGGCGAGAAAAAACATCGACGACGAAGGTCAACATAAACAAAACCCGTCCAGATAGACACGAAGGTGATGTCAGTCACCCACAACTGGTTGGGGCCTGTTGCTGTAAATTCTCGGTTAACCAGACCAGCGGGACGAGCCAATACGTCATCCGCAATCGTCGTCCAGCACTTGATACCTCGCTTTGCACCTTGTATTTCCAATCGGTGCATCAGACGTTCAACGGTACAGCAAGAAACCTTGATACGCTCCCGGTTAAGCTGGCGCCAGGTTTTGGCGGGCATCATATACCCGGAAGTTATCTTCCCAGATCCGCATGACATCCCAGCGCCACGCCGACGTTCTTAAAGTGAAAAAGGCTGACATTCAGGATGGCGTTATTGGGGTGACGCAAGAAATGACCGGAAATAAATTGGGAATTACCATTACGCCCCATTTAGACGCGATCCTGAAGCGCTGGAAAGGCACGGCCAGCTTTCTATATAGTCAACGATGAAGAAGGTCAGCCGATATCGCAAACCACTTTATGTTCATGGTTCAGGACGGCCAGAGAGAAAACAAATATCAGTTTCCAGCCTTGGGATTTGCGATCCAAGAATGCCACAGACATCGAGAATATTGAGCTGGCGAAAAAGCGCCTCGGTCACTCAAGTGTACGGATGACAGAGTACTATACCAAGTACCGATAAGGGTGAAAAAGTAAAGCCACGAAAATGACTTTTGTTACCACTTTTCTATTTTTGTTCTCAGTTCTGGCTTTAGAATCAGGTAAATCATTGAAAAGTATGGAGGCGGAACCCGGAGTCGAACCGAGATACACGGATTTGCAATCCGCTGCATAGCCATTCTGCCATTCCGCCAAAGGGTTAACCCAAATATCAACGGTATTGCGTAACCATAGTTACATAACCGTTACATAACCGTAAAATTAAAAAACCCCGACCGCAGGATCGAGGTTTAGATTCTTGCGCCATTCATCGCTAAGCTTAAAATGGAGCGGGAAACGAGATTCGAACTCGCGACCCCAACCTTGGCAAGGTTGTGCTCTACCAGCTGAGCTATTCCCGCCTGCGCTAAGCCGACGTATTGTACTGGCGCGGGCTTCACTGTCAAGTATCTGTCGCAACTTAACGCCCTTCTTTTTGCATCGCAGGCCAGGCAGCTCTCAAATAAATGAACATCGACCACAATGTAAGGCCAGCGGAAATATACAGAAACACAAAGCCCGCTTCTGCGGTGGGAAATTCGCCAATAGGTTCCCGGTACAACAACAGTACCAGCGCTAGCATTTGAGTGAAGGTTTTGATTTTACCGATCACGGAAACAGCCACCTCGGCACGTTCACCCAGTTCGGCCATCCATTCCCGCAGGGCGGAAATGACAATCTCACGACCGATAATCACCGCCGCAGGCGCTGCCAGGAAAAAGCCGGCATAGGGCGTCGGGTTAATATCGACCAGCAGCACCAAGGCCACCGCCACCATGAGTTTATCCGCGACCGGATCGAGAAATGCACCAAAGGCCGAGGTGAGATTCATGCGCCGCGCCAGATAACCGTCCAGCCAATCCGTCCAGGCGGCAGTGGCAAATACAATCGTAACGGCCAGGTGCGACCATTCCATCGGCAGATAAAACAGCACCACAAACACTGGAATCAGTGCGATACGCAACAGGGTCAGCAGATTGGGGATATTTAAAGTCATTATTTCACTAATTCCGGCTACTCTTCCACATGAAACACATCATACACACGTTGCGCCAATTGTTTGCTGATACCAGGCACCCTCGCCAGGTCTTCGACGCCAGCACGCGCGACCTCCTGCAGGCCACCAAACTGTTTTAACAGGGTCTGCCGGCGTTTCGGCCCAAGCCCGGCGATACCTTCCAATATCGAAGTGGTGCGCGCTTTGGCGCGTCGTTGACGGTGGCCGGTAATCGCAAAGCGGTGTGCTTCGTCGCGAATCTGCTGGATAAGGTGCAGGGCCGGTGAATCGGCGGGCAGTATACGGGGCGTGCTTTCTTTCAACAATGAAGGGCTCAACAATCCTTTACCCGCACCAGAAGGGTTCATCAATTCTTTGCTGGGAAAGGACACCCCCGACAATATCAGCTGTTCCTGCCCCGCACGTCTCGCCGGGCCTTTGGACACCCCGATCAAGGTGACACCGGTGATCTGCAATTCCTCCATCACCGCCTCGGCTTCACTCACCTGCCCTTTGCCGCCGTCGATAAACAGAATATCCGGTAACTTGCCCTCGCCCTTTTTGAGACGCGTGTAACGCCGCAACAGCGCTTGATGCATGGCGGCGTAATCGTCGCCGGGGGTGATGCCTTCAATGTTAAAACGCCGGTAGTCGGATTTTACCGGGCCGCCGGTATCCAGTACCACACAGGAGGCCACCGTGGCCTCGCCCATGGTATGACTGATGTCGAAACACTCCAGTCGCTGCGGCGGGCTGTCCAGTTGCAACACATCCTGCAAGGCCTCAAAGCGCCGCAACACCGTGCTTTTGGTGGCGATATGGGTATTGAGCGCATTTTCCGCATTGGTCACCGCCATGGCGACCCAGCGGGCCCGTTCGCCGCGCAGCTTGTGGGAAATCTGCACCCGTCGTCCGCTCTCTTCGCTCAACACACTCTGCAATAGCTCACTGTCGTCGATGTCTTGATTGACGAGAATTTCCGTCGGCACGGTACGACCAGCATGGCCCACCAGATAATACTGGGCGATGAACGCCGACAATACCTCGCCCACCTCCGCCCCCGCCGTGTGACGCGGAAAAAAACTCTTGTTACCGAGGTTGCGACCATCGCGCACGTAAAAGACCTGCACGCAGGCCAAGCCACCACCGACCGCCGCCGCGATCACGTCCAGATCGCCACCTTCGCCGCTGACATACTGCGATTCCTGCACCCGGCGCAAATTGGCGATCAAATCCCGAAACTGCGCGGCTTCTTCAAAGGCCTGCGTCGCCGAGGCCTGTTCCATCTGCGCGACCAGCTCGTCGATCACCTGCGAGCTTTTACCTTCCAGAAACAGCGTGGTATGCCGCATATCATCCCGGTATTGCTGCTCATCGATCAGCCCCACACAAGGGCCAGTGCAGCGTTTAATCTGATATTGCAGACAGGGTCGAGAGCGATTGTTGAAAAAACTGTCCTCGCACTGGCGCACCCGAAACAGCTTTTGCAGCAGGTTGAGGCTCTCCCGCACTGCCCCAGCGCTGGGATACGGCCCGAAATAACGCCCCTTGGCGCGCTTCGCCCCCCGGTGGTAGGCCAGCCTCGGATAAGCCTGGTTTTCTGACAGAAAAATATACGGGTAACTTTTGTCATCTCGCAGCAGGATGTTGTAGCGCGGCTTCAATTCCTTGATGAGATTATTTTCTAGCAGCAGCGCCTCGCCCTCGGTGTGGGTGACGGTCACCTCCACACCTCGAATCTGCGCCACCAGCGCACGGGTTTTGACCCCCTGACTGGCGCCGCTGAAATAACTGGCGACCCGCTTCTTCAGGCTTTTCGCCTTGCCCACGTACAACACCTGGCCCTGTGCATCGAGCATGCGATAAACACCGGGACGACGGGTGAGGGTTTTCAGATAGTCTTTGGGATCAAATTCAGCAAGCGGTTTATCAACGCTCGGGGTAGCGGCAGCGGAGGCTTCCCCGGCATCCAGCTCAGATTTGTTAACAACGTCATCGTCCGACATCGCTGGCCTCGACCAATTCACGCGCACGGGCAAAGACCGCCCGAAACATTGGCGTGGTCAAGCGCCGGGTTTGGGTGTTGTAACGGCTGCAATGGTAAGAATCCAGCAAATACATTTTTCTAGAATTGACTGGAGGAATATCAGAAAACCTATTGTGTCCAAAAGGATAATCTTTTAATTTCAAGCCCAGTGCCCGCAACACCGCATTGTGAGCAATGGTACCCAGGGCCAGCACACAGGCTCCCGCGGGTAGCGAAACCAGCTCCGCTTTCAAGAAGGCATTGCAGGTGCGAACTTCTTCCCCGGTGGGCTTGTTCTGCGGCGGCAGACATTTCACCGCATTGGTGATGCGACAGTTGATCAACTCCAGACCATCATCAGCTAAATCCGACGTTGGCGCCGAGCTGAAGCCATAATCGAACAGGGTTTGGTACAACAGAATGCCGGCGTGATCACCGGTAAAGGGCCGCCCGGTGGCATTGGCACCGTGCATGCCCGGTGCCAGGCCGACAATCAGCAGCGCCGGTTCATCCGCGCCAAACGGAGCCACCGGCCGGGCATGATAATCCGGGTATTGCTTTTTATTATCATCGAGAAAATCGCTCAATCGTGGGCACTGGCGGCAATTCAGATCAAAAATACGCTTGTTTATCATCACAATAGGGTCGCACTATCCGGGTGTGTTACGGTAATATCAACAGCTTTACAGCATAACATTTTGATGCCGAATCCGGTGCCTGACCGGCATTCCCCGATAGTTTTTTGATTCGATGTGAACAAATCGACAGACTGGGCATCCAAATGCTGTAGCGTCGGTCAGTAAAGGCCGTAAACCGATAAAGAGCGGCGAACAGAACGCCGCTATTAAAAGCCGGGAAATCATGCGTTTATAGGGATGTCTTAATGCGAAAGAAGCACATGCAAAATTCAACGATACTGCGAAAGTGCGTCATAATTTTACTGGCCGTGAGTATTGGCATCCTGCTGAGCAGCTGTCTGGTGAAGAAAAAGGATGTGGAAAAAATCTCGCGAACCACCGATACCTTGCGTATCTATCAATCCGGGGATTTTATTGAATACAATGTTTCCGCCGTATCGGGCTTAACCGGCACCATTAGCCAAGGCGTATTACACATCCAGTGGGAAAACAACGAAGATTTAATCGATCCCATCGACCCTGATATCAGGCACACCGTTTTAAAAGAAACCACAACTCTGACCTACGGAGACACTATCGACGCTACCGTTATTCGTTACATTAGCCAAATAGACACTGACCCACCTGGCCTCAGCCAGGGTAGCATCGTTTTACATGCCATTGATGATGGCGCCGACCTCTATTGGCTGTACGACGTCGACAATAAAGATATCCCTACTTCAGCAGTAATCACGCCCATTATTTTTGATTCCCCCATGGCGGTGGGTAACCTTCTCTCCAGCTCGCCACTGGCTTTTTCGGTAATGGAGGGGTGCGGCACCATCAGTAACCCCAATCTGTGTGGCACGGAAATTTACCAATTCAATGACAGCTTCACTGTGGATGGCGATTCTCAGGAAATCACCACCAACCTTGGAATTTTTTCCAATCCGTTTAGACTGAGTTTTTCCGGTGGCATTCTGCCAGCCGGCTCCTTGGCGCTTTCCGTCTTGGGTGATTTTCGACACGCCTGTGGAGACAGTAGCGAGACGTTATCGCACAATGGCAACATGTTCGTGATGCCTGAACTTGGCATTATTCAAATCACAAACTTGTGCCGGGTCATTGAGGGAACTACGGATGATGTGAACTACACCATTACCGTGCGCAACACCAACATCAACTTTCCTTAATCATTAATCAAAGAAAATTAAACAACGACAAATTCTGAATCCTCGCAAAAGTCTGCTGCGAGGCTTGCAACGCAGCGAGTTGCAAATTTAATCGGCTCACGGCTTCGGCAAAGTCCAGATCTGCAATGGACGACAACGTCCTCTGGCCTTGAAAGATAATATCTTCATTTAAAACACGCCGATTGTCGATGGCATTTTGTCGGGCGCCAACCTGTGCGCGAAAACCGCCAAGGTGTTCTATGGCCAGCGCCATATCGTCAATGACGGCGGTATCGGGGCTATTTGCCTCAAGATCAAGTGCAAACTGTTCCAGTGTTTCAAAGATATTTTGGGTGCCACCGCCGGACTCCGGGACGTCTATAAACACGCTCTGCCCCGGGTCTCCCACGGGAATAAAACGCGTTTCACCAATTTGCACAGTCCGCTGTCCCAGATCGCCGGTATAGGTGTAAGTAAACAAGCCGCTGCCCGCTGGAATTTCGGTGATATCAATCGGTGCTGTATCCACATTAAAGCCCGAAAAAATATATTCGCCATTGGCATCCACGGCACTGGCAGCAGCAACCACTTCATTGAGAAGTTCACGTACTTCAACGGCAATGCTGGCGCGATTGCTCGCGCCCATCGTGGCATTATTAGCCTGTATCGCTAACTCCCGAACCCGTTGCAACACATTGATGCCCTGAGTCAACGAAATCTCTTCCTGTCGAATGCGACCATCAGCCACATCAGAATTTTCCTGGTACTGACGATGAGTCTCGATCACTTTATCCAGCGCCAAAATCTGAGTGCTGCCAAGCACGTCGTCCGAAGGCGACAGAATACGTTTTCCGCTCGCAAGCTGTTGTTGTGTCCTGCTCAACTCTATCTGCCTCTCCAGCATCGCAGTGACCGCACGGTCTTGCATTTGTGTTGTTGAGATTCGCATTACATGTACCTTTTTACAGCCTATCCCCGTTTAACACTGACCTAACGAGCGGTGACGCCGAGTAATGTCTGGAATATTTCATCTGACACTCGCACCACTTGAGCCGCCGCTTGATAGGCCTGTTGGAATTTAATAAGGTTCGCCGCCTCTTCGTCCAGATTGACACCCGACACCGCTTGCTGTGATTCAATGGCCCGGTCTAATAATGTACGCTGAGCGCGTGAGTTGACTCTCGCTTCCGCCGTTGCCACACCCACGGTAGCGACTAACTTGGCGTACGCGGACTGATAGGATTCCGTGCTGCTGCCCAAGACCTTTTGTATTTGCAAAGAAACTAATGACAAAACGTTGCTATTGTCACCCAAGGCATTGCCCGAAGCCGCTGCGGCAAATTCCGTACCCGTAGTGATTGCTACACCAATATCACCCGCACCATTGCGAACTGGGCGGATTAAAAAACTGTCGCCTGCCACAACACTACCGGCCAGACTTAAGCTTATTCCATCTGATGCAACAATGCGTGGAAAGTCACCCGTGGTAAAACCACTGTCCACGATGGCGTCATCACTCAATCGGGTCAAGGTGAATGTTGCACCGTCATAATTCAAGCGGTAATCGCTCGCCTGTAGGGTATTGGTATCACCGATGGAAACACTAACAGTACCACTGGCTGGATTATTGTCCGAGCTGGAAAAAACTTCGGGGCTGGAGGTAATAATGGAATTAAAAAACAAGCCACCCGGGTTACCATTAATATCATCGCCCAGTTGATGTTGAATATTGAAGGTCGCCGTCAAACCCATGGCGATACGGCCCATCGAATTTTGCACTGGATCCAACACCTCGTCACGAAGGGCAAGTAGCCCTCCCAGCTTGCCGCCACTGATCTGAGTATTGATTGAATAATTAACAGTGTTACTGATAAAGCTGACATCAAGCTGACTTTTATCGAACTCATTGGACGTGGTGCCTAGCCTATTGGCCTGGTTGCCCAGCACCAATGTCTGACCATTGCCAATAAACACGTTAACCGATCCATCATCTGAAGCCACTGTATTCACGGAGACCAATTCAGCAAGCCGGTTAATTAACAGGTCGCGCTTATCCAGCAAATCATTGGGCGGTTGCCCCCCCGAAACCCCTATCTCCAGCGTAATGTTTTGATTTATTGCGGCAATGGAAGAGGCAATACTGCTAATTTCTGTGGTCACCGCGACCAGTTGGCCATTCACGGAATCACGTAAATCGGAAAAGCGTTGGTCCAAGGAAGAAAAACGATTCGTTAAGGTTTCTGCTTCCGAGATCAGCACCTGCCGTGCGGGGATCGAAGTGGGATTATTCGACACATCTTGCAGCGCATTAAAAAAACTCTGCAATACAGGGTTCAGGCCGGCATCATCATTCGCGAGCAGTTCATCAATACCGGAAGCTAACTGTTGTAAGGTATCCAATTGATTGAATGTGGAATTGCGCGAAGTGATCTGGTCAAACAGAAATTGATCGTATACTCGTGTCACCGTGGTCACGTTAACACCCGTACCGATAAATCCATTGCCTGAGTTGATCGGGTCACGAGTGGCAAGTTCAACCCTCTGGCGGCTGAAGCCTTCCGTATTGACGTTATTAATGTTGTGCCCAATGGTGGCCAGGTTGCGTTGAAACGCCTGAAGCCCGGAAACCGCTATGCTCAACATATCGCCTGTAGTGGCCATGGAATACTCCAATATTTTTCAGGTGGAAGCGTTAATTTTACGCGTAACACCTGACGGGGTTATCGTCTAATGCGCTTATATCTTTACCGATTTCAACGCTTGCTGTAATCTCTCGCCACTAGCTATCCTGTTAATTTTACTGGCATAATCAGGGTCGGTTGCATATCCAGCCTGAGACAGTTCACGGGTATATGCCTCTGCGTCAGCAGCCACTTCAAGCGCGATCTGATAGCGTGGACTACCTTTCATAAAGGCAACATAATCAGAAAAACTTTCCGCAAAAGAATCATAAACGCGAAAATGTGCCGTTTCACGCACCGCAACGCCATCGCGATATTCCAAAGTCGGCACACTAACGCGCTCCCCCTGCCATCGCCCGTCCGCTTTAATATTAAACAGATTGTGACTGCTGTGACCCATCGAATTCTTTGTGATTTTTTGTCCCCAACCTGTTTCCAATGCCGCCTGGGCCAAAATAACTTCTGCGGCAACACCTAATTTCTGGGCTGCATCCTTTGCCAATGGCCACAAATGTTTAACAAAGGCTTGGGGGGTTTCAAATTTCACATCTTTCACATCTTTCACATCTTTCACGACGGTATCTGACGTGAATTCTGTGACAGACGGTTTCCTCAACCGATCAATATTGATAGTTTTATCACCAAAAGACAGCGGTGAATGAACAACAACATATGCACGGGATGATATGGCAGAATTAATATCGGTATTCGCTGTTATCTTGGGTGTTGATGACTCTTGTGTTTGCAACTGTCTGATCAACATTTCTGCGATACCCATACCCCTTCCCGAAGCCAGGTCGATGGACAGTTGTTTGTCATGCCAATCCTGATAAAACTCCGTTTGTTGATTCTCAAACAGACCATCGTCACTCACTTCCCCACGCGAACTTTTCAACATCATTTGTAAAAAAATGGCTTCGAATTGCTCGGCAACAAAACGTAATGTTTCAGTTGAGTTTTCTTCCGCCGCGTATCGAATTTTATCCAAACTTTGCAGGTCGGTATAAACATTGGCGGTGTGAATGGGAATTGTCATGGAATATTTTCTCTTGGATATCGCCGTATTAAATAACCAAAAGTGTTGCCTTGAGTGCGCCCGCTTTTTTTAAGGCCTCGAGTATTGCAATGAGATCACTGGGAGTCGCACCCACCTCATTAATCGCCCGCACAATATCATTGAGCGATACACCCGGATCAAACAAAAACATGGGGTTGGCATCTTCGCTAACGGCAATTTGAGTGCGAGGTACAATCACGGTTTCGCCGCCGGAGAGTGCTGGCGGTTGACTCACCTCCGGTCTTGCGGCAATCGTCACCGTCAAGCTGCCGTGGGTAATCGCCGCCGGTTGCACCCGCACATGTCGCCCAATGATGATCGTCCCGGTGCGAGAGTTAACAACAATCTTCGCGGAAGCTTCCCCAGGGGTCACCTCAAAATTTTCCAGCAGCGACATAAACGCCACACGTTGTGCTGGATCACGCGGTGCATTCACCTTGATCGACACCGCATCTACCGCCTGTGCCGTACCATTGCCAATGGCATTATTAATGGCACTGGCAACACGGTTTGCGGTGGTGAAATCGGGGGAATGCAGGTTAAGTGTGAGTGTGTTTCCCTGCATAAATGCTGTAGTAACGCCGCGTTCCACCATGGCACCATTGGGAATACGTCCGACACTCGGCACGTTCACAGTTATGCTGGAACCACCCGCACCGACACCAAATCCGCCCACCACAACATTGCCTTGCGCAATCGCGTAGATTTTCCCATCCACACCTTTCAGCGGGGCCATCAACAATGTGCCACCACGCAAACCTTTGGAATTGGCAATAGAGGAAACCGTGACATCAATGGTTTGCCCGGGTTTCGCAAAGGGCGGTAATTCCGCGTGGATGGACACCGCCGCCACGTTCTTTAATTGTGGCCTGACATTCTCAGGTACGGTAATACCAAATTGTGCCAACATGCTTTTCAAACTTTGCACAGTAAAGGGCGCCTGACTGGTTTGATCGCCAGTACCATCCAACCCAACAACCAGACCATAACCCACCAACTGATTACTGCGCACACCGGCAATCGAGGTCAGATCTTTCAAGCGCTCTGCTGACACCGTTCCTGATACCAAGCATAAACCGATCAATAAAATCATCGCTCTAAGCTGAAAGCGCCGATAATTTTTAGTGAACGAATTTTTAGATATTATCCGCATAATAAAACCCTATAAGCTATAACTTTGTTAAAATGGCCACCAATTTCCATCAAATACACGCTGCAACCAACCCTTGGTGTTGGCCTCAGCCAGCACACCCTGACCACCATATACAATACGAGCATTCGCAACTTGTGTGGAAAGCACGGTATTGTTCGGTGATACATCGGCGGCACGCACGATCCCGGAAATTCGGACATGTTCTGAGCCCTGATTCAACGTCAACAGCTTCTCACCGCGAATAGCTAAATTGCCGTTAGGATAAACATCAACGACGGTGACTGAAATTTTACCTGTCAAGCTATTACTTTGAGTGCTATCACCCTCGCCGGAAAAATCTCGGTCTGCACTAACACTGGCACTTAAAATATCACGTCCGCGATAACTGACCCCTTGGCCAAATATAGTCGGGGATGCAAGCGTAATATCAGATTCTTTCGCCGTCGTCGTTGATGCACTTTTAGAGGCATTGGTTCTTTCCTGCAAAATGACGGTGATGATATCGCCAATCCTGTGCGCCTTTAAATCCTCGAATAACGCAACACCAAAGCCCGCTTTATAAATTGCCCCATCACTGATTGGAAGAGGGCGGACGTTCACGGGTCGTACCGGTGCAAAATCAGGATCAGACACGGCATAATGAGTCGTACTGCAACCTGCCACCGCTAAAAATGTAATCAGCAATCCCAGGTTTTGAAAAATATCTCTGGTCATAATTTTCTGTTTGTTGTTGACTGTTGTCATGGTAATTACCATTTGTCATTCACTGTTTAGCATTTTCATTTTTACGGTGTCGATTTACTACAGGTTGTTATTTAGGTATTGCAACATCTGATCGGCGGTTGTAATTGCCTTCGAATTCATTTCATAGGCGCGTTGCGTTTCGATCAAAGAAACCAGTTCTTTGACTGAATTTACATTTGATGACTCCAATGCACCCTGCACCAGGCTGCCAATACTGTTGAGGCCAGGAGTGCCTGTTTGTGGTGAACCACTGGCCGCACTTTCAGAATATAAATTTTCACCTAAAGGTTGCAGCCCCGTTGGATTAGGAAAATCTGCCAATTGAATATTACCAATCTGAGTGGGGGTTGTATTACCCGCCAATGTTACAGAAACAATACCATCGGATCCTATTGTGACCGTTTGTGCATTATTCGGTACGGTGATTGCGGGCTGCAAAAGATTACCACCGGCCGTCACAATTTCCCCCGTTGCATTCAATTGAAATGATCCATCACGGGTATATGAGAGCGAGCCATCTGGCCGCAACACCTGAAAGAATCCTCGACCCTGAACCGCCAAGTCAAGAAAGCCTTCAGTCTGTATCATGTTACCCTGGGAATGGTTTTTTTCCGTGGCAACCGTCCGCACTCCCGTACCAATCATGAGACCAGAAGGAAGCAGTGTACTTTCGGAAGACTGAGCACCCACCTGTCTCACATTTTGATACAGCAAATCCTCAAACACCGCACGATCGCTTTTAAAACCCATGGTATTGGCATTGGCAAGATTATTTGAGATGACAGATAGACGAGTTTGCTGCGCATCTAACCCGGTCTTAGCTATCCATAATGCAGAATTCATGTTTCATTACTCCTCAATCGTTGCTATCAAGATTAACTGGATATACTCAGCAATTGTGTTGCTGCATTGTCCGTTTCTTCTGCCGTCTTCATCAATTTTATTTGCGCTTCATATTGCCTGGCCAGGTTAATCATGTTGACCATGGACTCCACTGCGCTGACATTACTGGTTTCCAGCGCACCCGAAATAATATTAACGCTGGCGTCAGGTTGAGCAACCGTGCCATCGCGTTGCCGCATCAAGCCATCCGCTCCCTTGACCAACAAAACACCATCAATTTTTACTAATTTAATGCGATCAAGTACCGTTAAGGTGCTTGCCGTTTGGCCAATGCCACGAATTGAAATGGTGCCATCGGCTCCAATTTCGACCTTTTCTGCGGGTGGCAATGCAATCGGCCCACCGTTTCCCAACACGGGAAGGCCATTACCGGTAGTGAGAATCCCACCATCTTCGATACGTAAATTACCTGCCCGAGTGTAGGCTTCACTACCATCCGCGGCTTGTACCGCAATCCAGCCATCATCTTTAACGGCAATATCCAATTCGCGCCCGGTGGGAGTAATCGCACCACTGGTGGTGTCCACCCCCGGCCGTTCCAGCATTGCGTATACCCGGGTCGCTTCTCCGGGACCATAAACCGGCATGCTGCGAAACGTCGCCAAATCTGCACGGAAACCCGTGGTATTAGCGTTTGCCATATTATTACTGTTGCTTGCCTGCGCCAGCATGGACTGCTTGGCTCCGGACATCGCGACATAAAGCATACGATCCATGATCCCTTCCTATCTTCAATGAGTTCCGTGATTAAAAACTGAAAACCGTCACTAAATATTAATGATGGTTTGTGTGACGGTATCCGCCGCACTAATCACCTGCGCATTCGCCTGGAAGTTACGTTGCGCGGTAATGAGGTTCACTAGGTTCGCTGCGATATCCACATTGGATGCCTCCAGTGCGCCCGACTGAACCAAACCAAAGCTGGCGGTGTTAGCTTCGCCCAACACCAAGTCACCAGACTCGAAAGACTGCGCCCAAGAGGTATCACCTTGCTGGCGTAATCCACCCACATTAGCAAAGTTAGCCAAGGCGACTTTACCCAAAGCATTCGACTGTCCGTTGGTAAAACGGGCAAATACAATACCTTCATCGTCAATGTCGATGCCGCTCAAACGACCTGTTGTGAAACCATCTTGTGACAAACCATTGACCGCAAACGGGCTACCAAACTGTGTCGTATTGGGATAATTCACATTCACTTGAATGGGCAATGCCCCGGTACCCGAAGCTACGGCATCGTAAGCAATGCTGGTCGGCCCGGCGATAGTGCCATCCTGGTTAAAGGTGATACTGATCGGTGATACACCACCACTGGTGACGGCACTACCACCGTCGATAAATTGATAAGTATCCCACTGATTCAATACCGCAGATTTCACGTAGTAAAGCGTTGAGGTATGTGGCGAACCCAAAGAATCATAAATTACCGTCGACGTAGAATTATTGAAACTGGTCGGATCATTGGGATCAAAAGGTACCGTCACGGGTACCGTGTCGGATGCACTCAAATTAAGTGTCGCATCAATATCTGACGTGGCTTGCGGAGGGCCATCCGAAGTCGATAACTGAATGTCGCTCAAAACACCAGTATTAAACCCACCACCAATGATCGACGGAAACACTTGTAAACGCTGTCCGCTCTGATTAACGATAAGACCATCACGTTCAATATGAAAAACGCCCGCACGCGTAAAGGTCTGGCCGGATGCATCAGACAGGACAAAGAAACCCTGACCACTGACGGCGAGATCCAGATTACGCTCTGTAAAATCAATATTTCCCTGAGAGAAGTTTTGGGTAATACTGTTCACCGAAACACCGTTACCGGTAGCCAAACTGCTGATACCTTCGAATGCCACGGCGTAAACATCACCAAACTCTGTTCGGGAACGTTTAAAACCAGCAGTGCTGGAGTTAGCAATATTATTACCCGTCACAGCAAGTTCTGTTTGTGCAGCATTTAATCCACTTAATGCAATACGAAATGGCATAATCTATCTCCTTACCTGTTCTGTTATTCAATCCAATTTCAATTGTACTCAATGAAAACCAACCCAAAATATTGTTACAGTGTGCGCATAAAACCTGATTGTGTTGATTATTTAATTTCTCTCACACTGGAAAAATCCACAATATTTCCATCTGTTAGATTCAGGGATAATCCTGCTCCACCTCGCCCCAAGGTAACGCTCTCTACCGAGGTACTAATCAATGTTTCCAAAGCGAGCGTGCCACCACTAACACTGGCATCTGCACTCACAAAATATCGCCCTGGTTGTACTGCCACGCCGGCATCCGTTATTCCATCCCAATTAAAATAAACTTCACCTGCGATTTGCGACCCTAATTCCAAACGCCGAACGACCTGACCCGACGAACCCTGTATATTCACTGCAACGGCGCTACTGGATACTGGCAAATCCACCGCTCCTGAAAGCGTTCCACTTGCAGGTAAAGTACCCACCCCAGAAGGCACCAACACCGTACGCCCAACCAGGCTCGAAGCCTGTAATGCCTGATTGGATTGTAAAGAGTTCGCCAATTGTTCAAATGATTGCTGTAGTTTGGTAAGCCCAGCAACGCTACTGAACTGGGCCATCTGCGAAATAAAATCACCATTTTCCATTGGTGAGAAAGGATCTTGATTTTTTAACTGAGTAATCATCAAACTCAGAAATTCAGTCTGACCCAATTGATCAGACGTTTTCTTCTTCTGGGTCGACTGAACGCCCAATCCCAAATCACTGATCGTTGACGACAAATTGTTATCGATGTTTGTCATTTTATTTACCTGTTATGGTTCGGCTTATTCGCCCAAGCTCAAGGTACGCATAAGAAGTTGTTTGGAGGTTTTCGCGATTTCTGAATTACTTTGATACGAGCGTGAAGCGGAGATCATATTCGCCATTTCCTCAACCATGCTGACGTTCGGCAGAAAAATATAGCCCTCTTCATTCGCCATTGGGTGGCCCGGCTCATACTGTGTCCTCAGTGGTGCCTGACTCTCAACAATACCCAGTACTTGTACACCAACCCCCGTAGGTGACTCCCCTAATGCCTTGATCATTGCGGAAAATACCGGCTGCCTGGCTCGATAAGTTTCACCACTACTACTGCTAACACTTTCCGCATTCGCCAGGTTGCTAGCCGTAGTATTGAGACGCAATGCCTGTGCGCTCATACCGCTAGCCGCTATTTCAAGAACATTAAACAAAGACATTTTGTATACCTATCGCTTTTAGTGAAAATGTTAAATAAAACTTATTCGCCTTTTAATGCCGATTTAAGATGTTTGATTTTGCCGCCCAGGAATTTCAAATTGGTTTGATATAACAACGCATTTTCCATAAATGCGGCTTTCTCAAGTAATGGATCCACCGTATTACCATCTAATGAAGGCTGGCTGGGAATGCGGAATTTCATTTCACCCAAGACATCATCCAATCCACCGACTGTCGTCCCTGCGGAATTAATATGACGAGCATTGCTGGTTTTCAGGGTGGTGGCTCCAAGGTCTGACTTCACTCGTGCCAACGCCTCCTTAAAATCGATATCGCGTGCTTTGTATCCGGGAGTGTCAGCGTTCGCCAGGTTTCCAGCCAATATCTCGAAACGGCGTGAGTGAATCTTCAACGCCTGTTGACTGGTACCAAAAAATTTATCCAAACCAAACTGCATGTCCTGCTCCACAATAGTGACACTGAGTGTTTTTGCGCTGTAATGCTCTTACAGGGGACATGAGCAAACCTCGTGCCACATCCAAGTTATTTAATTAATACAACAACTTATATTTATTCTTGGCCATAAAAGCCTGAGCAAAGCGGCAAGTCGCAGCCGAATGGCGGCAAGCGAAGGGAGCAACAATTTACGGGTGATTTTGTGTATTTACGGGTGACGAATAGTTCAGCTCACGCCGTTCTTTGAGAAATTTCGAGGAAACTCTGTGTCGAAAGACATACTGCAATGACTACGCCAAGAGCGGGGTTAACAAATTATTAATGCCAGTAAGGAGGCAATATTTAATGAAATTCAGACAAAAATTTATGATTTAAGTTGATAAATTACACCATTTTTCCAGCGAATCAATACAAACTCATCGGAGTAATTTGAAATAGATTCAGACCCACCGAGCACAAGATAGCCGCCCGGATTCAAGCTTTTCGCCATACGCGAAAGGATGTCGCGCTTAAGGTCAGTGGAAAAATAGATCAAGACATTACGGCAGTAAATAATGTCGAAGCGGCCTAACAGCATGTAACTTTGCATTAAATTCAGCTCGCGAAATACCACACGTTGTTTAATGTTTTTACTCACTTCCCAACTGTCACCTATCTCCTGAAAGAATCGTTTCTGTCTTTCCGGCGACAGGCCGCGTGAAACGGCTATGCCTTCATAGCGGCCAGATTTTGCGACCTCAAGTACACGAGGGGAAATATCCGTACCGGTTATTTGCACAGGGGTAGTGGCCAAACTTCCTGGCATCGCCTGCAAGTATTCCTGTACCATCATGCTCAGAGAATACGGCTCTTGACCCGTAGAACATGCGGCTGACCAAATGCGAACTTGGCGCGGTTGCTTTTTCGCAATTTCCGGTAACAATTTCTCTTTGAGAATATCAAATGGATAATTATCACGAAACCAGGAGGTCTCGTTAGTCGTCATAGCATCCATAATTCGCTGACACAATCTACTATCAGACTTCATACGCGCCATTAATGAACTAAAATTCAATATTTCCGCATCAGCCATGAGACGTGTTAGCCGACTCGTGACCAAATATTGTTTATTATCACCCAGCACAATGCCACTCGCATCTTCCAAAAAAATGCGAAAGGCTTTGTAGTCTTCCGTTGTTATTGAATCTGAAGCCACGTTACTCTCTGTGGTTTTTTATAGCGATAGTAACAAACAAAAACAAAACTTACTTTATCGTTTGTTGCTCATCTTTCAATGCAATAGCAGCTATTACGGCCCTAGCCAGCTCATCTGCATTAAATTTGGCAATAAATTTGTTTGCGCCGACTTTTTCTACCATCGCCTGGTTAAACACTCCGCTTAATGAGGTGTGCAAGATAACATACAAGGCACTTAGACGTGGGTCTTTACGAATCTCAGTCGTCAATGTATACCCATCCATATTGGGCATTTCCACATCAGAAATGACCATAGTTAAATGTTTTGCAATATCAGGGTCTTCGTCAGCCCAGTCACGCAACACATCCAAAGCTTCTTGACCATCATTAACCAAAGTAACCTCTATGCCAAGTTGATCCAACGTACGCTTGATCTGGCGCCGTGCCACACTTGAGTCGTCAACAACAAGAATATTTGCTCCCGGCTCTATATTTTTTTTATTAATAATATTTTCAGAGACTTCATTTTTAACACCAACAACTTCCGATAGAATCTTTTCAACATCAATAATCTCAACCAGCTTTTCATCCACACGAGTCACTGCAGTCATATAAGTATTAGCACCAGAACCTTTGGGTGGCGGCAAGATATCTTCCCAATTCATGTTGACGATGCGCTCAACGCCATTAACCAAGAAGCCCTGAACCGTACGATTGTAATCCGCGATAATCACAAATGAGTTTTCGTTTATTTCCATGGCAGGTCCGGCCATCGCCATACTTAAATCCAGCACAGAAATCGTACGACCTCGCATATTGGCGATACCTTTTACAACTGCACTGGAATTCGGTAGATGCGTCAATTCGGGACAACGAATAACTTCTTGCACCTTGAAAACATTAATTCCATAAAGCTGTGGACCACACAGCCTAAATAACAACAGCTCGAGACGATTTGCACCCACGAGTTGAGTACGTTTATCAACACCTTCTAAAATCCCAGCCATCTTACTGCTCCCGACAATACATTTTCGAAAAAAATACAAAGATGACTATCTATCGACATCGTACTTTTGTACTTGAGAGACAACGCAAAAATAGTCGTTAAAATAACGGCATTATTTTTGGCATGAGCATTGCTATGAACTCCAATATGGACATTTTTGCATATAAACACCATCACAGATAATGATCGCAACCTGAAATACCGCAGCGTCAAATTTTTATATTGAATAATATCAATTACTTACATTCCAATATCTGATGGATGCTAAAGTAAGACAATATTTTGACGATAGGACACATCAGCAACGAGAGATTACACACAAATAGCGAAAGGCTAATACTGGCCGGGACGCGGCAAATACAAGCAATTATGATGAATATACTAAAACCTCTACACCAACTTACGGTGAATCAAAACACAAGGCCGATAAACCGACTGTTTGGATTCAATCATTCGCTCGGTGCATTTATTCTTGGCATCTCATTTGTGACCAGCGCTTCCGTCGCAATGGCCGCGAATTTTCAGTCGCCGGAATCATTGCATGCAACAGTCCTGACATTCCTTGAAAAACAGTCGGCACTGACGCGAAGTCAGGATACAGAGATTAGTGTTGCTCGCTTAGACAGGCGATTACGGCTCACTGAATGCGCAAAGCCACCCGTTGCCTTCCTGACACCAGGAGCGAAACTCCAGGGAAAAATCAGTGTCGGCGTGCGCTGTACCGGCCAAAAGCCCTGGACGGTCTACATTCCTGCCCACATCAAGAATTTTGCAAACATTGTTGTTGCGGCCCGCCCACTTTCACGGGGCACAGCGGTATCGGATGCAGATATTATGACCATTCGCCAGGATCTGAGTTTATTACGCGCAGGTTACTTCATAAAAAACAAAAATATTATCGGCAAAATACTGACCCGCAGCTTGCCACAAGGCCAGGCATTTTCGCCCAAATTCGTTAAACCGCCTTTGCTTGTCCGCCGTGGAGATGAGGTCACAATCCTGGCAACGGTAAGGGGCCTGCAAGTAAGAGGTAAAGGCAAGGCATTAAAAGATGCCGCCTTCGGGGAACAAGTTCCCGTGCGCAATAAACAATCAAAGAGGATTGTGCAGGCTATCGCCGTGAAATCAGGCATTGTTAGCGTTCAAATGTGAACGAAATCACAGAGTTAAAGCATACCTGTTCGCATAAAGGATTTACCGTTCAGGCCGATAAAATAAATGAGAGAGTATAGGAGTATGACTATGGCTGTCGAAATCACAGGAGTCCCTGGGGCCCCAATAACAACCCATCAATCAGATAAGATTGATGCAAACAACGCGAAAAACAATTCATCCAGTATCACGGTAAGCACAGGAACACCCGCAGCCGATTCATTTACTGTCAGTCGTAATGCAGAAACATTACGCATGATTGAATCAAGTATAAACGAACAATCCGACATCGATGGTGCGCGAATCGAAAGTTTAAAAATCGAAATTGATGCTGGCCGATATGATATTGATCCACTACGAGTCGCTGAAAAGTTAATAGCATTCGAAATTCAGTTTGTCGCATAGAATCAGGACTATTCCCTCCATGGACATAAAGGAATATTAAATAATGAATACTCCAACGCCCCAAAAGAATAACTATTTTCAGTCGCTGTACAAGGCTCTGGAACAACAGCATAAACAAATTATAGGTATGCTGGACATATTAAATGAAGAACACCACGCTTTATCGATGACTAACATTGATAGCTTTGAAAGAATCGTCACTAAAAAACAAATGCAAGTAAAAACTCTGGAAGAAACACAAAACAAGCTGGATGCCATTGGAAATGGAGCGGGTGAAAAATTTACCAACAAAGGTGTCGCAAATTACATTGAACAAATGCCCGCGAATAAAAATAGATTGCATATAGAAACCTTGTGGGAAAACTTCCAAAAAACAGTTGAAGAATGTCGACAAAAAAATATCACAAATAACAGAATAATGGATGCATCGAGCACACACTTACGACAAGCTATCGGAATTTTACGAGGCGAGACAACGGAACCGGAAGCGAGTTTATATGGCGCTTCAGGGAAACAGAAACATAAAGCCCAAGGACAATCACTTGCCATCGCTTAATGGCAACAATAAACCATTTATTGAATTAAATATTTCATTATGCAACAGGCTTCACAAATGGTAAATCATTCGCCCGCAAATGAAACGCATGCTGATTACAATTATACTCAGCAGCACGAAACCATCACATCCCCGATGCGTATATCAGCACTGTTGCGTCCAGTTATGGAACGTCATATAACGCTTACGGCAACATTACCCGACTCAAATAAATTTTTTAATACTATATTGCTTTCCGTTGAAGCCGAGAATAACCGGCTGATTATTGATGAACTGAACCCCAAATCAGGACATGATTTGTTCATCAATTCTGGAAAATTGACATTACACACAATGTTGGAAGGTGTGGATGTCGACTTCACAGTACACCTGAAAAAAGCGGGCAGCGAAAATGGCATTGCCTACTACGAACTGGAGTTTCCGAAAAATATACGGTACCTACAACGCCGAAACATATTTCGCGTTCCAGTCAGCGCCGCTGAAAAAATTGATATCGAAATTCACCTCTCAGAAAATACAATATTTACAGGTGAATTAAGCGATATCTCTGCAGAAGGCATGTGCATCCGTTTCCCAAAGAAAAACAACATGGCACTTAAAAATTATACCGAGGAAACACAATGCTTCATTAAATTGCCGAACAAAAGTCAGATTCGGTGCGCCTTCCAGATACGACATTCCTGCATCCATGAGAGCAGCAACAGTCTTCACATTGGCGGACGTTTTGAGCGACTTGATAAAATACAACGACGTGCCATCGAACGATTTGTCAGTGAAATACAACGCAAAAACCGACAAAAAATGACCCGTTAGGTCAGCAACAAATACTTCTTGGATTACAACCCAAGTCGATCAATGTATTCTGAAAAATCCCCCTCGAGCTGCAACATTTCTGTTGCTTCGCGCAATCTCAGAATATCCTCCATACGGTCCACATCCCAGCGCGTCTCAAGGTACTTCACACTCCCGTATAACCGGGCTACAGTCTCTCCAAACACTCGCGAACTTCCCCATGGCATATCCATAAATATTTGTGCCTGGACTTCACGCAGGCCGATTAACACATAACCACCATCTTCAGCAGGCGCTATCACCGTAGTATTATTTTGCAGCGCAGAAAATGCCGCCATCAAATATTCTGAATCGATGCCTGGGCAATCCGTGCCAATGATCAACGGATATCGACATAGGGATAAGGCATCAGAAAAAGCATTTCCCATCCGCTCTCCCAAATCCTTTCCCACTTGTTTTTTCAGTGTAACGCCAAACACTGTTTCACAACGCTGAAAAAATGCATGTCGAATATTGGGCGCACACCACAATTCAATGGGGGCAATGTTTTGATGGGAAATTTTCTGCAAACAGTGCCATGCCAGGTATTCATGAATCGTAGCCGCAGCTTCATCACCAATATTTTTCGCCAGCCGGGTTTTAACCTTTCCAGGTTCAGGCGCTTTACAAAAAACCAGAATGCGCCCTTGCGGATACAACATTTCAACATTCATTGCTAGCGATATTGTTGTGCGAGGCGTACCGGATCCACGCCTAACCAGTACGCGAAACGTAACCGCCACATTAACCATATGGTTTTACAGACGCCATGCACCTCCCAGCGTCGGCTGGAAGTAACAACTTTCTGCCGAAGACAAATCGGTTTCCTGACCTGCTTCAGACGACGGCTTATTTCAATATCTTCCATCAACGGAATATCAGCAAATCCGCCTTGCTGCTCAAATAAGTAGCGCGAAATAAAAATCGCCTGATCACCCGTTGCGATACTTGTCAGCCGTGAGCGCCAATTCATCATTCGTTCTATGATTCGGAAAAATATATGCCGCCCCGATAACTGCACGTCAAATCGTCCCCAACCATCACCCTTGTCCGCGAAACCCAAGGCAATCGCTTCAATACCTTCATGAGGAAATAAGGTATCAACGTGCAAAAATAAAAACACATCACCCGCAGCAGTTTTCGCCCCCATATTCATTTGCACTGCACGCCCTGGCGATGAAGAAACAATTTGATCAACAAGCGGCTCAGCCAAAATAAGGCTTGCGTCATGACTGCCTCCATCGACAATGATAATTTCATGTCCCAGCTGACGCAGCCACTGCAGTTTCTTGAGATTGGCTTCAAGTACTTTTGCTTCGTTTAAAATGGGAATGATAATAGAAAGACGCATAGCAGCTAAAAAACAATCGGTGACAAGTTTAACTTAAAGCCCCGCCGCAACTACTGCCCTGCCCCGCCGTGCATCCATAGCAATGCCCGCGAACGGTAATCGGCAGCCCCGACACCGCTACAGCATTTAAGTCGCGTAAATGTGGCTTATCCTTGTTGGGCAGTTGCATGGGCAAGTTCAACATTTGATTAAAATCACAATCATAAATATAACCCTGCCAATCGACGCTAACCAGATTACGGCACATTACGGTTTCCAGATTCGATTGTTGATGTGAATTTTGTAACAGGGTCATGTATTCATTAAACTGACCTTTTGATATCAAGCTGCTTCCGAAGCGTTGAATCGGCATGTTGGCCAAGGTTAACAGCCGAGTAAAAACAATCCCGTATTGTTCAAACAATTGTTTTTTGTATTCGGCTTCAAGCGCCGCTTGCGGAGGCGGCAGAAACGGGCCCGTTGGGTTATACACCAGGTTCAATTCCAGCTTGCTTCCAACGCTACCGTAACCGCGCTGATTTAATGCTTGTAGACCAGTGATGCTTCTTTCAAACACGCCCTTACCGCGTTGACCATCAACATTCTCCTGCTGATAACACGGCAACGACGCCGTCACTTGAACTTGTTGGTCCATCAGAAAATCAGCCAGGCTTTCCTGTCCCGGTTCACTCAGTACCGTCAGGTTGCAACGATCAATCACCGTCACATTGCGGAGACGAGCAGCCTTAACCAAGTCACGAAAGAACGGGTTGAGTTCCGGAGCCCCCCCGGTCAGATCAAGCACTTCCGTCGAATTCATATCAAGATAATCGATAATCACCTGAATGTTTTCTTCATTCATGATTTCGGTTCGCTTGGGACCGGCATTCACATGGCAATGCAGGCATTGTTGGTTACACAAATACCCGAGATTGACTTGCAGCACAGAAATATCTACGCGCGTCAACGCAGGGAATGTGGTCTTTTCGAGTAAAGGCAAAGTTTCCAGCATAATTGTTTCAATCCTACGATTTATTTTAACTATTTACATCCAGTCATTGATATCTCACTTAGCAGTGCTTGGACAAGCCAGCTTAAAAATCTATCCCGATGGCCACAACCAAAGCTCTGCTTAGAGGTCAAACACCGTACAATGCCTCTCAACACCGACTGGGCGGTAGTATAAAGGCAACGCTCAGATAGAGCCCTCTGGCACCAGCCATTCAACGAACTTCAGATATTTAATGCGCAGACCGCTTGTTACATATCGGCCAAATAGGCAGAATGACACTCCTCTAAGGACAGATCTGATCAACGACATGCACAGACTCATATTTCTGGCTTATGTTACGTTTTGTAATAACAAAAAGGGAAATTAAGTGGCACCGCCTCCGCTTCCAAACGACGACATCCTAATCCCCCGATTATTAGCGCGCGATGAACAAGCCTACTGCCAGGTCGTTACTGCCTATCACGGCCTGATGGTGCATTTGGCCCGCGCCATCATCGGCAGCGCTATCGCCGATGAGGTCGCGCAAGAGGCCTGGGTGGCCGTATTAAAGGCATTACCCAAATTTGAACGACGATCCAGTCTGAAAACCTGGATTCTGCGCATCGTCAGCAACACCGCCAAGAGTCGGCTACGGCATGAATCACGCACGGTCAATCTGGGCGATGACTTCAACGATTCGCCGATTCTCGACCCGACGCGTTTTAAAGCCGATACCCATTGGTCCAACCCGCCCGCCATGTGGCACGCAGACACTCCCGAGGCCCTGCTCGCCAGCAGTGAGTTGAAAACCTGTATCAGCACCGCATTGACGTCACTCTCGCCCATTCAGCGAGCAACCGTCACGCTACGAGATATGCAAGGATTAAGTATGGAAGATATTTGTAAGGTTCTAGAGGTTTCTGAGTCTAATGGCAGAGTTTTGCTCCATCGCGCCCGCACCCATATTCAATTGGCCATTGAGGAGCACCAAAAACGATGAGCCTAATGCCCAGCTGCAAAGACATCACAGAGCATTCAAGCGATTATCTGGATCGGCATATGCCGTGGTGGAAACGCGTAAACTATTGGCTGCACCTCTTAATGTGTGTGCATTGTCGGCGTTATTTTGCGCAATTAAAACTGACCATTTCCACTCTAGGACGAACTCGGGAGGCCTCGCCCCCCACTGTGGATGAGCAGCAAGTGCAAAGCATCGTCGTACACTTGCAAAAACAAATGGCAAAAACTGACAACGATTAAGGCGTCAAATGTCTCTCCCCGTTCAAATCAATTCCATCTAAATTCAGCCGACTTCTGCCGATTAGCCAGGAGCAAATGTAATACTGCGTTCTGAACTTTGGAATGAAGATATTCGGAGCCGAAGCTCAGCGGGAGGAGTGCTGCCTTCGCAATGGCTTTAACTCAGTGAAACCAAATAGTTAATCGATCCTGAAAAACCCATATTCAATGACTATGTCGCCATTGCTCTGTCGAGCTGATTATCCAGGAAAATATCTGCTTGATATTCGTGAGCCAAAAACAAACTTCCCGCATCCACTTCCTGAAGTTGAATGCGGCAGCGGCCATTAGCAGATTGATCTGATCACCTGCAAGGCCTTTCAAGAAGTTGCGGTTGGGTCGGTGATCAGATTTCAAATGCCCAATCACCGGCTCTATGGCAGCGCGTCGTTGAAAACGCAAGGTGAATGACCCCGAAGGGGGCAGAGAGGGTGCCCTGGGGTATTTGCGCATTTCATTTTGCAGGGCCTTTGAGGCATTCTTTCGCGGTGGCTTAGGTATCTGTATTCGGGTGTTGCCGATCTCGCCTAAAAGCGCCTGCTGTTGGTGCTCATGCAGTAGATGTGCGGTTCGTGCAGGCTGTAGATTTTGTTATTATCGCCGCGCTTCTGCTGGAGTACTCGACAATAGAGGTTTAGTGTTTTTTGATGTTTCTGTTGTTGCGCTTCATTCATTTGACGCTGTATTTCTCGCAGTAATCGGCCCGAAATAGTGTTGAGCCGTTTGACGGCGCGCCGCGCCTTTTTGCGGTTTTTAGGATGACTAGCGAAACGTGTGTGCAGCTTGAGTTGTTTGACTTCTTTTTCATGCGTGCGCGGTAATTGAATGCCTTCTGCCCGGGCCAGCTTGAGCAGGTGGCCGTGAATTTTGCGGTACTGTTTGGCATCCGTTGGAAAGGTGGTGTTTTTTTCCTGCACCGTGGTGTCGATGCACATCTCTTCTTCGATGGCGGATTCACCGTGCGGGGCGACAGAGGCGGAGAGTATTTTCTCAAACCTCATCGGCCCAATGCGTTTTCGAAAGTAGGTCATGTCCGAAGGATCACAGGGAAATTCCCACCGAAACGCCATCTCACCACAAAACACTTGCTGGTACGGGTCGCGTACCCAACGATCGATTAAAACCTCGTCACTGAGGTTTTCCAGATGCTTTAGAATCGATAGCCCCACCATGAGTCGAATGGGTTTGGCGGGCCGCCCTTGATCGGAATACAGCGGGGTAAATTCGGTTTCAAAATAGTCCCAGGGGCTGTTTTCTGCCAAGCGAAGTGATGGATGTTTGGGGTTCAATTGATCCAATAAATCAGCGTGCAAAAAATTCATTTGATCCGAGTTTTGACTTCTGTCTCGAATCATCCGCGTTTTCCCTTTCGTCCAGTTTTAGAGCCATTAGCACTGCTTTCTGGACGATATTTTACCTTAGGTTGGTATCTTTTTTTGTTTTTCAGTGGCTTGATTGTTTTTCAGGATCGACTAATTAAAGCGATGCAGGGCAAAAAATAGGACAGCAAAAAAAGCCAACCATACTTCGATCAGCCCCCTCCTAGCCCCTACCAGGAGAAACCTACCGAGTATATATGATGCGAGTAGTCATTCTGGTCGCTGCCAATTTAAAACGGCACTCAACAATAATCAGATAAATATTCGAGTTATTCAGTGACTGGCTATGTAATAGTCCCATTTTAACTGATACTAAAAGCCGAGGTCATGCTGCTGCCAGCATGTGTTTCGATGGCAAACTGTAAGCGCGGGTCTGTACTGCAATCATCCATTTTGATCCATGCGCCGTACAAAATATTTCTCTAACTCGACCAGAAATAATACAGAAGAGGCCACGAGCAGGATGCGGACCCATACATTAAAGTCGATCGCTGCAGTACCAAACAAGGACTGCATTGGCGCAAGATAGGTAAAAGCAAGCTGAAAGATGATGAGTATAGCAATGGCAATCAGTACATAACGGTTACCGGTCAAGCCTGCCCGGTTAAGAACCGGGGCGGTGATATAACGGGAATTGAACAGATAGAAAATCTGAAACATGACTAGCGCATTGACAGCCACCGTTCGCGCATACTCAATACTGACACTTTGTTCCAAAGCCCAAAGGAAAAGCCAGAACGTTCCACCCATGAGAATAACCGAGACAAAGGCAATACGCCAAACAAGATAAGTTGTCAGTATCGGTTCACCGGCATCACGTGGTGGGCGTCGCATGACATTTTTTTCGGCGGGTTCGAATGCCAGCGACAACGCCAGGGTCACCGCTATCACCATATTCACCCAGAGTATCTGCACCGGGATTAACGGCAATTGGTGAAAACCAAACACGATGGCGGCAAAAATAATCAGCGCCTGACCACCATTGGTAGGGAGAATAAAGAGGATGGATTTTTTGAGATTGGCATAGACCGTGCGCCCCTCTTCTACGGCATGAGCAATCGAAGCGAAATTGTCGTCGGCCAGCACCATTTCGGCGGCTTCCTTGGCAACTTCGGTTCCATTCCGGCCCATGGCTATACCCACGTCGGCACGTTTCAGCGCCGGCGCATCGTTTACACCATCGCCCGTCATCGCTACGACCAAACCCTGTTCCTGCATCAGCTTCACCAGAAGCAGTTTGTGTGCAGGGCTTACTCGCGCATAGACATCAACATCTTGCACACGTTGGCACAACTCATGTTCGCTCATCAGCTCAAGCTCTTGTCCGGTCAGCACCTCATCAGTATTAACAAGATTGAGTTGCCGGGCGATAGCGAGGGCGGTGGCGCCATGATCGCCGGTGATCATTTTCACCCGGATACCGGCCTGTCGACAGACCTTCACCGCCTCAATTGCTTCCTCACGAGGTGGATCGATCAGGCCGAACATACCCAGCATTGTCAGGCCATTTTCTACATCCCTGAACGCCAGCTCCATCTGTCCGTGGCTTACCGGTTTAACGGCAATGGCCAAGACGCGCTGACCTTGCTGCGCCATTTCTTCAACCCGCTCCAACCAGTAATTTATATCTACAGACTGCTCGCCATCAACCGTTCTCTGCTGAGTACACATCTCCAGTACACGTTCAGGAGCACCTTTAAGAAAGATGAAAGCATCCCCCCTGTGACTGTGATGCAGCGTCGCCATAAAACGATGTTCGGATTCAAACGGAATGAGGTCGGTGCGCGGGTATTGTTTGCCTTCAGCTTCAATATCCAGTCCGGCCTTTAAACCGGATATTAACAAGGCTCCCTCCATCGGATCACCGTGGACAAGCCACTCATCGTCTCTTTGTTCCAGCGATGCATCATTACAAAGCACCGCCGCTCGAATCACCTCCCGCAAAATCGGTCTTTCCTCCGCCGGTACATCTCTGTCCGACATCGATATCGCACCGTGAGGATCGTAACCCGTGCCACCCAGGGTAAACAGCTTGCCGGCAACAGCAATCGTCCGCACCGTCATTTCATTGCGGGTCAGAGTGCCGGTTTTATCCGAACAAATAACGGTCACCGCCCCCAGGGTTTCGACGGCAGGCAGTCTGCGGATAATGGCATGACGCCGTGCCATACGCTGCACACCGATCGCCAGCGTGATGGTCATAATGGCAGGCAAACCTTCGGGGATTGCCGCTACCGCCAGGCTGACTGCGGCAAGAAACATTTCAGCCGCGGCGTAATCCCGAGCCAGCAAACCAAACGCAAAGGTAATAATGGCAAGAGCCAGAATGGCCAGCGTAAGCCAGCGACCAAACTGGGCCATTTGACGTAACAACGGGGTTGTCACCGATTCCACTTCCGAAACCAGAGTGCTGATGCGTCCAATCTCGGTTTGTGCCCCGGTCGCAATCACCACACCGGCACCCTGGCCATGGGTAACCAAAGTGCCCGAATAAGCCATACAAAGACGGTCTCCGATCACGCTCTCCTGCGCAACCGGGTCAATGATCTTTTCGGCCGCCATCGATTCCCCTGTCAGTACCGACTCTTGAATTTGCAGTCCCTTGAGGCGGAACAGTCGCAGGTCTGCCGGCACCTTGTCGCCTGATTGCAACAGTACGATATCACCGGGCACCAGATCTTCAGCCTGAAGGGTAATTTGTCGACCATCACGCATCACCATGGCATTGGGAGAGAGCATCTGCCGTATTGCCTTCAAGGCATCCTCGGCCTTGCCCTCTTGCACAAATCCGATCAGGGCATTAAGAAAAACCACCGCCATGATCACACCGGCATCTACCCAATGCCCCAGCATGGCGACGATGACACCCGCGACCATCAGCACATAAATCAGTACATTATGGAATTGATAGAAAAACCGCACCAGTGGACCACGCGTCTTCGGTTCGGGAAGCCTATTCGGCCCATGTCTGGCAAGCCGGTTGTCTGCCTGTTCTTTTGAAAGTCCTTCTGGTGCCGTTTCAAGTGATTCAAAAACTGTTTTATCACTTTCGACATGCCAGTTTTCCTGTGTCGAAAGCGATTCACCTGACTGGTTATCCGGCTTTCTGAATGCTCTGAATAACCCGCGTGCGGCCACAACAACCAGAATGACCAACACAGTAAAAACGATCAACCATTCGATAGCTGCAACATCAAATCTCCATGTAAAATCGCCACTCATCCGGACACCTTTTCGTGATATGAATTGAACCAGGCATTAACAAACCATCCTGGAACGACCGTGGGGTTCTTTACCGCTCGCCAATCCAACGAAACCGGGATGCCATATAGTTCCCCCTTGATCAGGATAACAAGACGGTTGCAACTATTTACCGATCATGGTCAACCCTTTCCGCTGACAAGCCAGTACGTTATTCCTGAGACCAGACAACGGCTGCCCGGATGATTCAGTCAGCGCGCAGCGAGAAATATAAACACCATCGTCAGCAACAGAAAAAGGGTGATGGCAAAGATCCAGCGTTGCAGAAAATACTCACTACCATCTAATATTTTTTTCCCTACACGGATCTTCCGGAGACGGCCCACTTCAGTCAACCATGCAGCACGCAACCTGGGTAAGGTATCGAACCCTATCTGCGCGGACCAATGCAGAACTGCTCCAGGCCAACGTTCAAACCACGGGGTCGAATCGTCCGTCTTCTGTTCAGGTGCAGCAGTGGAATGGCACCTCGTCTGCAACCCGCCGATGATGGCAACCAGGATCGCCAGACCAAACCCCAGAAAGACAATAAAGAAATAGGCCAAATACCCATAGTGGTTCCATGTAGCGGACTCGGCCAGTCCCGTACCCAGGGCCGTGGTGAATAATCCCGTGGCGAAGATGGCAGCATAGGCGGGTAACATTTTCAGCTGTGCCCGTTTTACCCCTGCCAGGATGGCGTAGAGCATGGCCGTTACACCCAGGCCCTGGATGATCAAGCCCAGATCAGGTGAGGTAATTTCTCCAACCGGCATCCAGCGCACGACACCCAGCAGTGCCATCGCAACAGGAACACTGCCCAATAACAGAGCCAGCGCTGGTCGGGTCGAAGCAAACAGCAAGGGCAACCAGAAGTGCAACGGCCAAATAGCCGCCCTGGCCGCAAAGCCGACAAACACCATCGACAGATACAAAATTGATGAGGGCGTTCCTTGTGAGAGCGCCATTGCCTGACGTACCGCTTCAAAAGCCAGATCCTCAGTCATTGCCGCCGCGATCAGCAAGGCCTCGAACAGTGCCAGATCAGCCAGAATCAGCAATACCAGATAGACACGTGCAGCCCGCGGCATTCCTTCGCCTTCGCCTCCATCGGCAACCAATAACGCATAAAATCCGTAACCCATCAGCACCGAAAAAGCGAAAAAGCCTACCAGCTCCGTTGCCAGAACCGCGCCCAGATTGCCCGCCAGGGTAAGCAGAAAAAAACTCGTGAGACGATCATTCACGGGCTTGCCTTTGGCGGTATGCAACAGGGTCGCGGCGACGACCCAAATCAGCACCGACATCGCTAATACCCAACGGCCTGCCCCATCAATACCCAGCTCGCTACCCAACAATAGCCAGGGCAACTCAACCGAAATATTCACCGGGACAATGACCAGAACAAGCGCAGGCAACAGGGCGATATGACAAGGCCATCCGATCCGCGAGCGCAGTGCCGGAAACGCCAGCAACAGCGGCAACAGAGGTACCATGATGAGCAGGGATGTACTCAGCGTGGTATTCACGGTGCGTATTCCAGCGTCGTAATAAAACGCGCCCACAGCAGCGGGCTAAACGGCGCCGATGCCAACAGCCCCAGGATGATTGTCAGCGAGGCGGTTACCAGCGGCGGCGCCAGTAGCGCCCAGGCTGTCTCCCGCCGCCCGAAGTTACGTTCAGCGGGCCAGCAACCGACCGGCTGTTTGAACCAGGCTACGTACAAAATCGGCAAAAAATAGGCGGCGTTAAGCAGACCGCTGCCAGCCAGAACAAATATCACCCAGTCGTGTCCGGCATCCAGCGCTCCCAGCCCCAGATACCATTTGCTGACAAAACCGGCCAGTGGCGGTATACCGATCATGCCGAAGACACCGATAGTAAAGGCCGCCATGGTCCAGGGCATACGCCGTCCTACACCGTTCATTTCACTGACTTTATGAATTCCCAGCGTTTCAGCCAGATTTCCGGCGCAGAAAAACAGGGTGATCTTCATTACGCCCTGGTGTACCAGATGTACCAGGCCGCCAATGGTCGCGAGCGGGCCAGCGATGGCGATGCCGAGTACGATATAGGCGACCTGGCTGACGGTGGAGAATGCCAGGCGGCGTTTCAGATCATCCTGGAACAGTGCCCGCATTGAGCCGTAAATAATCGTCACAGCAGCCACTATCGCCAGTGGCAATGTCACCCCCAGACTGGCGGCAAACTGGATGCCATAGACATCGTAAACCACGCGCACGATACCAAAAGCCCCCGCCTTCACTACTGCCACTGCATGCAACAATGCGCTCACCGGTGCTGCTGCCACCATTGCTTGCGGTAACCAGCCATGCAGCGGAACCAGTGCGGCCTTTACGCCCAGACCGGTGATCAATAGCACGAATATAACGACCAGAATTCCGTGCTGTGATTCGTCCAGGCTGGATAAAAAACCGCGTGCAGTGAATTCCAGGGTACCGGTGAGGGTGTACAGCCATACCGTGCCGATCAGTAATAAAGCGCCGCCTGCAACGGTATAGATCAGATAGGTGCGACCTGCGCGTCGTGCCTGATCGGTACCACGGTGTACGATCAGCGGATAAGTGGCCAGTGTCAGCAGTTCGTAAAACAGCAAAAAGGTAAGCAGGTTGCCAGCCAACGCTACACCGACCGTGGCGGTTACACACAAGCTGAAAAATCCGAAAAAGCGGCTGCGATTGGGCGAATCCTCCAGATAGCCGATGGCATAAACGGTCGTCACCAACCACAGAACACTGGAAAGCACCACAAACAACATCGACAAGGGGTCGGCACGCAGCACCAGATCCAGACCGGGTAACAAGGGCAGGCGGGTTTCGAATGGGTGTCCGTGAAAAACACCCCAGATCATCACCCCGACCAGTATCAATTTGAGAGTCGCACCGGCCAGGTTCAGGCTGATGCGGGTGGCAACACGTTCTTCCGGCAGAAAGAAAATCACCAGTCCCGCAAACAGGGAGCTGGCAAGAACGAGCAGTGGCAGCGCGGCGGCCCAGCTCATCGCTCCTGCGCTCCACACGCCTGCGAATTGACGTACAGGGACGTACCAATGCCCAAAACACTTGCTACGCTCATGGGGCAGGCCCTGCAACGGTGGCATGGATGCCAAAGAGCGGCGAGTGCGTCCATGCACGTCATCTGCTGACCTCCCCGCCAAAGGGTAAACCGATCTCCATTAATGCCAACGGCCAGGAGGCAAACAAACCCAGCAGAATGGCGACCAGCGCCATGGCTAGCGCGACCCATTCCATGCTAACGGGTACTGCTCTGGAGCTGTGAGGCGTTTCGGACTGGGTAAAGGCATAGCCAATCACTTTAAAGACCCAGGCGGCGGAGAGCAATCCACCGCAGATCAGGACGCCCCCCCACCACCACTGGCCGGCACGGATGGCGGCCTCCAGCAGCAGCCACTTGCCGATAAACCCACCACTGGGCGGCAGACCCATAATGCTGACACCTGCCAGGGCAAAGGCCGTCATCGTCAAGGGCAGACGCTGCACCACACGATCAAGATCCGCAATGCGGTCATGTCCGCCGAAACGCAAAATATTACCGGCAGCCATGAACATGGCCGTCTTGGCCGCAGCGTGGGATAACAGCAGATAAAGTGCGCCCGTCCAGCCGATGATGCTTGCCAACGGAAACGCCAGAAACAGATAACCGATTTGTCCCACAGTCGAATAGGCGATCAGCATTTTAAGCCGCGTCTGGCGCAGCGCCTGGAGGCCACCCCAGAGCACAGCGGCCGCACCGAGCAGGCCCAGCAGTTGACTAAGCGCAGCGTTGACCAGCGGAAAAATTTCCAGCCACAGCCGCAGCAGAATATAAAACGAGGCTTTCACTACCAGTGCGGACAGCAGCGCACTCACCGGGGCCGGGGCGCTGGCATGGGCCGACGGCAACCAAAAGTGCAGCGGAAACAGCGCAGTCTTGAGTAACAAACCGGCAGTCATCAGTCCCATCGCGACCCACACTGCCGGGGATGGTTCCATTCGCTCTGCCAGTGTTGCAATGTCGACGCTGCCAAAACTGTGATAAAGCAATGCAACGCCCAGCAGAAAGAACAGGGAACCCAGCAGGCTGACCAGCAGGTAACGCATAGCCCCGGCCAGGGCATCTGCACCCTTTGCCAACGCGACCAGTGCCACCGCCGCCAGTCCCATCAATTCCAGGGTGACATAGAGGTTGAAGATATCCGCAGACAGAAACAGGGCATTCAGCGCGGCCCATAAAAACATCCATAGTGGCCAAAAATGCCTTGCTTTATCTCCACTAAAATAGCCGCTGGAATAGACACTGACACCCAGACCCACCAGAGCTGTCACCATGAGCATCAGCAGACTCAGGCCATCGACGTAAAGATCGATACCCAGCGGCGCACCCCAGCCACCGACCGCATAGCGTTGCGCACCCAGCTCCGTCACCTGCCAGCCCAGCGCCGCCACGCCAGCGACAATACCCAGTGCGCTGAGCAGGCCAATCTGTACACTGTGCCGTGGCCATAAAAAACAAGCCAGGGCAGCAGCCAGCGGCAGCATAATGACCATCACCTGCCAATGGATATCGAGCATCAATACAGGCACAGGGCGTTATTCCAACGATTTTTCGCTAAGTTCGGCCCGGCCTGTTTCGGCCTGCACTCGTAGCATCAATGCTAGTGCCAGGGCGGTGGCCGATACGGCAACCACTATTCCAGTGATCACCATAGCGTGTGGCACCGGATCCGGTGTTGCCTCCCGGGTACGGGCCGCCAGTGCTACCAACACCAGGAACACTCCACTACCCATTACATTGATGGCGAGGATCTTGCGCAGTAAATGCGGGTGGACGATTAAGGCGTACAGGCCTAGCGTAAACAGTCCCGTCCCGACCAGCGCATAGAGGAAGGCATGGTTCAATGGTTTGTTCCTGCCTCTGGCCTGCTGCCCAGAAACAGGGCGGCCAGAGTGATACCAATAGACAAGGTGGCAGCCGCTTCGATCAGTAGTATCAGCGTTGCGGCGAACGGTGGGGGATATTCCAGCAGGCGCCCACCCATCAGTATTAACACAACACCCACTACCACAAACACTCCCAGCCCCGCCACCAGGGCCATGCGCAATGGCAACCCCGTAAACCTTGTGTCAGGACGCCAACCGGCCAGTAATAGCAACACGCCCGCCGCGCCCAGCACTGAACCGGCCTGAAAGGCGCCGCCTGGTGCGTGAGCCCCGACCCACAGCAGATAGCCGGCCACCAGGATTAACAATGGAACCAGCAGGCGCGATAACATATCCAGCACCGGCCCCCGAGACGGCTCGCGACGTTCCGGAATAGCCCCGAGTGACCAGGTTCCAAGCAGCGCCAGCAATAGCACTCCCAACTCCAGCAAGGTATCGTAAGCCCGAAAATTAAGCAGCACTGCGGTGACCGGATTGCTCACCCCGCTGGCGTCGAGTTTTAACGTCACCTGCTCGCTCAAACCGGGGGCCAACGGGGCGAGGTTCAACACCGCATAACCTAATACTGCTGTCAGAACTGACAGCAGTATTACAAGCAACAACCGAAACAGCATCTGTTTTTTTTACCTCCCTCAGTCATAAGCTTCGGGTTGATGATTCTTTTCAGAAGTTGGCTTTGGTGCAATTTTTGACTCGAACCTTGCCAGTGCCACCAGCAACAGGGCACCCATCAGTCCTGCGCGAATAGCTGCCTCGGCCAGGGTAATACCCGGTGCCGACCTTAGTCAGTGCGTTCAGTTAATGTTTGTTCTTATTTCATTTTGGCTCGCAGATCAGCAACTTTCTCTTTGATGTCTGCTAAATCACGTACCATTTCGCTCCAACCATACCACAGGGCATAGTCTGGGTTGTTGTGGAATACTCCCTGGAACGCACGCATGCGATGTTTAAGGTGCATTTCAAACAACGTTTGTTCAATAACCGTTGGGGGCGTTATGGAATGCTAATAAATCAGGAAATGGATATAAATAGGTTTCCGGTTTAGTGAGGACACCATCTTTATAAAGCGCCGCGAGCCTGGGCTAACGTTTCGATTCACCCGACCAAAAAGCGGCGTGGGCGTGACTATGCTTAAATAAGAACACCAATAGCCACTTTTTGCGGTCGGAGTGTCATCGTTTGTTAGAGCTATGTGCTGATAATGTCACTGCTCTTTTTAAAACTGTAGTAACCGTTACTTCCAATAATGATGTGATCGAGAAATTTAAGGCCCATATCCAGCGCTAAACGGTTAAGCCTTCTGGTAAAGTCTTTGTCAGGTTCACTTGGTGTTGAATCGCCAGATGGATGATTATGTAATACTAAAGACCCATAAGCATTTACTGGAAAAGCTGTACGAAAGACCTCCATTGGCCTAACGTAAATAGATGCGATTGACCCTATAGCAATCACCTCAAAACATAATATTTTATGCTTGCTATCTAAATTAATTGCTATCATTTTTTCCTTGGTTTCATCCTGAAGACCATGAAAAAGTTTAACGACATCAGCTGGGCATGTTATTGACCCATTCACTGCATCTCTTGAAACTCGCTTTTTCTTATAATGAATTTCAATTTCACGAAGAAAAACAGGACCGTCATGATCCTCTTTTATATCAATCATTTATAGAACCCATGTTAAGGAAGATGATCATAAACTCCACTTTAACCCGTATCATATGTTTCTGCTCTAACGACTAAGCTATGCGTCCGAACCAGCGCTTTGTTTAACTTTATTCCAATGAGGTAGCAACGCGAAAGAAATTATCACAGGTATGCCCTCCAGACTGTGGCATTAACTTACGTGAAAACCCGAGTGGTTCCAAGCGCTTTATTAATTGTGAGTATTCTTCGGCTGTTGTATCTGGCATTGTTGTTAGTACGCTCCTTTCTTTTTTATCTCCCCAGTCTATTCGGAACCTTTTTACATTACCAAAGTGAAAACCGAAGCCTAAAAAGCATACTTTCTTCGCGTTCTGAATAGCAACATGTGCTTGCTGAAAATATTCATTGCAGAAATTATTATCGCTATCTTCTAATTCGTGAATAATTTGGATTGATTTTGATATCCTCTATAGATCACCTGGGACGCACTCTGGCTCATAAGGATGGCCTGGGTAATCACCTAATATTCCGTGAACCTGAATTATCGGTATCTTATTTACTACCCAGTCGCCTGAAAAGGATACTGCTTCTTTTTAAAATCCCGGTCGTCATGCCGGCGAATGCCGGCATCCAGGGAGGGTGGCAATACATGCAAGGCTGTATTTTAGGTTAATGTTGACAGGGTAACGGGCTTTGATATGTTTATATCCAGCTCCTGGATACCGGCATTCGCCGGTATGACGGTGGATTTAAGTAACATGAGTAGCATTCATTATTAGTGACTTGTTAGTAATTCAATCAATGCCTCTTCATTGGAAAATGAAAATCGGTTAAGAAGCGCATTGTATAGATACGCCTCTAGCGACCGGTCATAATTGAACGTGACAATAGTTAGGTTATTTTCACCAAATCCTGAGTTCTGTGCAATTAAGCTATTGAATAGATATTGATACCAGCCCGAATTGGATGGTGGAAATAATTGATCCAATACTTCAAGTCGTTTTAAAGATAGGGCAAGTAGGTATTTACCCAATGAAATATCTTCATCAGTGCGCTCTAAATAGGCATCAACAGAATAATGACCTGAGCGACTAAGCTTGGTTAAAAACCTTTCTGCATCTGATCGCCCCAATCCAAAGGAAAATTATCGATAGCTGTTGAATTTTTAAGTTTTGATAGCTCGGAAAGTAACTTTATGCCTATGAGGGTAATGGCAATGCGTACTTGCTCCTGCACCTAAAATCAAAACTGTGGGCATTTTTACCGGCATGTAATTACTCTATTTGAAGTTATAACGCAAAGCTCAGCCGCGCAGTTTTTGCGTCGGCTGGGGCGTCTGTGTCAGAGGACGCCAACCGGCCATAGCAAGGTATCGTAAGTCCGAAAGTTAAACAGTACCGCGTCTGCCGATTACTGCGGTTCTTCATTAATTTTGGCTTCACCGTTGGTTTTCTGATTTGTCTTTGTTGCATCCTTTGGTTTGAGCCTTGCTAATGAGGCCAGCAACAGGGCGCCAGTCAGTCCCGTGCCAATAGCGACCTCGGCAAGCGCGACATCCGGGGCATCGAGCCGTACCCAGGCCAGTGCCATCATTAGTCCAAAAGCGATGAACAACACAATGGCTCGGAATAGATCCGGGCTCGCCAGTGCCTGCCAACCCAGCCATAACAAGGCGACTCCCAGGACGATATCGAATACTGACTGCAACAGGGTTATCGTTTCCACGGCTTGATACCTCTTTGCTGTGCTGCGGCGGCAATCAGATGGGCGACGCTGGCACCGGCGAGCAACACTAATAACCAGATCAGTAGCAGCTTGCCTGCCACAGCCCAGGACTCCGCCTGCAATACGAGCCCGGCTACTACCAGTCCCAGACCGACATTGTCGGCCTTGGTCAACGCATGCAAACGAGTATAAACATCAGGAAATCGCAACAGGCCGACGGTTCCCGCGAGAAAGAATACCGCTCCAGCCAGCAAAAGAAACACTGTGAAAAAGTCAGTCACCTGCATTGTTATCATCTTGGGCAACCCACGCGCGTTGCACGAAAGCGACAGCGGTTACCGCCGCCAGCAGTGCAAACACCAGTGCCACATCACGCAACGATGGCTGATCAAACGCCTGCGCCAGCAACAGCGTACAAGCAACTGCAGTGGTGCCAAATAACTGAGCTGCGAGCATGCGATCCGCCGCTGTCGGGCCACGCAAAACACGCCACAATCCCGCTACTAATGTCAACAGGAGAAACAGTGCCATCCCCAGGTACAGGACATCCATGCACGTTCAGTCCTCAACCTTGACCGGTGTGACAAAACCATCAGGTTTGAAAGCCAGCACTGAACAATCAATGCGGTTCAGGATTGTCTCTGCGGTGTTACCTATGATGAAGCCGGGTATCCCGGTACGTGCCAGCGTACCCATGATGATGAGGTCCGCCTCAAGCTTACTTGCTAACTGTGGGATTTCATCCTTCGCGGTGCCCTTCAGCAAGTGCACCTGTGGTTTGACGTAATCAACAGCATCTTTCCCCACCCAGGTAGCAAAATCATCCATCAGCGCGTTTAACCACTGCTGGTGCTTTTGGTAGACCTCATCAATGTAGGTTTTCAATTCTGTTTCAGGCATTCGGGCAAAACCGCTTCTGAACTCACTTTCGCCATATGCCCGCCACACATGAACCACATGTAACTCGCAGAATTCCGAGTGGGCCAACGAGGCTGCCATTTCCAGAACCTGACGATTGAGTGATTTCTGTTTTTCAATATCGGCAGCCTCCCCAATATCCACGGCTACCAGAATTCGTCGATACGATTTGGCTTCAGTTGGTTTCATTATCCACACTGGACAGGGACATTTGCGTAACAGATGCATATCGTTGCTACCGAATATCCGATCCATATGGCCACCATTTTGTACGGATTTTATGACTAAATCCCGTTGGCCTTGCAGTACCTCATGGATAATTTTTAGAAAAGATTTTCCCACCAGAATTTTGGTGTCCACACGAACATCCGTTCGAATGGGCTCAACCAGGCGCTTTAATCGCTCTTGGCACTCTTTGAGTATGGCTTTCTGTAGCATTTCCAGTGACATGCTGTCACTGGCGGTATCAAAGGTGGCCGGCAGCTCCTCCATCACCTCAACAACGGTTAACTGAGCTTGGTTGTTTCCCGCCAGAGTGACAGCGCGCTCCAGTGCCATAGGGTCATCCACCCCTGACTCGAAAACGAAAAGAATATTTTTGAACCGTTTCATATCACACTTTACCCCTGTTTTTTCACGCTAACTTCAGCCCAAACACGTCAGCCACCTGTTTCTCCAGCACTCTCAATTCCTCTGCAAAGGCACCGGTTTCATCGAGCACATGGACACGCAGGAATTCCTCACCCAGTTCAGCACTCAAAGTGCCAGGCAGTAAACTTACGGTATTCGCCATGAACACCCGCGGCAAGCCTGGCGGCAATCGCCACCGATAGTCAAACAATGCCGGTAATATCAGTAACCGCGGGTGCAATGCTCGCCTGGCAACATCTATTCCACCGCACAGAGAGCGCCAGAGAAAAAATGGGATAAAACGTACGACTCCAATCAATGACCAGGAAAAGGGAGGCAGGAGTATCACGCTGACCAGCGTCGCAAACAGAACCACCGGAACACCAACCAGCCATGAACTCTTTGCACCATCCGTGAGCGTCCACCACACCAAGGTAAACAGAGCCGCACGTAATCCGCCAGCCCACAAACGAATCATCATCCATTCGCCGAGGGTAGACACTATACGCTGTATCCGATTAATTGTACGCATATCCAGAGCCTGTAAATAATTCTGTGTAACTGCCGAGTCTCAAACTGTTTTGAAGTTCTATCTGAAAACTTAATCATAAAACGATTCAAAGCATTCTTCCAATGGCGATGTTTGTCACCGAGGAATGTCGCGGCAGTAAATTTTACACGTGAATCTGATGACAACCGTTAGTCTGTTCTTCGCGATATCGATATCAGCGATACAGGTTTTCTTTTTTTTCATCTAAAACACATGCAGGACATGGCCTTCATTTCCAAATTTCACCAGATTATATAATCCTGGCTTTCCGCCTGTCTGAATCCAAATTTAACGAACACCACGGCCTACTGAAAAAAATAGTTTCCTGGTTCTCGCCCGTCCCCCCGGACACTCTTGAAAAGAGTGGATAATCCACTATTGAGAAATACACCATGTCGAGAAGAAGATTTAGCCCAGAATATCACTGCTAATGGTCCGTTAACTTTATAACCGTCATGCTGACGCAGACCAGCATCCAGAAAGTCGTTGAACCACCACCAAAAGTAGGCGCTCTTAGGCGGCCACCGGAATGACGGAAGAGGCTGTTTAAAATTCATGTCTCAATTTCTCATATCACATTACAGACCGCACAAAACAACTCATTACAGCATGACAAGTATTTGTTAGCGGGACAGCAGTGCCAGAATATGCACAAGAAACTGTATTATTGGTTTAGTAATCTGATAGTCCAGTCTCCGAGATTTCCCGAAACTTTGGTCTCAATGACAAGGTTCTTCGGCGCTGGATAAAAGAGTATGTCGAGCCGGGCAAAAAAGTCTTTCCCAGCCACGGTAATCTACGGGATGAAGATGTCACCCAGCTTAAAAAAGAGCTGTTACAAACCAAAAAGGAACGTGATTTTTTAAAAGAAACGTATTTATGCCCTTTCGGTACATCGCCATGGGATCCAGGTGAGATGCCACATGATTGAACGCTGCCGAGAAACCTTTCCCGTTTCCATGATGTACGTATTGCTTAAGGTATGTTGTCGCGGATATTACGAATGGCGAACGCGAAAACCCAGCGAACGTCCGCAGGACAATGTGCAGCTCACCGGAAAGATTCGTCGTATCCACCGACACAACGACGGTGTTTTTGGTAGTCCATGCATCTGGGAAGAACGTAAGCGATCAGTAAACCCCATCTAAAAATCCATCCATCATCCTGCTACCGT
>CAYNYJ010000025.1:0-43792 GCA_964401355.1 uncultured Ectothiorhodospiraceae bacterium | reverse complement strand
GCACAAAACAACTCATTACAGCATGACAAGTATTTGTTAACGGGACAGCAGTGATCGCAATGATAAAATTTTTCTCGGCACTTTTTATGATTTTTTTGGCGGCCTACGCCTTGGGTGTGGTGAGTTTTGATGTCGAGCGTAAGCTTGTCGATGATGTGGTGCTGGTGCGGGAGGCTGAGCAAAAATTTCTGCAACTGGAATTTTCGGCACCGGTGCGTTTGGTGGGTACTTATCCGGAATCAAGTGGGGATATTCTGCAAATAAAATTGAGCGTCATCGCGATAGGACAGTTTGCAGAAAACCTGTCTTTGCTAGAGCAGTTTGTTGGCATTGAAGAAGGCAAGGAAATTCACATGACCCACATGCAATATGAGGGCGATGTCCCCGGCGGCCCATTTTTGGTGATGAAATTTGATCGCCCGATGCACTGGATTATCAGCGAGGGGGACAGTTTGCAGAGCTTGAGTATTGTGATTAAGGAGTCTTGATAGGCATGTTGTCTGGAATGGTCGGGCCTGTCAGTATGATGACAGAAAATAATTTTAAGGGTCGCCAGGTTTTCGGATTAACCTGAGTGCCTCACAGTAAACAAGGAAGTTAAATAAATTGGGTTTCAGATCTGTTGCAGGGAAGATGTTTTGAGTTTTCGTCACTACCGTTTCATGAGTGTGCGGCAAAGTGTATTGTTGCTGTGTTTGTTGTTTTTGAGCGCATTCAGCATGGCGGCGCAGGTGGTTCTGGATGAAATCAGGATCAATGAGGACGTTGATGTAACGACTATCGACATCCTGTTCGGATTACCCCTGAAATATCAAAAACACTTTCCGCAGAAGAGCGGTGAAATCGTTCAGATTCAGCTGGAGCTGGACGCAGATTCCGATGAAGAAAAAATTCGTCGATTTCACAAAGAAGTGCGTGAGGGTGGGGAATTGCTATCTCCCGAAGGCCAGAAGTCTGTGCTGGTTTATGTCACTTATGAAGAGGGGGTGCCTGGCGGCCCATATTTGACTCTGCGATTTTCACACTCGGTACGCTTCGAAGTGATCTCGGGGCCTGACCGAAAAAGTCTTTCGGTGAAAGTATTTAATGATGTGCCTGAACAAGATGAAGGTGCGGGCAAAAAGTCACAGCAAAGCAGCGTTGATTTGATGATGGCGAAGGCACGTCAGGCGATCACCTTTGGAAATAACAAAGGGGCCATTGTGTTGCTACGGAAAATTATTCGTTCTCCCGAAAATGACCATACTCAACAAGCTAACGAATTGTTAGGGGTGGCGTTGGAACGCGACAAACAAATTCCCCGGGCGAAATACGAATACAAAAAATATCTTAAACGTTACCCGGAAGGGGATGGTGCAGAACGCGTGAAACAACGTTTGGCTGCATTGCGGGATGTGCGTGTTAAAGCAAAACGTAAATTAAGACGCTCGCGGACAGCGCGTAGTCGCAGTCAGTTCATTACTTTTGGTCGGCTCACCCAGTCTTTCAGTGAATATTATCTGGATCGCGAACTGCAAGGAAGAGCAGAGCAAGAGGAGCAAGAGTTGCAGCAGCGTTTGCTGAGTTCGCATTTCTCGATCAAGAGCCGCTATCGTGGCGAAGACCGAACCATTCAAGGCATTTTTAACGCCAGCCACAGTTATGATTTTCTCGCCGGAAATACGGGTCGGGAAGATGATGAAAAAAATGATGCCGACATCCGCCGTATGTACGTTGATGTTGACGATAAGCTTTACGGTTATAGCGGGCGGCTGGGTCGGCAGTCGAGTCGTAATGGCGGCGTGTTCGGCACCTTTGATGGTCTTGTTGCCGGTTATCAAGTGGCGCCGCGTTGGGTAGTGAGTGCGATGCTGGGCAAGCCGTTAATCCGCACCTTTAATGATGTCGATACGTATGAAAAACTCTTTTATGGCGTGAAAGCGGATGTCAAGAGTAAGGATAAGAAATTCGGCAGCAATCTGTTCCTTATCCAACAGGAAGTAGATGGTATTTTGGACAGGCGGGCGATTGGCGGTGACGTGCGCTATGCCCGCAAGGGGCTGAGTGTTTTTGGGCTGTTGGATTACGACGTGTCTTATAGTGAAGTCAGTTTGCTCAATGTGCGTGTAGGCTGGAATTATACCGAATCCAATAAACTCAACTTTTCCTATAATCGACGCAACCTGGTGCAGACCAGCCAGGCGTTGAATGGCATGACGGGTATTCTTACCATTGATCAATTGTTGGATTTTTTGCCGGAATCGGAAATTCGTCGTATCGCCAAGGAGCGTACGCAGGTCAATCAAACACTGACCGTGGGTAATAGTTATCAATTGACTAAAGGTCAGCAGTTCAATTTTGACGTTACCTTACTGACATCGTCGAGTGTGCCGGCGGGTGTGAACCCATTGAAAGTGCAACAACAATTGACGAACCCTACTGTGGATACTACGGTATCTGGCGTGGAAGGCAGAGGCCCTGAGTTTATTTATTCCTTACAATGGATTTCGAGCAATACCTTTGTTAAGCGCGACTTGTATGTTGCCGGCCTGCGGCGTTCAGATTTTGAAAGTTACACTGATACCTCGGTTTTTATTAATGCCCGAATACCGTTGTTTACGAAATGGCGTTCCGGTGTGCGACTGAATATTTCTAACAGAAATTCGGCATCGTTCGGTAAGCGCACCACGGTGTCGCCAGTGTTCAAGCTCAGCTATCGCTTGAGCAGAGCCTGGTCGTTTGATTCGGAACTGGGATTAGACTTTGTGGATAACGACGGCCAGCCGGATGAGGTGCGGCGTCGTTTGCGACTGGCGTATAATTACACCTTCTAAACTACACCCTAACTTGATTAAGTGCGTTTGGCCGTTTTGTCTCGTTTGCCGGAGGGTATCGGTGCTGACAATTTTTCTGCGCCAGATTTGATCAGAATGGCGGCGATTTTATTGTGATTAAATTCCCGGGCAACATAGAGTGCAGAACGTCTGTCGCTGGAAGTGATGCGCACATTCGCACCGTAGCGGAGCAGAGTGGTAACCGCCAGTGAATTTCCGGAGCGTGCAGCCAGCATCAGGGATGTCCAGCCGGTATGGTTCTGGATATTCGGGTCGGCATTTTGTTCTAACAGGAAGTTGAGTATTTTCAGGTTGCCACGTGAGGCTGCGAACATCATCGGGGTCCAATAATCATCGTTGCGGGTGTCTGGCTGGGCACCATTGGCTAACAAGTTGCGTGCCACCCGGGTGTGATTATTGCGTGCGGCCAGAATCAGGGCGGTGTCACCATTTTTACCTTGTAACTCCGGGTCGGCGCGATGCCGTAACAGGATGCTGACACTTTGGTGATCGCCATTTTCTGCGGCAATGCGTAATGCCGTGCGTTGACGTTTGTCCATTTTATTGGCATTGACCCCGGCAGACAACAATGCGCCCAGACTTTTGCGGTGCTGATAGCGGGCGGCGTAGGTGAGAGGGGTGTCACCGTGCAGGTTGGTTTGTCCGGGAGGCGCTCCCGCTTGTACCAGGGTGCGAATTATCGCCGGTGTGGATTTTTCCACCGCGAGCATCAGTGCTGCAACCCCGGCCTTGTCGATAAGATCTGTACGTGCACCGTGTTCAAGCAGTGTGTTCACTGCTTCGATGTTATTGTAGGCGGTGGCGACATGCAGGGCAGTGCGGTCATCGTGTTGTCGTTGGTTCACGCGGGCCTCGTAATCGATCAGCATGTTGATCACCTCGCTGTGGTTTTTGGCCGCCGCGGCGATCAGCGCGGTGCGTTTGGACGGGGTGCCCATGTTGGCATCGGCACCGCCTGCGAGCAGGGTTTTGAGGGTGAGTAATTTTTTATTCAATGCAGCTTCGTATAAGGGGAAAGATCCTGACTTGTCTTTTTTATTTGGTTTTGCGCCGTGCGCCAACAGGACTTCGGCACTGCTGGCCTGGCCGTGCTGGGCAGCGATCATCAACGGGGTGCGACCAAATTTGTCGGTATAATTAACGTTAGCGCCAAGATGGAAAAGGTCGCGCAGGCCATTGGCGTAACCTTCTTGCACTGCCCAGGTCATGATTTCGTTGATATCCAGAGGTTGTTTGCGGGCGCTGCCGGTGAGGGTTTCGATATCGATATTGGTGAGAGTGCCATTGATGATGCCGCGCAGTTTGAGCCCGGCCAGCTCGACGCCGTTGGAGTCGGCACGGCGAAACCAGCGTTCAGCCGTTACCGGGTCTTTTTTGACGCCCAGGCCTTTTTGATACAGCACTCCCAAATTGTATTGGGCGCGGGCATGGCCGTTGTCGGCGGCCTTCCTGAACCACTGTGCGGCGAGTTTAAGGTTGGGTTTGACGCCCAGTCCACGCCGGTACATGGCGCCGAGCCGGTACTGGGCGCGTTTGTCATTTTGCTCGGCGAGTCTGCGCCAGTTGAGCAGAGCCTCGGAAAAGTCCCGTAGTCGGGCGGCTTCCATGGCCTCCTCGTAGTGCAGGTCTTGTTCGCTGAGTGTTTCTTTTGCGAACGATGTCCCTGCGTACGATGCAGACATCTGTAACAGAGTGAGCAGTATCCAGTATAAAATGTGTCGTTTCACAGCGTGATCTATTTTTGGCGATGGTAGATCTACTATTTTCATGATGTGCGGCCAGGATGCAAGTGAATTACCCGACAGGCTCGCCTCTTGATGGCCGATAGTGAATGCGCCAGATCATATATTCTGATAATGAAAACTGTGTCAAACTCCCGGACATTGGCTCTATTGCTTATGTCATGACGGGATAACCCGCGAGGAAAAACAATGAATTTGCATGAATACCAGGCTAAAAACCTGTTTTCTGATTACGGTATTCCGGTGCCCTTGGGTCATGTGGTGTCTTCCATGAGTGAGATCAAGCAGCTCAAGGGCAGTGACTGGGTGGTGAAGGCGCAGGTGCATGCTGGTGGGCGAGGCAAGGGGGGTGGCATTAAACGGGTGAGCAATGTTGCAGAGCTGGAGGCGGCAGCACGTGGACTGCTGGGTGGACAGCTGGTGACTCCTCAAACCGGGCCGCAGGGGCTGCCTATCGATAAGTTGCTGATCGAGACGCCCTGTGAGATTGCCAAAGAATTGTATCTGGGTGCATTGATTGACCGTGCCCGTAATCAGCTGGTGTTTATGGCCTCCAGCATGGGTGGCATGGATATCGAAGCTGTTGCCGCCAGTGACCCGGATAAGATTCTGCAAGTGGCTGTGGACCCCACCAGTGGATTGCAGCCTTATCAGTGCCGACAGATTGCCTTTGGACTGGGCTTGGAAGGCGGACAAATCAAAGAGCTGACACATATCATGTTAGAGCTTTATCGTCTGTTTATGGAAAAGGATTTGAGTTTGGTGGAAATTAATCCGCTGGTGATTACCGCTGAAGGCAAACTACTGGCGTTGGATGGCAAAATTAATCTGGATGACAACGCGCTGTTTCGGCACAAAGATCTGGAAGAGATGCGCGACCCCATGCAGGAAGATCCGACCGAACACAAGGCGGCGCAGTTTGATCTCAACTATGTGATGTTGGACGGCAACATTGGTTGCATGGTCAACGGTGCCGGTTTGGCGATGGCGACCATGGACATCATTAAATTGCACGGTGGAGATCCTGCCAACTTTTTGGATGTGGGCGGCGGTACTACCGCGGAACGTGTTGCCGAGGCGTTGAAATTGATTGTCTCGGACGAAAAGGTCGAGGCCATCCTGGTGAATATTTTTGGTGGCATCGTGCGTTGTGATTTGATTGCCGAAGGCATCCTGCAGGCGATTCGTGAAATCAATTTACGCGTGCCCGTGGTAGTGCGTCTCGAAGGCACCAATGCGGAGGCCGGGCGCGAGTTGTTGAACAGCTCAGGGCTGCACAGTAATGGCCTTTCGATTATTACTGCCAATGACCTGGCCGATGCCGCCGTCAAGGTGGTTAAAGCGGCTGTCACCAAGTCAAAGGCCTCTCAGTTAAAAGGGAATGGCTAATGTCAGTACTGATTAATAAAAAAACGCGAGTGATCTGCCAGGGTTTTACCGGCAAGCACGGCACATTCCACTCGGAGCAGGCGATTGCTTATGGCACTCAATTTGTCGGAGGTGTCACCCCGGGAAAGGGGGGGCAGACGCATCTGGATCGACCGGTCTTTAATACCGTGCGCGAAGCCGTGGACGAAGTCCAAGCTGATGCCAGTATGATTTTTGTGCCCGCCGTTTTCGCTGCGGATTCCATTCTAGAAGCAGCCGATGCGGGTATTAAAGTGATTGTCTGCATCACCGAAGGTATTCCGGTGCTGGACATGGTGAAGGTGAAGGCCGTGCTCAAGGGCAGTGATGTGCGCCTCATCGGGCCAAATTGTCCGGGCATTATCAGTCCGGGGGAATGCAAGATCGGCATCATGCCGGGGATGATTCATCAAAAGGGTTCGATTGGCATTGTCTCGCGTTCCGGCACGCTAACCTATGAAGCAGTGTATCAAACGACACTCAATGGTCTGGGGCAGAGCACCTGTATTGGTATCGGTGGTGACCCTATTCAAGGCACCAATTTTATCGATTGTCTGAAAATGTTTGAACAGGATCGCCAAACCAAGGGCATTATCATGGTCGGTGAGATTGGCGGTAGTGCCGAAGAAGAAGCCGCGGAGTACATCAAAAGACACGTGAAAAAACCGGTGGTGGGTTATATCGCCGGTGTTACCGCACCGCCCGGCAAACGCATGGGCCACGCCGGGGCGATTATCTCTGGCGGCAAGGGCACGGCGAAAGACAAGTTTGCCGCGCTGGAGGCTGCTGGTGTCTCCGTGGCCCGTTCGCCCGCCGATCTGGGGGTGCGCATGATGGAATTTTTTCATGGCTAGTCTTTAACGGCCAGTCAATGCCGTTCGCCACCGAGGGCACGGAAAGATTCAATCATACATTGGGTTTTCTCTGTAAGCCCGGTGGCCGATAAGTGCTTTTGACGTGTTAGGGTTCGCGCCCTCGCGTTTATTGGCGGCTTCACCCGAACCCTTCGCACAGGATAGTATCCCGTTATGTCTTCCCGATTATGTCTCGTCATCGCCCAGCTCAATCTCCTGGTGGGTGATGTCGCCGCCAATGCCAACAAAATTATCGATGCGTCTTGTCGTGCCCGCGATGAACATCAGGCTGATGCCATTCTGTTTCCAGAGTTGACGCTCACCGGCTACCCGCCGGAAGACCTGTTACTGCGGCCGGGCCTGAACCGGGCGGTGGAACAGGCGTTGACGATGATCCAGTCACAGGTCAGCGGTATCGACGTGATTCTGGGTTTTCCTGAGCAGACCGGCCGGGGTTTGTTTAACGCCGCAGCCCTGTTGCGTGACGGTAAACGCGTCACCACTTACCACAAATGCCATCTGCCCAATTACAGTGTGTTTGACGAGAAACGTTATTTTGTTAAAGGCACGGCTCCCTGTGTGGTGGAGATCGCCGGGGTGCCGGTGGGCCTGACCATTTGTGAAGACATCTGGTACAGCTTGCCGGTGTCGCAGGCCAAACAGGCGGGCGCGCAGTTGATTGTGAATCTCAATGCCTCGCCCTTTCATCGCGGCAAAGGTCGTGAGCGAGAGGCGGAGCTGCAAAAAAGAGTACAGGAGACGGGCTTGCCGGTGGTCTACGTCAACCTGGTCGGCGGCCAGGACGAACTGGTGTTTGATGGTGGTTCGCTGGTGGTGTCTGCGGCGGGTGACATCACCCAGCATGCCCCGGCGTTTGAGGAAGGTCTGTATCCGGTCATATTCTCGGTGGATGAGGCGGGGGCAGTGACACCGCAAGCAGGCGAATCTGCGCCGGTGTCTGATGAAATCGAGAGTGTTTATCGGGCACTGGTACTCGGGGTTCGGGACTACATCACAAAGAATGGATTTCCGGGGGCGATTATCGGACTGTCCGGCGGCATTGATTCGGCACTGACTCTGGCGATTGCCGTGGATGCCATCGGTGCCGATAATGTGGAGGCGGTGCTGATGCCTTCCCGTTTCACCCTGGACATGAGCGTGGATGATGCTCGCGAACAGGCCGAGAGGCAGGGCGTGAAACACCGAATATTGCCCATTGAGCCGGCCTTCAAGGCCTTTCTCTCGACCTTGCAGGAAGCCTTTGCGGGCACCGAGCCGGATGCCACGGAAGAAAATATTCAGGCCCGCTGCCGGGGCATCCTGTTGATGGCCCTGTCCAACAAAGGTCATAAAGTGGTGATCACCACTGGCAACAAGAGTGAAATGGCGGTGGGTTATGCCACCCTGTACGGCGATATGGCAGGGGGCTATTCGGCGTTAAAAGACGTGCCCAAAACTCTGGTGTATGCGTTGTCCAATTACCGCAACGGCGTTTCGCCGGTGATCCCGCAACGGGTGATTGACCGCCCACCATCGGCAGAGCTGGCCGAAGATCAGCGGGACAGTGACAGTCTACCGCCTTATGATGTGCTGGACGTGATCCTGGAAAGATATATCGAGCAGGATCAATGTGCTGACGACATTGTCGCCGCAGGGTATGATGCCGACACAGTGAACCGCGTGATTACGCTGGTGAACCGTAATGAATACAAACGTCGTCAGGCGGCTCCTGGGGTACGCATTACCCAACGTGCCTTTGGTCGTGATCGACGTTACCCGATCACCTCTGGTTACGATCGGTTATGATCGGGACTGGTGTGTTGTGGTGCGAACGAAACGCTAAAAGATGGCCCCAGAGCGCACAGAGATTTTGTACTGGATTTGGGTGTTTTTAAAACACTCGGTGGTTAATGAGCGTTTTGATTCCGGCGGTGCCGGTTTAGGAGAACAATAACGATGAAAAAAATCGTGGCAGTGATTAAACCCTTTAAATTAGACGATGTGCGTGAAGCCTTGTCCGAAATTGAAATAACCGGCATGACTGTCACAGAAGTCAAAGGCTTTGGCCGACAAAAAGGTCACACCGAGCTTTATCGTGGGGCAGAATACGTGGTCGATTTTTTACCGAAGGTGAAAATAGAATTGGTGGTGGCTGAAGACCGTGTTGATGCCTGCATCGAAGCGATTACCGCTTCAGCCCGTACCGGCAAAATTGGTGACGGCAAGATTTTTGTCAGCAGTGTCGAGAAGACCATTCGCATTCGTACTGGCGAAGAGGGTAACGACGCCATTTGAGTATTGCACGTGGGGTAGCTTTATTGTCCGCTCTTTCGTAACAGTGCTTGTTACCAGAGAGCTGCCTTAAAAATAGATGGACGCGTCAACGGCAGGGAAGCTGTACCATGAACAACTCACGGAACAACTCACGGAACAGCTCACGTTAAAGAGCGGTTAAATCTCCGGGGGCGTCAGCAGCACCGGCGCCGACACCACCACCGGATTCAAATCCAGCACCCGCTGCGCATCCGCCGCCAGATTATCCATCTTCAATTCCTTGTAGCCGTCCACCATTAATTGCAGGGCGAGTCTGGATGCCGGTGTGCGTGGGAAATTGCTGATCACGTATTTGGCGCGGTTAACGACTGCCACAAAGGCGCCGCGTTTCACGTAGTAATTGGCGACATGAATTTCGTGCATGGCCAAGCTGTTGCGCAAATGCCCCATGCGCTGAATCGCATCTTCGGCATAACGGCTCTCCGGAAACTTTTTCACCAGCAGGGCAAAATAATCATAGGATTTCTGGGTCGAGCTGGGGTCTTTGAAACTGGAATCCTGTGGCAGGTAAGCATCCAGCGGATCATCTTTTTTACTGGTACTGGCCAGGCCACGCAAATAATAGGCGTAATCGACATTGACGTGGCGCGGGTGCAGTTTGATGAAACGATTCGCAGAGCTAATTGCGGTATCGGGTTCATCAAACTTGAAATAGGCATAGGCGGTATCCAGCTGTGCCTGTTCGGCATAGCGACCAAAGGGGTACTTGGACTCCAGTGTTTCGTAATGCTCAATGGCCACCTCGTAGTCACCGGCATCCAGCGCCAATTTGGCTTCTTCGAAGAGTTTTTCAGCACTCCACTTGCTGATGTCGTCGTTGTCGTTCGGGCTGGTGGCGCAGGCGCTGAGGCCGAATGTCATCACGGCAATGAGAACGAGGCTGGAGAAGGTGGACAATGGTTTGGACAAATACGACATGAACTGGCGACTCTGTAGTTAATAACGGTGAATAAAAGTTAATAAAGCATGCTGGAACTTGATCAACACCAGGCTGAAACCCGAAAGATCATCTGTCACGAAATCGGTGACGAAACACAGTAGCCCGCAAACAGGCTATTATAGCGGCCTCCGGGCATTGAGAGAAAGTACCTTCCATGAGCGATAGCCCCATGACTGAACCCAAAACCAGCACGCAGCACCTCAACGAAACCATTCCCGGCGAGATGGCGGGTATGCGTCTAGACCAGGCGTTGGCCAAGTTGTTCCCCGATTATTCCCGCGCCCGCTTGCAGCGTTGGATCAAAGACGGCCACGTTACCGTGGACGGTGCCAAATTGCGCCCCAAAGACGTGATACACGGTGGCGAACAGGTGGCGCTGACCGTGGTCTTGCAGGAAGAAACCACTTGGCGGGCGCAGCCCATCCCGCTGACTATCGTTTACGAGGACGAGGCGCTGATCATCATCAACAAGCCCTCGGGGCTGGTGGTGCACCCGGGCGCGGGCAATATGGATGGCACCCTCAGCAACGCGCTGTTGCATCATGCCCCGGAGCTGGAAAATGTGCCGCGCGCCGGCATCGTGCACCGTATCGACAAAGACACCACCGGGCTGCTGGTCATCGCCCGTACGCTGATCGCGCAGAAATCCCTGGTGGAACAGCTACAGGCGCGCGCCTTTGATCGCCATTACCAGGCCATGTGCCTGGGGGTGATGACCGCGGGCGGTACCGTGGATGCACCGCTGGCCCGCCACCCGGTGAATCGCATGAAACAGGCGGTGGTCGAGATGGAAGATTCTTCCAGGGGCAAAGAAGCCATCACCCATTACCGGGTGGCGGAGCGTTTTCGCGCGCACACCTTCATTAACGTGCAGCTTGAAACCGGCCGTACCCACCAGATTCGTGTGCATATGGCGCACATTCATTACCCGCTACTGGGTGACACGGCCTACGGTGGCCGTTTGCGCATTCCCCCCGGCATCACCCCGGAGTTCGACAAAATCCTGCGCAAATTCAAGCGACAGGCCCTGCACGCCGCCAGCCTCGGATTTTTGCACCCGCTGAGCGGCGAGAAAGTCTCCTGGCAGGCCGAACTGCCCGTTGATATGCAGAGATTACTGGACGCCTGTCGTGAAGATTTGAAGCTGAATCAAGACTGATGCGTTTTATAATCCCGGATTGGCCTGCGCCAGCCCGGGTACGGGCCGCCACCACCACCCGGCAGGGCGGAATCAGTCAGCCGCCGTTCGATAGTTTTAATCTCGGTGGGCACGTGGGCGATGCGTCCGAAGCCGTTGTCGCCAATCGGCAACGCCTCGTTGAAAACTTGTCATTACCGAGCGAGCCGCGCTGGCTCAACCAGGTTCACGGCACCGTCGTGGCTAACCTCGATGCTGAATTCGAAACACTTCCCGAAGCCGATGCCAGCATCACTTCCACGGTAAATACCGTCTGCGCAGCACTCACCGCCGATTGCCTGCCCGTATTGTTTTGCGATCAAGCCGGAACCCAGGTCGCCGCCGCGCATGCCGGATGGCGTGGGCTCGCCGCGGGTGTGCTGGAAACCACCGTCGCCAGTTTCGCCGCACCGCCCGAACAGATCATCGCCTGGCTGGGACCCGCTATTGGACCACAGGTTTTTGAAGTGGATGATGAGGTGCGGCAGGTTTTTTGTGAGTTTGATCCGGTTGCGACCGAGGCCTTTGTTGCTGTGCAGTCAAAAACTAACGAGAAGAAGTGGTTTGCGGATGTGTATCAATTGGCGCGACAGCGGTTGGCGGCGGTGGGGGTGAATGCGGTTTATGGTGGGGGGCGGTGTACTTTTATTGAGGCTGGTGATTTTTATTCTTTTCGGCGGGAGGGAGTGACGGGGCGGATGGGGAGTTTGGTTTGGGTTGAGGTTTAAAAGGGAGGTGGGTTAGTTACAATCCACTGGAATAATAAATTTTGTGGGATAGGTGGAATTATGTCGAAAGTTTCTGGACAGTTACTACCCCGTCGCCTGAAAAGGATACTGCTTCTTTTTAAAATCCCGGTCGTCATGCCGGCGAATGCCGGCATCCAGAGAGGGTGGCAATACATGCAAGGCTGTATTTTAGGTTAATGTTGACAGGGTAACGGGCTTTGATATGTTTATATCCAGCTCCTGGATACCGGCATTCGCCGGTATGACGGTGGATTTAAGTAACATGAGTAGTATTCATTATTAGTGACTTGTTAGAAATACAAATTCTTCGTGATAAAAGGACAGTTATTACAAAAGCTTTTTTCTGGCGCATTCTACACAACTCAGGGAAAGTGGATGTTCGTTTAAAGGTTGGGCGGTATAAAAAACCGAAAGATTGGCGTGAACAAGACGAACTTGAAACCTTAGACCCCAAGAGTGAACTGACCTTTGATAACGAGGAGTTCGATGTCTTAATTATTTTCTTGAAAGATAATTACGAACCATTCAGGCATGGTTTTAAAGCTTTCATTCCTGTAGATAAGCCGTTTACACAAGACAATGCCGAACAAATGAAAAAACTGTTTTCATTGCCTGATCGTGTAACCCTATTCCGGTTCCTTTCAGACCAAGATGTTGTGCCTTCCGACATTGTGGGTGGTTTAGAGCAAGTACGCAGAAGTAGAGCTGTCAGAGATTTCGAAGCAATGCTTACCAAAGATTACAAAGAGCAAAAATGGCAGGATTGGTTTCAAGAAAATAGCTGGGTTTTAGGGAGTGAATTTGTGCGTGTATTGGATGAGCGGCATATTGATACTCAAAATATCTCAGATTTTTTAATGGAAGCCTATGATGGTTTCATTGATGTGGTAGAAATAAAACGTCCCGAAAGGGGGGCTTCAATTCTGGGCAGCATCTAAGGATCACGATAATTATGTACCTTCGTCAGACTTAATTAAGGCTGTCACGCAGGCTTCGCGTTACATTTTTGAAGTGGAACGCAAGGCAAATAGTGTCAAATTTTTAGAGCGGGTTAACGGGGTAAAAACTGTCAAGCCTAGAGGTGTATTGATATTCGGCCGATCTAAGGGTTGGGATGCGGAACAACAATAGGCGTATAGAATTTTTAATTCTAATTATCATAACCTTACTGTAGTGTCTTATGATCACGTTCTCGAGCGCGCTAAACGTATCATTGGTTATGCAGGCTAATAAAAGCCCGTAAGTTGGGATGAATAAAGTGAACCCCAACAATAATGAGGCTTGCTGTATCGCAAAATACACCACCTTTTTTGACGGAAGAGGCTGTTTAAAATTCATGTCTCAATTTCTCATATCGCATTATAGACCGCACAAAACAACTCATTACAGCATGACAAGTATTTGTTAACGGGACAGCAGTGACGATATGCGCATGTTCCGCAGCTAATTGTTCAGTTGTTTTATTTTTTTCCTGGCGGAAGCTGCGAGTGTTTTTTCTTTGAGTGGCGAAAATATCCGAGGGGCATGCTAAAAAGGCACCAAAAGAAAGGCCACCCTACGATTTGCCCGCTTCGCAGGTTCCCTGCGCTTCTCGCCTTCATTGGCGCAAAAATAAACTCGCTACGCTCAAACAGTTTTTTGCTTAACCCAATGAAGACTGCGATGCTTGGCTGCATCGAAGGGGGGGAAGTCAAAATCAAAACCAGTGCATCTTGCTACCTCCTTCCGTCATGCCGGACTTGATCCGGAATCCAGAACGTTATTGGAGCCACTGAATTCCAGCCTGCCCCGGAATGACGAAAAGAGGGGTTTTGGTTTTGACTTACCCTCCCGTCATGCCTCGCTGACGAATCGGCAGGATAGCCGCTTCGCACTGCGCGGCGAGGGGTTCGGGTACCCTTTCTTTTGGTTACTTTTTTTTGGGCAAGTAAAGAAAAGTGACTCGCAGCCTTCCGATAGGAATTAAGAAATCATCTGTGCCAGCCAGGCTGAGAAAACGCGTACAAACTTTACGTTGTAGAAACTGGGATCAGCCTAGTTAGGTTGGGTGAACAAAGTGAACCACTATTTGTAACCCCACAGAAGACTCAAATTGAAAGGGGGCATATTGTCGGGTATGTACAATTCTTTAATGGAATAGGTCTGGGAGTTACTATCTCGCGTTAATGGTTCGCTGTAGCGTGCCCCTCGCGGGGTGATGATACTTTTAACTATCGGCCACATTTTGCCTTCAGCTGGGCATTTGATGACAATAGCAATGTCGCCATTGATCAGTCGAACGTAAGTGCCTGGGGGGAAAACACCTAAAATTTTGATTAGAATTAGCGATAGTCGCTGGTCGTTTGCCTTGCCTTTTTCCAGGAACAGACCCTTGAGGGCATCACCGGCTACAATGGATTTACGGTGTCCACGGGGAGAGATCATGGCCGTATAACGGTCGACTAAGGCGAGGATTTTTGCTTCTTCAGGTATTTCTGATCCTTTTAGCCCACTGTAACCACTGCCATCTTCCTGTTCGTGGTGATACTGAACTGTAGAAAGCCATAGTGAGTTATCTACCCCGGCGGACTTGAGAATTTCCACTGAACGCCTCGGATGGTTCTGCACAGCAATTTGTTGCTCTGATGATAATGGGCCTTTTTGTTTCTGCAATACACTTTGTAGCTTTAGCATACCAAGATTGGCGGTCAGTGTTGCCGCGATAATCGTGTGGCGTTTTTCTTTGGGATATTCGAGGAAGCTAGACACTAGTTCGCAGAGTATGGCGGTATGAATAGGGTGTATCAGCACATAAGTGAGATCGTGTCTCAGATGTACCGCTCCAAGGGCGGCGTTAAGGTCTTCTTTACAGACGGTTTGAATGTCTGTTGTTAGACGGAGTACGCGGTCTATTGCTTCATCGGCGCCGCTTTCTAAATCAATGAAGATACTGTTCAGGCGTATCGTGAAATCTTCGATCAAAATGAAGGGGCTAGCCCGTTCAACGACCGGCTTTATTGGTTCGGGCTTTGCACTTGTGAATGCGTTGCGGTACAGGCCCCGGGCAAGCAGGCCATCTAACTGCTTCTGGGACTGGATAATATGCCCTTTTTTTAATAACAGGCGGCCTTCTTCGTCATGGGCTGCCCAAGGTAGGGCAACACCTACCCGTATCTCTTTTATGTTGATTTTATTGAGTTCATCCATTGAGTATTATCTTTCGTATAATCTAATAATCTTTCTGATCCCGCATAAAGTTATCGAATAACCGGTGTGAAACTTTAAAATAATTCGTACCGTGGGGAAAAGGCTATTTAATTGCGGCCAATATAATATTAGCGCAGGTGACGGGTGTCGCGGATCAGGCTTCAATATTTTCACCTACCCAGAATAAATCAGAGGTTCCTTAAGTCTAGTTCTTCCGCGACTCGCAAGGTACTTGGAATATAGCGTTGGGGACATAAATATCGGTAACATTTTCCCGTCATAGCGGCGCAGGCCGGCATCCAGTAAGTTGTTGAATCAAAAGTAGGCGCTCTTAGGCGACCACTGGATGGCGCTGATCCAGCATGCTGGTTAAGTTAAGGACTAAAAATCTGGCGACTGTTACTTAATAAACGAAATATAAAGAAATGGGTCTTTCTTGCCGCTAAGTTTTTAGCCCGTAGGTTGGGGTGAACAAAGTGAACCTTAACAATAATGACGATATGCACGCGTTCCGCAGCGAATCGTTCAGTCGTTTTATTGTATTCCTGGTGTAAGCGGCGTGTGCATTTCTTTTGAGTGGCCAAAACGGAACCAAAGAAATGGCCACCCTACGACCTGCCTGCTTCGCAGGTTCCTTGTGTTTCTCGCCTTCATTGGCGCAAAAATAAACTCGCTGCGCTCAAACAACAATTGTTTAAACCAATGAAGGCTGTGATGCTCGACTGCATCGAAGGGGAGAAAATCAAAAAAATATTAGATTTGTGGTGTTGTTGGTTTTACTCCCTTTCTTCTTGAGGAGAGAGGAAAGGGGGGAAGGGGCGATTCAGGCATCTAAAATGTTTGAATCAGAATTGTCATCCGAGCAGGTCGCTTTGAATAGAACTGTCCGTCATTATCTTGAGAATTAATTGTTTTCGTGGATAGAAATTTTTAGGTCAGAAGCAAACTCAGCAGGCCACCAATCGTCATGGCAGCACCCATCACTAGAACCATCCAGTCGCCTTGCGCGCCAGGTTCGAGGGTGGCTATTTCATGTTGTTCCGGGTTGTAAAATATTTCCACCGCTTGGCCCACGGGGTATTTTTTATGGTAAAACTGTACAAATTCGGGGAGTGGGTGAGTGCCTTCGGGAAACTCGAAAGTGCGTCGGTAATTTTTTTCGTTAAGCTGATAACTGAAGATGATCTCCGGCAATAAATCGTTTTCTTTTGAGCTTGGATTGAAGACTTCAATTTTGCCAGGGGTGCGGGGCCACTGTGCCACCTTGCGTGATTTTTGCATGATTGACCAACCCCAAATGCTGAGACCGATGCCGCCCAGGGTGACGATTGCGAGGATGATTGGGTACAGGTTCATGGTTTTTTGAATTCAGTTTTTGTTGTCGTTGAGTATTAATGGTGAGTGTTAATTGTTGCGTGTTGGTTGTTGGATATTAGTTGTCCAGCAGTTTTTTGATGGCAACACGCAGACATTCTTGTTGCTCTTGGTGCAACGTTTGTTTTTCGAGGTTGGTGACAAAAAAAATATCTTCTGCGCGTTCGCCGAAGGTAGCGATTTTGGCATTTTGTAACAGTACGTTGCAATCCAGCATTCCGCGTGAGATTCGGGCTAACAGGCCGGGGCGGTCGCTGGTGATGACTTCCATGCAGGTGCGCTGATTATTGGCATCCTCGCGAAATAAAATTTTCGTGGTAATGGGGAAATGTTTTTGCTGGCGCGTGAGGTTGGCGCTGGGTTGTGAAATTTCCTCGGGCTGTTTCAGGCTCTCGTTTAATCGTTCGTTGATGGTTTTTTTTTGTGCCAGGTCAGTGATGGATTCGCTGTTGTGATCAAGCACCAAAAAGGTATCGAGCGTGTATCCATCATCCGAAGTAATCACGCGGGCGTCGATGATATCCAGGCCTAACTGTTCGAGTGTGGCGGTGATGGTGGCAAACAAATAATCGTTGTCTTGCGTGTAAACAAAAATGGCGGAGCCGCCACGATGGGTTTCGCCCTGTATCAGTATCAGTGGTGCGCTATCGGGTTGATGTTCAACAATGGCCTGGGTGTGCCAGGCTATTTCGTCGGCGGAGTGACGTAAAAAATAGTCTTTCCCCAGATGTTGCCAATGAGCTTCCCATTTTTCTTGTAACGTTTCGCTCGTGCCTGTCGCGGCTTTTTTTAATAGCATCAGGGCCTGGGCTTGGGTGTCGGCGGCCAGTCCTCGATGGTCGATGGGTTTGTCCAGGCCGTGTCGTAACATGCGCGAAGTGGCATGATACAGTTCGGCGAGCAGGGCATCTTTCCAGGAATTCCACAGGCTGGGGCTGGTGGCGCGAATGTCGGCTACGGTGAGTAGATAAATGTGATCCAGGCGTTTTTGATTGCCGACCAGTGCGGCAAATTCGGCGATCACATCGGGGTCGCTAATGTCTTTACGTTGTGCGGTGGTGGACATGATCAGGTGACTGCTGACCAACCATTTAATCATTTCGGCATCGTGTTCACTGATGTCATGGGTGCGGCAAAATATGCCCGCGTCGATAGCACCTAACTTGGAGTGGTCACCACCGCGACCCTTGCCAATGTCGTGGAAAAAGGCGCTAAGGGTGAGGATTTCCTGTTTGTTGATGCGTTTGATAATTTTGCTGCATAAGGGAAATTCGTTGGCAAATTCCGGCACCGTGAAACGGCGCAGGTTACGCACCACAAACATGGTGTGTTCATCGACGGTGTAAACGTGGAACAGGTCATGTTGCATTTGGCCAACGATGTTGCCGAACACGGGCAGGTAGGCGGCCAGTACGCCGTAACGGTTCATGCGCCGCAATTCGTGGGTCAATCCGGTGCCTTGGCGGAACAGTTCAATGAACAGGTTGTGGCAATGCGGGTCATTGCGAAAGTCTTCGTTTATTAAATGATGGTGTTGACGAACCAGGCGGATGGTCTCTGCACTGACGCCGCGCAAATTGGGGTCGCGTGCCATGAGCACAAATAATTCCAGCAAGGCCGAGGGCTGCTGTGTAAAAACCTCGGGGTGGCTGACTTCCAGTTTGCCGTGGCGTGACTGAAAGCGGGCATTGATGGGCGTTGGCGTTTCGTCTTCACCGTCGAAAAGGATGTTTTCTTCGAACAGGTCCAGCAACATTTCATTGAGCCGCGACAGTTCCAGCACGGTGCGGTAGTAGTCTTTCATGAAGTGTTCGACGGCGAGTTTATTGCCGCGATTTTGGTAACCAAATTGTTTGGCCAAGGTGCGCTGGTGATCGAACAACAAACGGTCTTCGCGTCGCCCGGTGAGCGTATGCAAGGCAAAGCGAATGCGCCAGAGAAAATGCTGGGCATCGTTGAGGGCGTTATATTCGTGTTCTGTGAGAAAGCCGTGGCTGACTAGGTCGTGCAGGGTATCGACACCAAAGTGGCGTTTGGCGACCCAGCCGATGACTTGCAGGTCGCGCAGGCCACCGGGGTTTTCTTTGATGTTGGGTTCCAGATTGTAGGCAGTGTCGTGAAAGCGGTGATGGCGGGCGACTTGCTCTTTGCGTTTGGCGCGGAAAAATTCCAGGCCCGGCCAGATGCGGTCGGGGCTGACGGCCTGCTTCATTTCAGTGAACAGGCTTTTTGGCCCTGTTAGTAAACGGGCCTCCATCAAGTTGGTGGCGACGGTGATGTCGGCCGTGGCCTGTTCGATGCAGTCGGGGACGCTGCGGGTGCTGTGTCCCACTTCCAGGCCGAGATCCCACAAGAACAGCAGGAACCGTTCGAGCTTTTCGGCGTATTGTTCGATGATCTGGGTGCTGGCAGTGAGGATTAGCAGGTCGATGTCAGACGCTGGGTGGAGCTCGCCGCGGCCATAGCCACCGACGGCAACCAGGGCGATGTCGGTGGGCGTTTCGTTCGAATGGGTGCCGAGACATTGTTGCCAGATGCGTTGCAGCAGTTTGTCCACTAATTCTGCGCGTTGTACGACCAGCTCTTGCACCGCCGTGCCCTGTTCGAATTGCGTTTTGAGGGCGGCGTTGGAAGATTTTAGCTGGGCACGGAAGACGCTGAGTGGCGTGTCGGTTTGCGCCACGGCGGCGTCAAATTCCGGCCAGTCGCAGACATCGCTGCAAATATTGTGACGACTTGAGTTCATTTTGAGTCCGGGTCGAGTGATGGTATGTCCGGGTTTATCGGCATTTTCTGATGGGAATTGATGGTCAGGTTACTCCGCTGGACGGTAGTTGTGGACTAAATTCCGTCATCCGGTAGCTGGGTCAGCACCTCGTGGCCATCTTCGGTCACCAGGATGGTGTGTTCCCATTGGGCGGAGAGGCTGCGATCCTTGGTGACCACGGTCCAGCCGTCAGGCAGCATTTTGACCTGGCGTTTGCCGGCGTTGATCATCGGTTCGATGGTGAAAATCATCCCAGGTTCAATGATGATGCCGGTGCCTGGGGTGCCGTAGTGCAGCACCTGCGGTTCTTCGTGGAAGATCTTGCCGATGCCGTGGCCACAGTATTCCCGCACCACGGAGAAGTGATTACCCTCGGCGTGCTGCTGAATGGCGTGGCCGATGTCACCCAGATGAATGCCGGGTTTGACCATTTCGACGCCCAGTTTCATGCATTCGTGGCTAATGCGGCATAGTCGTTGCGCGAGAATGCTGGGTTCGCCGACAAAAAACATTTTGCTGGTGTCGCCGTGGTAGCCATCTTTGATGACGGTGACGTCAATATTGATGATATCGCCGTTTTTGAGCTTTTTGTCGCCAGGAATGCCGTGGCAGATCTGATTGTTCACCGAGGTGCAGATGGATTTGGGGAAACCGTGGTAGTTGAGCGGGGCAGGGATCGCCTGTTGCACGTCCACGGTGTAATCGTGGCAAATCTGGTTCAGATCGTCGGTACTCACCCCCGCTTTGATGTAAGGGGCGATCATGCGCAGCTGTTCGGCCGCCAATTGCCCGACGATGCGCATTTTTTCGATGTCTTCAGGAGTTTTCAGGGTGATGCTCATATTGTCCTTCAGGCCTTATTTTGCTCTAAAATAGGGCTAACAGATTGTTGAAAAAGGTCGGTTATGGTATAAAGCCCGCGCTATTTTAGCAATCTAAGAGTAGCTGAGAGAGCAATCACCGGGAATCGGCAGCAATGATGTCATTGTCTGCCCCTGTAATCCACACACGTGTCGACACGTATGCCAGGGTGCTCAAGCTGTGCTAGCTAACGTTAAGTTAAGTCTAGTCAGTGTCGGGTTGGCATATGGGACACGTGGAGGCTAAACCCATTAAGGAGTTAATTATGTCTCAAGTAACCATGCGTCAAATGCTGGAGGCCGGCGTTCATTTCGGTCACCAAACCCGTTATTGGAATCCCAAGATGGCACAGTACATCTTTGGCGAACGCAACAAAATCCATATTGTGAATCTGGAAAAAACCCTGCCGTTGTACAACGATGCCACCAATTTTTTGGGCAAGCTGGCGGCTGGCAAGGGCAAAATCCTGTTTGTCGGCACCAAGCGCGCCGCTCGTGACAGCGTCAAAGAGCACGCCGATCGCGCCGGTATGCCTTACGTCAATCATCGCTGGTTGGGTGGCATGCTCACCAACTTCAACACCGTGAAAAATTCCATCAAGCGGCTTAAAGAGCTGGAAGCCATGTCCACCGACGGCGGCTTTGCCAAGGTCAACAAAAAAGAAGCGTTGATGATGACCCGCGAAATGGAAAAGCTGGAACGTAGCCTGGGCGGCATCAAGGATATGAACGGCCTGCCTGCTGCAGTTTTCATCATTGATGTGGGCCACGAAAAGATTGCCGTCTCAGAAGCTCGCAAACTGGGCATTCCCGTGGTGGGTGTGGTTGACACCAATACCAATCCTGATGGCATTGATTACGTGATTCCTGGCAATGATGACGCCATGCGTGCAATTCAACTGTATGTGCGTGGCGTGGCTGACGCCGTGGTCGAGAGCCGTGCGGCGGCCTTGCAGCCCAAGGGAATTGAGGACAACGCTTTTGTCGAGGTTGTTGAGGTTGACGAGAACGTGGCTGCTGGCTAAGTCCCTGCCTGATAGCGTGCCGACCGTATCGGTCGGCTGTCTGTCGGCGCTGCGGCGAATCCCCTGGTGGGGTGCTGGTCGCGGCGTCGATAGAATCAACGATATTTTCGGAACGAATTCGAGGAATGAGACAATGGCAATTACTGCTGCGTTAGTAAAAGAACTGCGTGAGCGCACCGGCGCCGGCATGATGGAATGCAAAAAAGCCTTGGTGGAAATGGACGGCGATATCGATGCCTCCATCGATCTGATGCGCAAGAGCGGTGCGGCCAAGGCCGATAAAAAGTCGGGTCGCATTGCGGCGGAAGGTTTGATTGTTTTCAAGACCAGCATCGACGGCAAAAAAGCGGCCATGGTGGAAATTAACTGTGAAACCGATTTTGTCACCAAAGGTGATGATTTCCTGGGGTTTTCTGCGGCCGTGGTGCAGATCGCCCTAGATCAAAGCAGTACCGATATTGACGCCCTGCTGGGTGCGTCCATGGACGGTGGCGAGACCGTGGCCGAGGCCACCAAGACGCTGATCGCCAAGTTGGGTGAGAATATGAATGTGCGCCGAGTGGTGAGTAAAACCACCGCGGGTGTGTTTGGCAGCTATTTACACGGTGGCCGCATCGGCGTACTGGTGGAATTGCAGGGTGGCGACGAAGCCCTGGCGAAAGACATCGCCATGCACGTGGCGGCTAGTAAACCCGCCTGTGTGTCGGAAGCCGATGTAGACCCTGTGCTGATCGAAAAAGAGAAGGCCATTTTTGTGGCCCAGGCCGCCGAGAGTGGCAAACCGCCGGAGATCGTCGAAAAGATGGTCGGTGGTCGCATCAAAAAATTCCTCAAGGAAATTACCCTGACGGGTCAGCCTTTTGTAAAGGATCCGGATCAAACGGTTGAACAGTTGCTGAAGGCCGCTGGTGCCAGCGTGGTGGGTTTTGATCGTTTGGAAGTCGGTGAAGGCATCGAGAAGAAAGTCGAAAATTTTGCGGAAGAAGTGATGGCGCAAGCGCAAGGCAGTTAAGCGTTCACAACGCCAAGTACCGCATTGAGCAAGGCATAAGCAAGACAAAGGACGACAGGCAGTACACGGGGAGTGCATCGCAGCGGACGCGAGCGCGATTTACCGACATCACAGTTAAGGGCGGCGAATGACGGACACAACGGCAAAGGTAGTTTACAAACGCATCCTGCTGAAACTCAGCGGCGAGGCTTTGATGGGAGATGCCGAGTTTGGCATTGATCCCGAGGTGATTGATCGTACCGCCGTTGAAGTGAAAGAACTGGTTGATGCCGGCATTGAAGTTGCCCTGGTGATTGGTGGTGGTAATATTTTCCGCGGTGTGAGTTTGGCGGAGAGCGGTGTGAATCGTACCACCGGTGATTACATGGGCATGTTGGCAACCGTGATTAATGCACTGTCCTTGCAGGATGGCCTGGAACGTCATGGAATGGAAGTCCGGGTAATGTCGGCTTTGCCCATTGACCCTGTCTGCGAACCCTACATTCAGCGCCGTGCGGTGCGGCATTTGGAAAAAGGTCGGGTGGTGATTTTTGCTGCCGGTACCGGTAGTCCATTTTTCACCACAGATTCTGCGGCCAGTTTGCGCGGTATCGAGATCGGTGCAGACGTGGTGCTGAAGGCGACCAAGGTGGATGGCGTTTATTCAGCCGACCCGATGAAAGATCCCGATGCAACCTTATATGACACGCTGAGTTACGATGAAGTGTTGGCCAAAGGCTTAGCCGTGATGGATGCAACCGCGATTGCCTTGTGTCGTGATCAATCCATGCCAGTACGGGTATTCAATATGAACAAACCGGGTGTGCTGATGGCGATTATGCGCGGGGCGAATGAAGGCACCCTGGTTAAATAGATGGCGATTTTCTTAAAAGTAAAAACAAAATAAACCACGAGAACTCACCCATGATCGATGACATTCTTAAAGATGCCGATGCCCGAATGGGTAAAAGTATTGAAGCCTTAAAAGGCGAACTGACCAAATTGCGCACCGGTCGGGCGCACACCAGTTTGCTGGATCACATTACTGTTGATTATTACGGCACGGAAACGGCGCTGAATCAGGTCGCGACGGTGGCGGTTGCCGATGCGCGTATGCTGACGGTCACACCGTGGGAAAAGAACATGGTGCAAGCCGTGGAGAAGGCGATCATGACATCGAACCTGGGTTTGAATCCGGCCACCTCCGGCACCGTGATTCGTGTGCCGCTGCCCGCATTGACGGAAGAACGGCGTCGCGACATGATCAAGGTGGTGCGTGGCGAAGGCGAACAAGCCAAGGTCGCAATCCGCAATATTCGCCGCGATGCCAACAGCGATTTTAAAGAGCTGTTAAAGGAAAAAGAAATCTCTGAGGATCAGGAACGCCAAGCAGAAACGTCGATACAAAAACTCACCGATAAACGTACCGCTAAAGTTGATGCGGTGTTGGAGATCAAAGAAAAAGATCTGATGGAACTGTAGAACGGTTCGGTTTGCATCATGCGCATCGCTTCTTTTTCACTATTAATGCTTTCATCTACTGTGTTCATCGATAGCGTGTTTCCTGTGCCCGTATTTTATGATCCTTCTGTGGAAAGTGTTACCGCACACACTCGCAGCACCTTGCGGATGGGTGAGCTGTGATGGCGGACGATAAAACCACTTCTGCAAGCGCCGATGGCGCTTCTCCCGCGCAAAATTCTTCGCAAGGCAAGATTCCTCGACACGTCGCCATGATTATGGACGGCAACGGTCGCTGGGCAAAGAAACGCAATCAACCGCGTATCATGGGGCACCGCGCCGGTGTTGAGGCGGTTCGCGGTGTTGTCAGTGGCTGCGCAAAGCAGGGTATTGAAGTGCTTACCCTGTTTGCGTTCAGCAGTGAAAACTGGCGTCGGCCGAAGAAGGAAGTGGGCTTGTTGATGGAATTGTTCATGACCGCATTGGGACGTGAAGTCAAACGCTTGCACAAGAATAACGTGCGCCTGCGGGTTATTGGTGGTATCGAACGTTTTAGCAAAGCTTTGCAGAAACGCATTGCCAGTGCTGAGGAACTCACCAGGGATAACACCGGTCTGGTGGTGGTGATTGCGGCCAATTACGGGGGGCGTTGGGATATCGCACAGGCGGCCCAACAATTGGCGCAACAGGTAAAAGATGGCGTGCTGGCAGTGGAAGAGGTGACGCCTGAGCGTTTGGCCGAATGTGTGTCTCTGCACGATTTACCAGAACCCGATTTGTTCATCCGCACTGGTGGTGAAAGTCGCATTAGTAATTTTTTGATGTGGCAATTGGCTTATACCGAATTGTATTTCACCGATACCTTGTGGCCGGATTTTGACGAAGCGGCATTGCAAGCGGCACTGGATTCATTTGCGTCGCGACAACGACGTTTTGGCCGCACTGGCGAGCAAGTTGAAAAGGACGCCTGACATGTTGAAATGCCCATGTTAAAACAGCGCCTTATTACTGCCGCCATTTTGGTGCCTCTGGTGGTCTGGGGGATTCTGCGTTTGCCGACGGAATACCTCGCGTTGGTGCTGGCGTTGTTTATCTTGCAGGGTGCGTGGGAATGGACGGGCTTGATGAAAATGTCCGGCGTTGCAAAACGTGGACTCTATGTCGTGGTGGTGGCGGCAGGCTTGGCAGGCTCATGGTTGATGCTGCGTGAGGACGCTTCGAACTGGATAGCATTGCCGGTACTGAGTTTGTTTTGGTGGTTGCTGGCCATTGCTTTTGTTTTGCAATTTCCGAATTCGAGCTCGCGTTGGTCGTCGTCTGCCGCGCAATTTGTTATTGGTTTGATCGTATTGATTCCCACCTGGCTGGCGGTCATCGCTTTGCATGAGAGCGGTGAGCAGGGCCCGCTGCTGGTGATGTATCTATTGAGCCTGATCTGGGTGGCCGATTCCGGTGCCTATTTTGGCGGTCGGGCCTGGGGCAAACGTAAACTGGCGCCAGCGGTGAGTCCTGGTAAAACCTGGGAAGGGCTGGGCAGTGGTGCACTATTGAGTCTGGCTTACGCCATCGGCGCTGCGCAGCTGTTTGAGCTTCCCGGGAACCAGTGGGCGTTGTTTGTTGTCTTGTCGCTGGTAACGGTATTGTTTTCCGTGCTGGGGGATCTCACGGAAAGCATGTTCAAACGCCACGCCGGTATTAAAGACAGCGGTACACTGTTACCGGGGCATGGCGGGGTGTTGGATCGCATTGACAGTGTGACAGCGGCGGCCCCGGTGTTTGTGGTGGGGTATTGGCTGGGCGGGTTTTCGGGTGCGCCGTCATTATGACTGCGAATGCCACGCCGATTCCGCATGGGCCCACCGGTGTCACCATTTTGGGGGCCACCGGTTCCATTGGTGTGAACACTCTGGATGTGATTTCCCAACACCCGAATCGTTATCGGGTGGTGGCATTGACGGCACATCGCCAGGTCGATCGACTGCTGGAGCAGGCTCTCGCTTTTGCCCCGGAATATGTGGTGATGGTGGATGTCGTGGCGGCAGAACAGCTGCAACAAAAATTGCGCGATGCCGGTTCGAATGCCACGCTGCTGAGTGGTGTGGAGGGGCTGGAAACCGTCGCGGCATTGGAACAGGTGCAGCAGGTGATGGCGGCCATTGTGGGTGCGGCGGGCTTGCGCCCGACCCTGGCGGCCGCACACGCGGGCAAACGTATTTTGTTGGCCAACAAAGAGGCGCTGGTGATGTCGGGGCAGATCTTACTGGATGCCGTGCAAGCCAGTGGTGCCGAATTATTGCCGATTGATAGTGAGCATAATGCTATCTTTCAAAGTATGCCGGGTGACTATGCGTGTGTGCGCACCAAGAAAAGCTTAAGTGGTCTGGGCATTAAACGTATTTTGTTGACAGCCTCCGGTGGGCCGTTTCTGAACACCGATTTGGCAGAATTAGAGGCTGTGACTCCGGATCAGGCCTGCGCTCACCCAAAATGGAAAATGGGCCGCAAGATTTCTGTGGACTCCGCCACCATGATGAACAAGGGCCTGGAAGTTATTGAGGCTTGCTGGTTGTTTAACACCACGCCGGATCATATTCAGGTGGTGATTCATCCCGAAAGCGTGATTCATTCCATGGTGTCTTATGATGACGGTTCGGTGCTGGCACAGTTGGGTAATCCGGACATGCGCACCCCCATCGCGCATGCCATGGCCTGGCCACAACGCATGGATTCCGGGGTGGCAGAACTGGATTTGTTTGAGGTGGCACAATTAAACTTTGAATGCCCGGATTTGAAACGTTTCCCGTGCTTGTCGCTGGCTTATGATGCCGGAAATGCGGGGGGAACCTGTCCGGCCATTATGAATGCCGCCAACGAGGTTGCTGTGCAAAATTTTTTAGATGAGAAAATTGGTTTTACCGCCATTCCTGACATTATTTTAAGAACCATGAAGACACTTGAAACACAGCCAGCGAGTTCCTTGGATGTGGTGTTGAGTGCTGACAATGCCGCCCGTGAAATGGCGCAGAACCTGGTTCGGGAGTACCTTAATTGAGCGCATTTCTTTCTTCAACCCTGGCGTTGATTGTCACGTTGGGTATATTGATCGCCTTTCACGAATACGGTCATTTCTGGACAGCACGCAAACTCGGCGTCAAAGTGCTGCGGTTTTCTGTGGGATTTGGCAAGCCGTTGTGGATACGGAAATTTGGCCCGGACCAAACCGAATATGTGATTGCGGCCTTCCCATTGGGAGGTTACGTAAAAATGCTCGACGAACGCGAGGGCGAGGTAGCAAAAGAGGATCTGCATCGCACTTTCAACCGGCAATCGGTGTGGCGCCGTTTCGCTATTGTTGCGGCGGGTCCGATCTTTAATTTTATTTTTGCGATTTTTGCTTTTTGGTTGATGTACCTGATCGGAGTGCCGGGTGTTGCACCTATTGTGGGTGAAGTGGAGCCGAAGTCCGCTGCGGCGATTGCCGGATTTCAAACAGGTGACCGCATCCTTGAGGTGAATGGTCTCAAAACCCCGACCTGGGCTGTTACCCGCATCAATTTACTGGACACGTCGCTGAGTAACGATGAACTCAGCTTTCAGGTGCGTGCGAAAGATGGCGAAGTACACACGCTACGCTTGTCGATTGCCGGAGTGTCGAGTGAAATCAAACAAAAAGAATTGCTGAGTTATCTGGGGATTTCTCCTTTTCGCCCGGTGTTACCTGCGGTGTTGGGTGAGCTGTTGCCGGATGGGCCAGCACAGTTGGCGGGATTGAAAAGTGGGGATCTTATTTTGTCCGTGAATGAACAGCCCATCAGCGACTGGATGGCGGTGGTGAGGTTTGTGCGTGCGCATCCTGACGAGGTGATTCAATTCAGAGTTGAACGCGATGGGTTGCCACAGACCATTGCGGTAAACACCGTAAGCAAAATCATCGATACGGGAACGATTGGTCGTATTGGCGCGGCGCCTGCGTCGCCAGGGCCGGTGCCGCCGGAGTTGTTGGCGCGTGAAGAATATCCGTTCTTCGAATCGTTAATGGTAGCGACGGCCAAAACCTGGCAGCTATCGTCGTTAACCTTGCGCATGATTGGCAAAATGATTTCCGGCGATGTGTCAGTGAAAAACCTTAGTGGCCCCATCACGATTGCCACCTATGCAGGTTACTCCGCAAATATTGGTCTAACCGCCTTTTTATATTTTCTGGCGGTGGTGAGCATCAGTCTGGGTGTGTTGAATTTATTGCCAGTGCCCATGCTGGACGGCGGGCATTTGATGTATTACTTGGTTGAAATGGTGAAAGGCAGCCCCGTGTCCGATGCGGTGCAATTAAAAATGCAACATATCGGCATCGTCCTTTTAGTGATGTTAATGAGCTTGGCGTTATACAACGACGTCATACGCTTGTTGGATTGAGGTATGATTTTTTACGTGGGTTGTCGTGTCAATAAAATGTTGAGAATAAAGCGTTTGATCCTTTCAGCGGTGTTGCTGGTGGCTGGTTGGGCGGGTTCTGTTGAGGCATTCGAATCATTTGTGGTGCAGGATATTCAGGTACAGGGCTTGCAACGTATTTCGCTAGGAACCACATTTAATTATCTTCCGGTAAAAGTGGGTGAAACGCTGGACGATGCAAAGGCCAGTGCGGTGGTAAAGGCGTTGTACAAAACGGGTTTTTTTGAAGATATATTATTAACCCGCAAAGACAATGTATTGACCATTCACGTTGAAGAGCGACCATCCATTGCAAAAATAGAAGTGTTCGGTAACGAGGAGTTGGATACCGAAGAGTTGAACTCGGCCTTGAAGACGATCGGTCTTATTGAGGGTCGTATCTTTAATCGCTCCCTGTTAGATCAAATTCAACAAGAACTGCATCAGCAGTATTTTAGCCTTGGAAAATATGGCGTAAAGATTGATACCAAATTAACGAATCTGGAGCGCAACCGGGTTGAGATCGTTATTGATATCGACGAAGGTGATGCAGCGAAGATCAAACTGATCAATATCATCGGCGCACATCAATTTGATGAGGCGACCTTGCTGGACAAGTTTGAATTGTCGACACCGACGATGTGGTCGGGCCTTTCCGGTAGTGGCTCCTATTCAAAGCAAGAGCTTTTGGGCGACTTGGAAACCCTGCGCTCATATTATCTCGATCGCGGTTATCTGCATTTTATTATTGAGTCTACCCAGGTTTCGATTACGCCCGACAAACGTGATGTTTATATTAGCGTTAATATCAATGAAGGTGACCAATTCACGGTACGGGACGTTAAGCTTACCGGTAATTTTACGGTGCCCGAAGAAGAACTACGTGCTTTACTGACGGTGAAAGCGGGTGATGTTTTTTCTCGCCGGGCAATCGCCAACAGCAGTAATAAATTGAGCGAACGTCTGGGGATTGATGGTTATGCTTTTGCTAATGTTAATGCGGTGCCGGATATCAATGAAGAGGATCGTACCATTGCGTTGAATTTTTTCATTAGCCCAGGCAATCGGGTTTATGTGCGGCGTATTAATATTACCGGTAACACCAAAACGCGTGATGAAGTTGTGCGCCGTGAGGTGCGTCAAATGGAGGGCGCATGGTTATCATCTCCTTTGGTAGAACGCTCCAAAATCCGTTTGCAGAAACTCGGGTACTTTAATTCGGTAAACGTGGAAACGCCGGCAGTTCCCGGCACCAGCGATCAGGTTGATTTGAATTTTGATGTGGTTGAAGGCTCAACGGGTAACTTCACGGCGGGACTGGGTTACGGTGAAACGCAAGGTTTGTTATTTAACATGAGCGTGACCTTTAATAATTTTCTGGGTACCGGTAAGCGCGTCAGTACCGAAATTAATAACAGCAGGGTCAATACGATTTATCGTTTCAGTTACACCAATCCTTATTACACGCAAAATGGTATTAGTCGTGGCTTTAGTCTGTATTCGCGATCTACAGATGCCTCGCGAGCCAATCTCGCCGATTTTTCTACCAGTACTTATGGGACGAGCGTGATTTTTGGTTTCCCGATCAGTGAATATAATCGTGCCTCTTGGAGTTTGGGTTACGAAAATACAGATTTAACCCTTAATAGTTTAACGGCACCTGCATCGTATGCGGCATGGGTGGCTGCCAACGGTAATAAGTTCAATACTTTCGCGACAACATTAAGCTGGTCTCATGACACACGCAATCGCGCTATCTTTCCGGACAGTGGCTATTTCAGCCGGCTGTCGGCCGAGATCGCCTTGCCGGGCGGAGACCTGGAATATTACAAGTTGAGCGTGCGGCAGAAATATTATGTGCCAATAAGTAAAGGTATTACGTTATTGTTGGGGCTGGAACTTGGTTACGGTGATGCTTATGGCGATACCACTGAGTTACCGTTCTACAAAAACTATTATGCGGGTGGTGGACGCTCGGTACGTGGCTTCCGAGGCAATAGTCTGGGGCCGCGGGATGCCGTTACTAACCGGGCGATTGGTGGCACCACTAAGGTCATTTCTCGTCTGGAACTATTTTTCCCGGCACCTTTTGGTGAGGCTGAACGCAGTTTTCGTTTGAGTACCTTTATCGATGCCGGTAATGTGTTTGCGTCGCAACAAAGTTTTGATATCAATGAGCTGCGGTCATCATATGGTGTGTCGGCGATTTGGTTGACGCCTGTGGGTGCGTTGACCTTTAACTGGGGCTGGGCGATTAACAGTAAGGCCAGTGACGTACGGGAGATATTCCAGTTTTCCATTGGCGCACCTTTCTGACCGAAATGAAGGGCCATTGGGTCGGGTTGAAATTCATGGCATCATGGGCGAATCAGCTTGCGATTTATGTCATGATGCGCTTGGGAGCATGGCATTCTATCAAATTGACGCAATGAACCTGCACAGCGGGCGTGTATAACAAAACGTGGGAATCAGCATGAAAATGTGGACTAGCCGTTTGGCGGCGGTAATTTTAGGGGTAGCTTTGATGGCTGCGGTCACCCATGTGGCTGCGGCTGAACCGAAAATTGGTTTCGTCAACGCTGCAGAAGTTTTAGAGAAGGCGCCGCAAGCCGAGGATGCGCGTCAACGACTTGAGAAAGAATTCTCGCCCCGTGATAAGGCCTTGGTCAAATCCCAAAAGGCAGTGCGCAAACTGGAAGAAAAACTCACGCGTGATGGAGCCATCATGAGTGAATCTGAGCGTCGTAAATTGGAACGCGATATTATTTCGCAGAAACGTGACTTGAAACGTTCGCAAGAAGAATTCCGAGAAGACTTGAATATTCGCCGTAATGAGGCGTTTGATAAATTGCGTCGTCGCGTTTTTGAAGTCATTACGGATATTTCAAAGAAAGAAAAGTATGATCTTGTCGTAACGGATGGCGTAGTTTATGCGAGTGATAATGTCGATATTACGGATAAAGTCATCACTCGTTTGAAACAGGAATTTAAACAGCCGAATAAAAAGTAAAAGTGTGACCTCGTGTTAACCCTGAAGGTCATCGTCGATAAGCTTAATGCGCAAGGAATGCTGGCACGTCTTGAAGGCGATGAACGCTGTGAGGTTTCGTCTGTTGCCACGTTCGTAAACGCCGTCCAGGGCGACATTACTTTTCTTGCTGATCCGCGTTATAAAAAGTTTTTGAAAGATACTACGGCTTCTGCAGTTTTCGTCACTGAGACTGAAGCTGGCCAGGTTCCCGTGCATGCCATTATTGTGAGTAACCCGCATGTGGCCTTTGCTCATGTGACGGCCTGGTTATATGCTGATGATGCTGAACCTACCGGTATCCATTCCAGTGTCACGCTTGATCCGACTAGCCAGATTCATGAAACAGCATCCATTGCGGCGCAATGTGTGATCGAAGCGGGTGTGGTGGTGGCTGCTGGATGCCGTATTGGGCCGGGCTGTGTTATTGGCAAAAATGTTGTGATTGCCGATGACACCACTTTGCGGGCAAATGTCACCGTGTGTCACGGTTCACGGTTAGGTCGTCGTGTGATTTTGCATCCTGGTGTGGTGATCGGTGCTGACGGTTTTGGTTTGGCCAAGAATGAGGAGCAGTGGGTAAAAGTACCGCAAGTGGGTAATGTGGTCTTAGGTGATGATGTTGAAGTGGGTGCAAATACTACCATCGATCGTGGCGCCATGGATGACACTGTCATTGGTAATGGTGTAAAACTCGATAATCTCATTCAGATCGGCCATAACGTGCAGGTGGGTGATCATACGGCGATTGCCGCTTGCACTGCGGTAGCCGGGAGTACGCATATTGGCCAATATTGCGCAATTGGTGGTTGTGTGGGCATTGTCGGTCACATTGAGATCGCGGATAATGTCACCATCACAGGGATGTCTCACGTTAGCCAGTCTATTTCTGAGGCCGGTGTTTATTCATCCGGTACACCATTGGAACAGAATGCGCAGTGGCATCGTAACTTTGTGCGTTTAAAGCAGTTGGACGATATGGCGCGTCGCCTGAAAAAGTTGGAAAAACGTTTGCACGCTAACAATCATTTGGATGAAACAAAAAATAATGAGTGAGCCATTGGATACATCGTTGAGTACGCTGGATATCTACGACATTCTGGAACATTTACCCCACCGTTACCCATTTTTATTGATTGACCGGGTCACGGAATGCAAGCTTGGAGAGCGGCTGGTTGGTTATAAAAATGTGACATTTAATGAGCCGTATTTTACCGGCCATTTTCCGGATCGGGCGGTCATGCCGGGTGTGCTTATCCTGGAAGCGCTAGCGCAAGCGACGGGTATTCTTGCCTTTCGTACTAGCGGCAAGGTGCCAGATAAAGACTCACTGTATTATCTTGTTGGCATTGATAAAGCACGTTTTAAACGCCCGGTCATTCCTGGTGATCAGCTGGTGCTGGAAGTCGACATCATTAAAACCAAACGGGGTGTTTGGAAGTTTGACGGTGTTGCAAAAGTGGATGGTAACGTAGTGTGTTCTGCGGAACTGATGTGTGCGGAGCGCAGTGCTTAAAAAATATTTAACAGTAGCCAAGGAATCGGGTTTTGTTGGCGGAAAAGTATGGTGATAAATTCGATGCTAAAAAAGAATGTGAATGGGTTCACATTTTTGCTTGTACTCTTCTTTGGTGACTATTGCGTGTGTAAGGAATACGTGTAAAAGGATACAGGTAAAAAGAGTATTCACTTTACGTTCAGAGGTAGCAAATTCTTGATTCATCCTCAAGCCATCATCGATCCCACAGCCTGTATTGCTGACGGCGTCAGCGTTGGGCCTTTTTCTGTTATTGGCGCCAATGTGGAGATTGCCGAAGGCACGACTATCGGCTCGCATGTTGTCATTGATGGTCCTACGCGGATTGGCCGCGACAACAAAATTTATTCTTTCGCTGCCATTGGTGGCGATCCGCAAGATAAAAAATACGCGGGCGAACCGACGCGGCTGGAGATCGGAGATCGTAACGTGATTCGCGAATATTGCACGATAAGTCGCGGTACGGTGCAGGATACCGGCGTTACTCGTATCGGTGACGATAACTGGATTATGGCGACGGTGCATATCGCCCACGATTGCCAGATCGGCAATCACACCATCTTCGCCAACAGCGTTACCCTGGCCGGACACGTGACCATTGAAGATCACGTCATTCTCGGTGGTTTTACTTTGGTGCATCAATTCTGCCAACTGGGCGCACATTGTTTCACTGCGATGAACAGCGTGATATCAAAAGACGTGCTGCCGTTCCTGATGGTCTCCGGCCATATGGCCAAACCCCACGGTCTCAATACCGAAGGGCTTAAACGGCGCGGTTTTTCCAGTGCGGCACTGAAAGAACTGCGCCTGGCCTACAAGACCATTTATCGATCGAACCTGACTTTAGAACAAGCCACACAGCAGATTGAAGTCAATGCAGAGTCCTGTGAAGAAATACAGCAATGGCTCGATTTCCTGAAAGGTGTCCGCCGCGGGATTGTGCGTTAGTGAAAAATGATCCGCTGCGCGTCGGTGTCGTCGCCGGCGAGGCCTCAGGGGATTTGTTGGGTGCGGGGCTGATCAGTGCCATCCGGCAGCGTCACCCCGATGCTGTATTCGAAGGCATTGCCGGTCCGCAGATGATTGCCGCCGGTGCCCACAGTCTTTTCCCCATGGATCGTCTGTCGGTGATGGGCATTGTTGAGGTGTTGGGTCGTTATCGTGAGTTGTTGGGTATTCGTCGCCAACTGTCTAAACATTTCCGAGAAACTCCACCCGATGTTTTTATCGGCATCGATGCTCCTGATTTCACCCTGGGTCTGGAGAGGCAGCTTCGCCAGGCGGGCATCAAAACCGTTCACTATGTAAGCCCCTCCGTTTGGGCGTGGCGTCAAGGCCGGGTGAAAAAGATCGCGCAGTCAACGGATTTGATGTTGACCCTGTTTCCTTTCGAAGAAAAATTCTATCTGCAGCATCAGTTGCCAGTGGAGTTTGTGGGGCATCCGTTGGCCGACACGATTCCGCTGAGTGTGGATCAAGCGGCCGCACGAAAATTACTCGGTCTCCCTGCGGATCATAAAATCCTGGCGCTGTTGCCGGGGAGTCGCAGCAACGAATTACAGTATCTGGCATCGACGTTTATTGAAACTGTGCGCTGGTTGCGGGTGAAACACCCCCATCTGGAGGTGGTCGTGCCCCTGGCCAATGACGCCCGGCGTACCCAGTTTGAACAGGCCCTGGCGCAGATCTCGGATGCGCCAGCGATGACCCTGGTGGATGGGCAGTCACGTGAGGTGATGGCCGCCGCCGATGTGGTATTGCTGGCATCCGGCACCGCTGCGCTGGAGGCGATGTTATTAAAATGCCCGATGGTGGTGGCTTACAAACTGGCTCCCTTGACCTATTGGTTGGCCAAACGCATGGTGAAGGTTGATAATTTTTCATTGCCCAATTTGTTGGCTAACGAAACCCTGGTGCCTGAATTCATTCAACATGAGGCAACGCCGGAGCAATTGGGGCAAGCGGTGCTGAGCTATTTTGAAAACACTGCACTGAATGAACAGGTCAATCAACGCTTTCACGAAATTCATCAAACTCTGCGACAAGATGCCAGCCAGCAAGCGGCGAACGCGGTGTTGGCATTGGTGGGACGAGTAAGCGGTGAGGAATGATTTCTATGATTCTGACAAGCAGAAAATAAACGGGAAGTGAATCCGTCTTACAGAGTGAAAAAATGAGCGAACAAATGGGATTATTATTTTCAGCAGAGGCACACCACGTCGCCGGTGTTGATGAAGTCGGGCGTGGCCCGTTGGCAGGGCCGGTGGTGACGGCCGCCGTTATTCTCGACCCTGAACGCCCCATTGCCGGTCTTGCAGATTCCAAGGTATTAAGCCAAAAACGCCGGGAAGCTTTGTTTGACGAAATTAAGGTGAAGGCCAGGGCTTGGGCCATTGGTCGTGCTGAGGTGGAAGAGATTGATGAACTGAATATTTTGCAGGCGACGATGCTGGCGATGCAGCGCGCAGTAGCCAGTTTGGATATCTCTCCCAATCATGTGTTGGTGGATGGCAATCGTTGTCCCGATTTACCCTGTAGCGCTGAAGCAATTATCAAAGGTGATGGTACGGTGCCAGTGATCAGTGCCGCATCGATTATTGCCAAGGTGACCCGGGATCGGGAGATGGTGGTTATGGATGCCCAATATCCCGGTTATGGCTTGGCGGGTCACAAGGGTTATCCCACCAAGGCACATATAGCGGCGTTACAGGAGCTGGGGGTGACGCCGATTCATCGACGTTCTTTTGCTCCGGTGCGCCGTTTGTTGGAAGCGGGCAATGGGAAAAAATCGTCTGTTACACCCCGATAGTGTAAAACGTATGGCAACGAGGGCAGTCATTAACCGTGCATGGTTGGGTGTACAGTTTGCGAGATGGCCTGTTAAATGATTTGGGTGCCATGATTGATGGGCCGGAGAAGTTGCTTGACACTTATCGAATAGACCTTTGACCACCGAAGTGATGGGCTGCGCCAGGGCCGACACGGTATCTTCCCACTTTGGGTAATATTTAGTGCTCAAGTCTACGGGTTTTTTGTCGTTGCAGTGGTGGACAGGCTGGAAGACTGGGGAAGGATTCTCATGCAAAAAAAAATACAAGTTTATACAACCGAGCTGAAAATCGGCATGTATGTGACGGAACTGGATCGCCCCTGGATCGATACGCCTTTTCTTTTTCAGGGATTCTCTTTGAAAAATGCGAGTGAAATCAGCGAACTTTCTGAGTTTTGTGAATATGTGTTTATTGATGTGGAGTTGTCACAGCCGGGATTAACCGACAATCTTCCTGTGGATCATCATGTGGTCGCTAGGAAGAATATATCGGGTAAGCGACTGAAAACGGCTTTATTTTTTGAAGATGAGTTTCGTCAGGCATTGGTTGACTCTTTCAGTGTGTACAAGGATGCACGGGGCTGGATTGATACCATGCTTGAAGATAGTCGCCTGGGCAAGGGTGTGGACACGGCTAAAGCACGTGAGCTTGTCACCCAGCTCGCCGATGAAGTGATCACCAATCCTGATGCCCTGGTGTGGCTGACCCACCTTCGTTCCCGGGATGAATATACCGCGACGCACTGTATCAATGTTTGTATTCTGGCCTTAACCTTTGGCGGTACCCTGGAGCTGGATGACGATCAACTGCATAAATTAGGCATAGGTGCCTTGTTGCATGATATTGGTAAGATGCAGATCCCGGATGAAATTCTGAATAAACCGGGAAGCCTCACCAAGCACGAATTTGGCATTATGATGCAGCACCCGTCAATGGGTCATGCAATGCTGGTGAATGATAATGAACTGGCAATGGAGAGCTTGCACATTGTCCTTCATCACCATGAACGTTTGGATGGTGGGGGCTATCCCAATGGCATGTCTGAAGACGACATTCCATTACTCACTCGCATTGCCAGTATCGTCGACGTGTACGATGCGATTACCTCGGATCGCTGTTATCACGACGGTGTGGCGCCAGCCTTGGCACTGGAAAATCTGTTTAAGTGGGCTGCCGGGAATTTTGATGTCGCGTTACTGGAAAAATTTATCAAGTGTTTGGGTATCTATCCTATCGGCAGTGTGGTGCGGCTGAATACACAGGAGGTGGGGCTGGTGGTGGCTACCGACGCGGATCACCGTATCAAACCCATTGTGCTGCTGACGATGAGTGCCGAGGGTAAACCCTATTTACCACGTCGCTTGATCAATCTCTCAAGTAGCGTGTGGGAAAAGACAGGATTGCCGATATTGATAACTGAAATTCTGGAGCCGGGGTCACTGGGTATTGAATTGAAAACAATTTTGCAGGAAGAACTGAGTTATTCAGAAAGCGGGATAGCGAATCTCTTGTGATGCGGATGTGTGGACGGTTCAACGTTTGGCGGGCAATACTGGCTTATCGATATCGTCCGGTCATTTATTAATAAATCTTACACGACATTATTGAGTTCGAGGGTGTCAGACTCCGACACTTCAGGCAAGCAGATTGTATACGTAGAGCCTCTTCCTGGGCGGCTTTCATCAGAGTATGCGACGAACTACAGCACCAGCCCTGTCATAAACCAAGGAATATAGGACAGCGGGTGAAGGTGAGGGCGGCGCATACTTTTTTACGGATTTATGGGAATAGAAAGAGTTCCTGTGTTCTAGGATTATCGGTAGGTGCATTTGATAGTTGAGTATTTTTATTGACATTTTTCTGTATTTTCGTGGCTGAATGGGGCTTTGGTTGCGGTGCAATGTCGTTGAAAAGTGATCGATGGTCTGCCGGTTGGATTTTTGTGCCGCAGAGTGAAAATCTTGCTGCCGGTTATGCTTGTCAAGTCTTGAAACTTGGGCGACGACACCGGAGAATCAGCTGATGAGTTTCAGCTTCATCCACCTCCGCTTGCACACCGAATATTCATTGGTGGATGGGGTGGTCCGCATCAAGTCGCTGACCAAGGCGGTGGCCGAAAAGGGCATGCCAGCGGTGGCGGTGACGGATCAGAGCAACCTGTTTGCGATGGTCAAATTTTACCGGGCCGCCATGGCGCAGGGCATCAAACCCATTATCGGTGTGGATGTGTGGCTGGCCAATGGCGAGGATGCCGCGCAGCCGTCGCGGCTGACACTGCTCTGCCAGACCAACCAGGGCTATCGCCATCTCACCGAACTGGTCTCCCGCAGCTATGCCGAAGGCCAGCACCGGGGCATCCCCATTCTCAATGCCGATTGGCTGGAAGGCCACAGCGCGGGCCTGATTGCGCTCTCCGGCGGGCGTGAGGGAGACGTGGGGCGCGCCCTGTTGGCCGGGGATGAGGAGCGAGTGCAGGCCTGCCTCGCGCGTTGGCAACGGTTGTTTCCCGATCGTTATTATCTGGAACTGCAACGCACGGGACGTCCCGAAGAAGAGGACTACCTGCATGCCGCAGTGGCCTTGGCGCAAGCGGCAGACTTGCCGGTGGTGGCGACTAACGATGTGCGTTTTATCAAATCCGAGGATTTCGAGGCCCACGAGGCGCGGGTCTGCATTCACGATGGCCGTACGTTGGACGATCCTCGTCGGCCCAAAAATTACACCGAACAGCAATACCTGCGCTCACCCGAAGAAATGGCCGAGCTGTTCAGCGACATCCCTGAGGCGCTGGAAAACACCGTCGAGATCGCCAAGCGCTGCACGGTTGAGCTGACCCTGGGCAAAAACTTCCTGCCGGATTTTCCCATCCCTGATGGCCTCACCGAGGCGGAATATTTCCGTCAGGAATCGCAAAAGGGTCTGGAGGCACGGCTCGACAAGCTGTTCGACCGCAATGCCGCGGACTTTGCCGAGATTCGCAAACCCTATGATGCGCGGCTGGAACGAGAGCTGGGCGTCATCATCGAGATGGGTTTCCCCGGTTACTTCCTGATCGTCGCCGACTTTATCCAATGGGCGAAAAACAACAGTATTCCGGTGGGCCCGGGGCGTGGTTCCGGTGCCGGTTCGCTGGTGGCCTACGTGCTCACCATCACCGACCTCGATCCATTGGAATACGATTTGCTGTTCGAACGATTTCTCAACCCCGAACGGGTCTCGATGCCCGATTTCGACGTGGATTTCTGTATGGAAGGCCGCGACCGGGTGATCGATTATGTGGCACGTAAATACGGCCGCGAAAAGGTTTCGCAGATCATCACCTACGGTTCTATGGCCGCCAAGGCGGTGGTGCGCGACGTGGGCCGGGTGTTTGGTCATCCTTACGGCTTCGTGGATCGTATCTCCAAGATGATCCCCTTCGAGGTGGGCATCAGCCTCGACCAAGCCATGGAGCAGGAAGAGTCCCTGCGCGAGCTTTACGAGCAGGATGAGGATGTCGCCTCGCTTATCGACATGGCCAAGTCGCTGGAAGGCCTCAAGCGTAACGCCGGCAAGCACGCGGGGGGGGTGGTGATCGCGCCCACCAAACTCACTGACTTCTGCCCGCTGTACTGCGAAGAGGGCGGCGCGAACGTGGTCAGCCAGTTCGACAAGGACGACGTCGAGGCGGTGGGCCTGGTCAAGTTCGATTTCCTGGGGCTGCGTACCCTGACCATCATTGACTGGGCGCTGGACAACATCGAAAAACAAGCCCGCATTTCTCACCATTCTTCTACTGCGGATGCCGAGTCACTCGCCCTGGGGGGACGTACTTCCTCCAGCCGGCTTGACGTAGCGGCGACTTCCGGTCCGTGCGTCTCGCCAGGACGGCGCCTCGACGCCCTCGCGACGAACCGTGGTGAGAAAAGCGGGCAGGGCAACGCCGCCCGCCCGGATATCGAAACTATCCCGCTGGACGATGCGCCCACTTACACGTTGCTCAAGGCCTGCAATACCACCGCCGTGTTCCAGCTGGAATCGCGCGGCATGAAGGACCTCATCAAGCGTCTGCAGCCGGATGCCTTCGAGGAAATTATCGCTCTGGTGGCGCTGTTCCGTCCCGGCCCGCTGGGCTCGGGCATGGTGGACGATTTCATCAACGTCAAACATGGCAAGAAGGCCGCGCAGTACCCGCACCCGGACATCAAATCCATTCTCGAACCCACCTACGGCGTCATTCTGTATCAGGAACAGGTGATGCAGATCGCCCAGGTGCTGGCCGGTTACACGCTGGGCGGCGCCGATATGCTGCGGCGTGCCATGGGTAAAAAGAAGCCCGAGGAAATGGCCAAGCAGCGCGAGTTGTTTACCAGTGGCGCGCTGGCGCGCGGCGTCGAGGAAAAGACTGCGACGTACATTTTTGATCTGATGGAGAAGTTTGCCGGTTACGGTTTCAATAAATCCCACTCGGCGGCCTATGCGTTGGTGTCGTATCAAACCGCCTGGCTTAAAACGCATTATCCGGCGGCCTTCATGGCGGCGGTGATGTCGGCGGACATGGACAACACCGACAAGGTGGTGGTCCTCATCGAAGATGCGCGGGAGATGAATCTGGACGTCATATCGCCCAACGTCAACGCCTGCCAGTATAAATTTACGGTGCGCGATGACGGCGGTATTTTTTACGGCCTGGGTGCCGTCAAGGGCGTGGGCGAGGGGGCCATCGAAGGTATTATTGAGAGTCGTAAACAGGATGGGCCGTTTAAAGACCTGTTCGATTTCTGCCAGCGCATCGACCTGAAAAAGGCCAATAAACGCACCCTGGAAGGCTTGATTCGCTGTGGTGCCATGGATGACTTGGGTCCGCATCGTGAAACGATGGAGTTGGGGGCGAATCGGGCAACGTTGATGGCGACCTTAGAGTCCGCCGTACAGCGTGCCGACCAGCATCACAAAAATCTCGCCAGCGGCCAGAACGACATGTTCGGCGTGGCGGAGCCGATGGCCGAGGAAGCCACGGGGCAGTTTATCGTGGCCAAGGACTGGGACGATGAAATCCGCCTCACCGGCGAAAAAGAAACCCTGGGGCTGTACCTCACGGGTCACCCCATCGACCGTTACGAGCACGAGATTGAGCAGTTTGTCTCTGTGCGCATTGCCAACCTCAATCCCAAGAGCGAGCAACGTATCACCGTGGCCGGTTTGGTGGTGGCAATACGCACCATGAACACCAAACGTGGGGATCGTATTGCTTTCATCACCCTGGATGATCGTACCGGCCGCCTGGAACTGGCGGTGTTTTCCGAGGCCTACAATCAGTATCGTGACCTCATCGCCAAAGACCGCCTGCTGGTGGTGGAGGGCGAGGTGAGCGTGGACGATTACACCGGTGGCTTGAAAATGAGTGCCAACAAGATTTACGACATCGACCATGCCCGCGAGGCCTTTGCCCGGCAACTGGTATTGAAGGTGGATCAGAAAAAGGCCGGTAACGGTTTTATTCGTGGATTGAGCGAGGTGCTCGGCCCCTATCGTGAAGGTCACTGCCCGGTGCGTGTGGACTACCAGCAAGATGGCGCCTCTGTACAAATTCAGTTAGGTGCCGAGTGGCGCGTGCGGCCCACGGACGAACTGATGCGACGGTTGGACGAACTGGTGGGGCGGGGTCAGGTGCGGGTGGAATATTAGAAGGACAGAGAAAAGAGGAAAGATAAAAGAGAAAAGGGTAGAATATTAGCCACTTTCATCTTTCCCCTTTTATCTTTACGCTGAATTATTATGAATTTAAACTTTCTCGAATTTGAACAACCTATCGCTGAACTTGAGGCGAAGATCGAAGAGCTACGCTACGTTGGTTCCGATGCCGAGATTAATATCTCTGATGAGATTTCTCGCTTACAAGGCAAAAGTAAAGAGCTCACCGAATCGATATTTTCTAAACTAGACCCGTGGCAGGTATCGCAAATGTCGCGACATCCCCTGCGCCCTTACACTCTGGATTATATCGAACGCATTTTTACTGATTTTCAGGAATTACACGGTGATCGTGCTTACGCGGACGATCAGGCCCTGGTCGGCGGTGTTGCGCGGCTCGATGGCAAACCGGTGATGGTTATTGGTCAGCAAAAGGGTCGCGATACCACGGAAAAGCTGAAACGAAACTTCGCCATGCCACGGCCTGAAGGTTACCGCAAGGCGCTGCGCCTGATGGAAATGGCCGAGAGTTTTAAAATGCCGATCTTCACCTTCATCGACACCCCCGGAGCATACCCCGGTATCGATGCTGAAGAGCGTGGCCAATCCGAGGCTATCGCCCGCAACCTGTTTGTGATGTCGCAGCTCAAAACTCCGATCATCTGCACCATTATTGGTGAAGGGGGTTCCGGGGGGGCGCTCGCTATTGGGGTGGGTGACCGCGTGTTGATGTTGCAATACGGCACCTACGCGGTGATTTCACCGGAAGGCTGCTCAACCATTTTATGGAAGAGTGCTGATAAGGCGGCGGACGCAGCGGTGGCCATGGGTATCACTTCCGGGCGACTGAAAGAGTTGGGGTTGATTGATCAGATTGTTAGCGAGCCTCTGGGGGGGGCGCATAGAGATGTGGATGCGATCGCACTGAATCTCAAAAATGCCCTGAGTGAAAATCTGGAAATGCTGGAAAGTATGTCATTGGATAAATTGCTCGATAATCGTTATGAGCGGTTGATGCAATATGGAAATTTTGAAGAAAGTTAAGACTTTGTGAAGATTTGTGTTGTTTAATTAAGGCTCCGTTTCGGAGCCTTTTTGGTTTTTAGGGGAGGGGCCGAAACCGGGTTTAGAATCCGGGTTTTAAACGTTGTTGACTAAAGGATGTAGTGATGAAAAAGACACAGATATTTTTATTAGTGGCGGGGTTGTTAGCGGGTATTTCAAATGTGGCTGCGGATAAAACAGTGCTTGCCGGAGGCTGTTTCTGGTGCATGGAATCCGATTTCGAAAAGCTGAAAGGCGTGTCGGAAGTGATTTCTGGCTTCACCGGAGGAACGCTCAAAAATCCGACGTACAATGGTAATCACAAAGGCCATTATGAAGCTGTTGAAATTACTTATGACCCTGAAATAGTCAGTTACCAGGAATTGCTGGATTATTTTTGGGTGAACATTGATCCCTTTGATAGTCGAGGACAATTTTGCGACAAAGGGCACAGTTATTTAAGCGCCATTTTTGTTGCGAATGAAGCTGAGAGAGCGCTGGCAGAACGCTCACGACAGGAAGTAATTAAGCAATTTTCCAGTCAAAAAGTGATTACCCCTATTCTGGATGCCTCGATTTTTTATCCCATTAAAGGTGATGAAAGCTATCATCAGAATTTTTATAAAAGTAATCCTGTTCGTTACAAGCTTTATCGTTGGCGCTGCGGCCGTGATCAAAGGTTGAAAGAGATTTGGGGGGATAAAGCAACGCATTGATACAGATGTGCAGAGTGTGGTGGCTTTGAATGGAGTAAGCTCGTTCTCTCATCGTGCTTAAAGCAAACGGTGGCTAACCGTCAGTAAACGAAATGCCGGTGTTTTTAAAACGATGTTTGAACAATAGGCAGGATTAATCGGACAAATATGCCAGTATCGCATCAAGCTCATTATTCAGGTCTTCGGTGTAGACTAGCTTGTAGTCGATGCCGGTCTTTTGCAGATAGTCTTTGAGTGTCTGGCTAATTTTCTTATAGGCTTGTTCAACCGGATAAGCCAGGTTTTCGCGTTTTGCCTGTCGCTGCATGGAGGCAAACAAGGCTTTTTTATCGCGCCGATCAAGCACTAACAGCGCGCTAATCTGCTGCGGATTAATCTCTTTGAGTTGTACAGGCCAGACCTTTTGTATCTGACCTGTTTGCGGATCACCCTGCATTTCATAATAGCCCTCAGGGTTACCCGATTGTGGCGTTAATTTTTCATTAATGAATGCGACACCATTCACGGGCAATTGGGCCCTAATGCATTGCTGCATGACAAATGAGGTGCCACAACGTGGGCCCATCGCGGTTATGATTTTCATAGGTTTAATACGACAAAAATTTATTATATAAATTAAAAACGAAATACAGGGTCACTCATTCGCTGGCCTCGTGTCAACAGGCAATAGTGACGGTCTGGAATGAGAAGCCATTAGCAAACGTTGCAATAAACGTTGCTTGCAGTAAACATTGTCAAATAAACTGCATGCTACAATCGTCCAATGCAAAAACCACTTCACTGCTGTCCCGTTAACAAATACTTGTCATGCTGTAAAGAGTTGTTTTGTGC
>CAYNYJ010000024.1:0-44170 GCA_964401355.1 uncultured Ectothiorhodospiraceae bacterium | reverse complement strand
AGGTATTTTTCGGAATCAACCCACCTGTTGCACTAGCGAATTGAATTCACGTAATTAACCTCCTGATTTTTACTAAGCCTAACGCCAAGCTAAGCCGAGCGCGCTTTTTGCGCGTCGGCTTGAGCTTTTTGTTAGGCGCATGGTTACAAAGAAGAAATAATGTCGTGGTCATTCCAGCCCAATACTTTTCTTTTAGTATCTTGGTATTTGTTAGCAGTATGTTCTGCCATTTGTCTTACATAATTTCCTTTATGTCTTCTCGAGAGTTCAGGCTTTTCGTCAACTACTCTCGAATAAGCAAGCTGAATTTTTTCATGCACGTCATCGAACTCAAGCTGCAACACATCCGCCACCCACTTTTCAAGTCTTATTGTTGTTTTCTCTCCATCTTCGTTTGTAATTTGGTAATCAGTTTTTCCCTCGGGATACGCAAATAATTCAACGTTCATGTAAATATCCTTGTCATGTATAACCATGCCTACCGATTTATAGGTGGTGGATTAACAGTATACTGCCTCATTTCATCAGTAATTATTCCTAACTCAACACCAATCGTATACAGAATACCGATAGATATAGGAACATAAAATACTGGATTACTTGTAATTATTTTAAATATAAGCTCAATAAATTCGATCAGATCTTTCATGATCATATCTCCGATAGCAACGTGTTGCAGCGCCTAACGTCTAAGCTAAAGCGCCGCGCTTTTCGCGGTCGATTTGAGCGCTTTGTTATGTGATTTTAATTTAATTAACTTAAATAGAGAAAATATTATGCAGGCACCTTGGACTGAAATAGGAAGACTTGAAAGCGATGTTAGAGATATTAAAAACCAGCTTAGCCAATCTGCTAAATCTTATGAACTCCAGCAGATTAGTAGCGATGTGGATAGTTTGGAACGTACCGTGCGGGGTATTAGCTCCTCGTTTGATGAGTTTCGCTATGAACTCGAAACACTTAAAGAGGAAATGCGGACGCTCAGGGAAGAATTGATTCTTAATGTTCCCTGACACATAACGTTGTGTTCAGCTGCGTTTGACGGCAACCGACCGGAGCGGCAGCGAAGGAAGGGCGCGGTCAAACGTCAGCTGGAACACCTGGTTAGGCGATTTTTCTTGAAATAGGCCAATGTTTATACCATAATAATACCATATTGGTCTATTTCGAGATTTCTAATGCCTGCGATTACCCTGAAAAATATACCGGATTCCCTCTACGCACAATTAAAAGTTGCGGCCAATGTTCACCACAGAAGTTTGAACAGCGAAATCCTCTACTGTGTAGAGCGCACACTTGGAACACATAAAATCAATGTTTCCGAGCATATTGACATAGCCAAAAAACTAAGGGCCAAAACGGCACAGCATAATCTTACAGACCAGGAACTAAATGATTATAAAAATGAAGGTCGCCCATGATTGTTGTGGACACCAACATTATTTCTTACTTGTATATTTCGGGTGATCGCTCTCAACAAAGTGAAGATTTATTATCTTTCGATTCTAATTGGGTTGCGCCCATATTATGGCGTAGTGAGTTCAGAAATGTCTTAGCCCAATATTTACGAAAGACTTTATTAAATTTGGACGAAATTTTACTGATCATTCAGCAAGCAGAACAATTACTGACCGATCATGAATACGATATTTCATCCGCCCACATTATGCAGCTCGTCAATAGCAGCCAGTGCTCCGCATATGATTGTGAGTTTATTGCCTTAGCACAATATCTGGATGTTCCTCTTATTACTGCTGATAATAAGATTCTCCGAGAATTTCCGGAGATTGTCAAAACTGCTGAATCTTACCTCGCCTAACGTCGTGCTTAACCGGCATTATGCAGCGATGAGAGGCTTGTGCGATTTTGCACAAACGAGCACCGCGGAATAATGTCCGGTTGAAGCACCTTGTTAGAAGCTAGCCCACCCTGTGCACTCGAATATATGTATTGGCACAATCACCTGCATCATCATAACCTATGTTAATTGGAACTTTGGTGGCATGAGCGCTTAGTAACCTTGACATTAATCTACTAATTGCAGCTTCTGACAAAGTGTTGTCTATTGCAAAATAAGCCGGATTGCACCCTGGGTGTGAAGTAGGCTGATTAGCCAGACGAAATGTGACTTGACCATTTGTATATACCAAAACTTCAGATACTTCACCTACTATATTATTGTTGTATCCCGCAACCGAAACATTTATGACTAAAAATGATGCAATAAATACCAATACCTTGATTTTCATTTCTGTTACTCCTTCATATTTATATTTTGCTTCTAACAGTTAATCTACCCCAAAGTGGGGTAGAACCCCGCCCTTAGATAGTGTGAATTATTCGCCGTTTATTACCGGCCCCGGTAAATATTCCATCAAACCCACAAGACAATCAACCACTTGCCAAAGTTGTATTTTGTCATGCGAAATCAGGTTGTTGGTTTACGCAGAATATTGGGCGGGAAAATACGACAGCGAGTAGGGTGTACCCGCGGGGCATAACGGCGCGTTTTTCGTGCCCACGCGAAAAATCCTCCCAAGCAAGTGCATTCCTCCCTTCCCGACAGATAATCAAATGACAGGATAAGGCACCGCCTCAAGCATAGGTAACGTTGTGTTGTTGGGTCGCGTGGGCATCGAAATACGTGCCTTTATGCCCCACGGGTCACTCTACGCAGCTCGGAAATGATTCAGGGACACCCGGAAATCATTCTGTGTGGTTAGAAAATGATCCAGGGGCATTAAGAAATCGTTCCAGGTCACTAAAAAATGATCTAAGGGCACTAAGAAATGGCTCAAGGTGACTAAAAAATGACCTAAGGGCGCTAAGAAATGGCTCAAGGTGACTAAAAAATGACCTAAGGGCGCTAAGAAATGGCTCAAGGTGACTAAAAAATGACCTAAGGGCAGTCAAAAATCAATCAAGGGCGGCTCTGTGCCAATATCCAGGGCAACGCACGCTGACTGCGTGGCCGTCCCCTCTTTCATTCGTCGGGGGTTAAGGTTCGCCATCAATGGGGATTTAATCAGCTCGTAGGTTGGGGTGTACCCAAAGGGCATAAAAGGAACGAACCCCAACAATAACTCTGAGGAAATTCCGCAGCTGATTATTTTATTATTATTTTCTTGGCAAAAGCGGCATGTTCATTTTTTTAAGGGGCCAAAAGCACCCTCAGGGCAGATCATCCGACATCCAGCCCAGCCCCCAAATCAGGATACTCCAACACCACCCTCAACGCCTTTACCATTTTCCGATTGTCCAATCGCCGTGACTCGGAAAGATACGACAGCATCCCCGCACTCATCACTTTTTGTGCTTCTTCCAAACTCACCTCCGGTGGCATCGGCAACCCATGCGCCTGCGCAATATCTTTAAAGTAACGTGACATGGTTGAAGGCTGCCCGTCGGATACGTTGTACACCTCGCCAGCTTTGCCACGCTCGGCGGCGGCGATACAAATTTGCGCAAGGTCATCCTGATGAATGCGATTGGTAAACGGCGATTCCGCCTCTTTTAAAATCGGCAGACCTTTTTCGATACGCGCAATGGGCAGACGGCCAGGGCCGTAGATTCCACCGACACGCAAAATGACCATTGGCACGCCGGTCTTTGTCGACCAGTCACGAACCGCCTGTTCGGCATCCAGCCGACGCCGCCCGCGCGCCGTTTGTGGATTAACGGAATGCGTTTCGCTAATCCACTCACCCTGACAATCACCGTAAACCGCAGTGGTACTCAGTAGCACCAGTTTTTCCGGCAGCGCATCTGTTGCGATCGCTGCCAGAAATTGACGAATCAGGGGATCGGTTTCACCCTCGCTGGGTGGCGGCGCCAAATACAGTAGCGTGGCTGCTGCGCTCGGCAAAGCATCCAACTTTGTCACGCAGGCAAGATCTACCTGCACGGGCTCGATGCCTGCCGCCCGTAATCGAGCGACACTGGCGTCGCTGCGCACCAGGCCCGCTACCCGCACTTTCTTCTCCTGACATAGCCTGACGACACGCTCACCAATATCGCCGCAGCCAATAATAAGCATAGATTTCATCAGTGGTTTATGCCTCGCCTTTCCCGCATAATCGCTGGCCTTTGACAGTATTTCGAGATTTTCATGAGTTTTACAGTTCGTATTGAGCCCAGCGGCCACCGTTTTGACGTTGATTCCGACGAGTCTGTTTTGGACGCGGCGCTGCGCCACGGTTATGCCTTTCCCTACGGTTGTCGCGGTGGCGGCTGCGGTGCCTGCAAAGGCAAACTGCTCGATGGCAACGTGGATTATGGCACGGAACGCCCCCCGGCCCTGAGCGAAGAGGACGTCGAGCAAGGCCTGGCGCTGTTTTGTCAGGCGCGTCCCACTTCGGAACTGGTTGTCGAAATAAAGGAAATCGGTGAGGCGGAAGATCTGGCCATCAAAATTATGCCGTCCAAGGTTCACAAAAAAGAATTCCTCTCCCACGACGTGATTCGGCTGTACCTCAAACTGCCGGTGACTGAACGGATACAATTTCGTGCCGGGCAATACATCGACATCCTGCTGCCGGACGGCCGCAAGCGAAGTTTTTCTATCGCCAATGCCCCCCATGACGATGCCCTCATCGAGCTGCACATTCGCCACGTCGATGGCGGTGATTTCACCGGCTACGTGATGGATGAATTGCACGAAAAAGATATCCTGCGCATCGAAGGCCCGCACGGCAGTTTTTTCCTGCGCGAAGAGGCCAATCGGCCACTGATCTTTATGGCCGGAGGCACTGGCTTTGCGCCCATTAAAGGCATTATCGAGCACGCCTTGGCCGAAGGGCTGAACCAACCCATGCACCTTTATTGGGGCGTGCGCGCAGAAAAAGATCTCTATCTGGATGCACTACCGCTCAAGTGGGCCAAGCACCTACCGCATTTCCATTTTGTGCCGGTGTTTTCCCAACCCGATGATGATGCGTCAAAAGATGTGCGGACAGGTTACGTACACGATGCGGTGATTGCGGACTTCCCCGATGGCCTGGCCGATTTTGATGTTTACGCCAGTGGCCCGCCGGTGATGGTACATGCCGGGCATGATGCCTTTAAAAAACACGGCCTGACGGAACACCGTTATTTTTCAGATGCCTTTGAGTTTCAAGCGCCTAAAGCTAACTTAACTACTATGGAATAAATTCCATAGGTTTGCACAGCCAATGTGTTGACGATTAAAATCGTCAAACCCCACATTGTCTAGCCACGTGCGAAAGTCAAAAACTATAACGGCACTGTGCTGCGCACAGGCTTGCAATGAAATTGCATAGTTTTTACTAGCGCACGGTAACAATAAAAAGCCAAGTAAAGCGGTAACGTAAAAACCACCGGAAATCGGTCGGCCATTTATCCGCTCTCGGCTGCACTCTTTTTTGACGAAACACTGACCGCAGCAGTGTTCTCGGATTGCCGCTCATGCATCACGGCCTTTGGAGCTGCCAGCCTTGATTCCAAAATCGCCTGATTCGACAGGGCGATGGCCGGATTTCCCGACAACTCCATGCTGATCGGCGTTGTTTGCTCACAACCCGAGACCAGACGCAAACCCTCCCGAAAACATTCCGCTGCGGCTGAACTTTCACCCATGCGCTCCAGCAAATTACCCAGTTCATTGTAGGCCTCGGCACTGGCCTGTGCATTGACGCTGGCTTCAAGATAACTGCGCGCCTTACCCCAAAGTTTGGTGCGCAAACTTAATCGACCTGCGGTCAATAATGCCACGGCATCCTGCTGATGATCGACCAACAATGTTTCCACCAAACTTAATTGGCGAGCCGGGTCAGCACTTTCTATTTTCCCATACAGCATTAACAACGATTCACTAAACTGTCGACCCAGGGCATGACGCAACAAAGGCTCAGCCAGATCACTTTCACCCGCATCCAGTAAACGTTCAACATACACCAACAAAAACGTTTCTTTTTCCTGAAGGGAAACCGGGATACGCGTCCACACATGTGAAAGATCGTCACTCAATTGCGCCGCGTGCAATAACGCCAAATGTGATTGTTGCAATAACTCATCAATGGCTTTCGGTTTCATCGCCTTGCGTTTACGCAACAGTGGAATTATATCCAACAGATGTTCCCAGTCTGCCAATTTTTGGTACAAGACCGCCAGCACTTTTAACACTTGAGCATGTTTGGGAGCCAATTGATGCAAATGACGCAATGTTGCCAGCGCCTGTTCCAACTGATTTTGGGTGAGCTGTAATTCTGCTTGAGTCAGTCCCACTGCGATATCTGCCGATGGATGGTTTTCATGTGCTAACTTGAGATAGTCATCTCTACGCTGATAGGCTCCCTGTGCCTGAGCCGCACGCGCTGCTGCAAGATAATTCAGTAACAAGGCTTCATTTTGTAACAAGCCACGTTTAGATTTTCCATCGTGTGTATATTTCAACACTTCTTTTTCTGCCGCTTGCCAGCGGCCTTCCGCTAAATCAATGAGTCCCTGGGTCAATGATTTAATTGCTTTGTGTTCTCGCCGTTGTTTACGCCAGCGACGAACACCGCCCGGTACCGCCAACACTCGAAAACTGATACGGAGGCTGTAGTAGAGAATTGCGAAACTCAATAACACAATGACCACCGCCAGTACCAAGCTTGTTTCTACGGTCCAGGGCCCGACGGCAATCAGCACATAACCCGGATCTTCCATGACCAACAGCGCAACAATCACCGCAACAAATAATGTCACCAAGCTAATCAGCAACCATCTCATGGTGTTGATGTTTCCTTTTTATCGGCATTAGCCACAACATCAGATTGCCGTTCGTTCATCACCTCCCGTAACAAACGTAAAGAAGCACTGACGTCGGGAAACGGTGATTGAAGCTCAATCTTTGACATCACGGTTATACTGCTCTGCGCAGCTTGCACTGCCGACGATTCGCGCTCAAAATAATGTTCTATCCAGCGAGTGGCTTCCGTTAAGTGCTGCTGGAATAAATCGGTGTCACGCCGCAATACCGCCAGACGGGCTTGTTCCAGTTTTAACTTCAGGTTCTGCAGCAGATACCAGGCCTGCTCCGGGGGCAATAACGGCTCCGTGGGTTGCTGCTGGCGTCGTACCTGTACCAAACTTTTAATATCTGTCCACACAGCCATGGGCAGGGCTTGCCAGTCTGTCAATTTACGCTCACTGTCTTTTTGCAGAACCACGGCAATGCGCTTTTTATCCATCAATGGCAGTTGTTCTACGCCATCAACCAAACTCCCCACCCGTAACGCCAACCCGGAAATATCCACTGCCGGCAGCGCACGCAAGGCCGTTAATTCATCAGAAATCTGTTTGCGTACTTTCAACAACGCGGTATCACCAATGGCTTTAATACGCTGATCGGCGGTCTCAAAAATAGCGATAGCCGTTTCGCTATCCTGCGCCAAAGTCAAACGATGATTCGCTACCGTCAATAAATATTCCACTTCTGCCATGCGCCACGCCACGGTGCTGCGGCCCAGTTTGGCAGAAATATTTTGCATCGCGATACTGAGCGCCTGATGTTCCGCCTGGGCACTTTCACGGGCTCGCGTCTCATTGGACAGTGCGCTGTTCGCTGCCAATAACTGTTGTTGCAAGGCTTGAATATCTTTCTGAAAATCATTTTGATTTTTGGTTATCTGTTCATTGATTGATTTTTGGTCTTTAACTAACCAAAAATCATACGCTGCCAATCCGGCACCACTGAGCGCAATGACAATGGCTAGAGCCGCGATATAAGAACGCTGTTTTAGCGGTGGTGTTTCCGTTGATTGATGCTTTGACGGTTTTTCTTTTTTAGCGGCCGCAGATTTATCAAGTGTCTTTGAGGCTTTAACATCTGTGTTTGAATTTTTCTGGGCAATGGTCTTAATAGCTTTGGTATTTTTGTCGGTTACTTTATCAACACGATCACTGCTACTGTTATCAACCACTACACTTTTTTTCTCCGGCCCTTGCGTAGAACCTTGTGATATTTTTTTACTCATGCATGTGCCCATTTTTTGATGGCATCCAGAATGGCATCATGACTTGCGGCCTCAGCTACCCAAGGTTTTTGACGAAAACCCAATGTCTTTGCCATCGCCCCAACACGCCGACTCACCACGATCAAGGGTGATGATAAAAGTGCGGCCTGGTGTTCATCATCGACCATTGCCTGAAGGTTTTTAATCCCTTCGTTACTGGTCACCACAATTGGCATTGAACCACCTTCATCCCATAACTGGTACAAGTGACTTACATCCGTCGTCGCTATTTTACGCTGGTAACATTCGGCATATTCTACGTTTGCGCCACGATCACGCAGGGTATCTGCCAGCAGCTCTCGGCCACCCTTGCCGCGGAAGATCATTACACGCTGGCCGCTCAGTGTTTGCAACCTGGCCAATGATAAAAGTGCTTCACTGTTAAAGGGTTTGGGAGCCCGGTGAGTCACATGCAAGCCGTCAGCAATAAGCGCTTTCTGGGTGGCCAATCCAACGGCGGCAATGTCCACGTTCGACGGCCAAGGCTGATGGGAATTCAGCAGATCCACTGTCATTGAAACAGCATTGGCACTGATGAAGATGGCCAGTTGAAATTGTTCAAGATTTTGAAGTTGTGTTTTTAGTGCAGCGATATCCGTCGGAGGAAAAATTTCAATCACCGGAAACCGTACCGCCACGCCATTAAGTTGCTCAATGGCGTGACATAATTCATCTGCCTGGTGTGCCGGTCGTGTTACCACCACCGTGACACCCGCCAGATCAGGCATTCGACTCGTCGTCCTTATCAGCGTCCATGCCAGCATAGACTTCCTGCAATATTTCACGCGCCCCGCGTGACAATAAATCATCGGCCAGGGTAATGCCCAAGAATTCAGCCTCTTCAGCTTGACCGGCAATTTCACCACGCACCATTTCACTACCGTCAGGCCGACCCACCAGACCCCGCAACAACAGGGTGTCGCCATCCAGCTCCGCATAACCGCCGATCGGCACCTGACAACCGCCTTCCAAGCGATGATTCATAGCCCGCTCAGCACGTACCCGAATGGCCGTCTGCGTATGATTCAATGGGGCAATCAAATTATTGATGAAAGGATCATCTACGCGACACTCAATGCCCACCGCACCCTGACCGATGGCGGGCAGACTGAAGCCAGGATCCAGATGAGTGCGAATGCGGTCTTCAAACTCCAGGCGTTTGAGTCCGGCGCAAGCCAAAATAATGGCATCATATTCGCCGTCGTCCAGTTTCCGCAGGCGAGTATTAACGTTGCCGCGCAAATCTACAATGTTCAAATCCGGTCGCCAAGCAAGAAGCTGACAAGTACGACGCAAACTCGACGTGCCGACCTTGGCGCCCTGGGGTAGATCCTCAATACTGTTGTAGCTATTGGACACAAAAGCATCACGGGGGTCTTCGCGCTCGCAAATCACCGCAAGATGTAGGCCTTCGGGAAAGTCCACTGGCACATCTTTCATCGAATGCACCGCAATATCGGCATCACCGCGCAACATTCCCTGCTCTAACTCTTTGACAAACAAGCCTTTTCCACCCACTTTGGCCAGTGGGGTATCAAGAATCTTGTCACCCTGAGTGACCATTTTTACCAGCTCTACCGTCAATCCAGGATTGATGGCCAACAAAGAATCCCGCACAAAATACGCCTGCCAAAGGGCAAGGGGGCTTTTTCGTGTGGCGATGCGTACCGTTTGTGTCATTTCAATCGCTCTTGTTTAGGGGTTTTTCGGAAATCATTACCGATAATGACGCACATGCTACGGGCTAGGCTGGAAGCAGGCAACCATTAAACCGGGCAGGCTCAGCGGGGCTTACTCTCACGCTATAACTCAATTTAAATCAAAATGTGGAATATGCTACAATTGTCGGCTTTTCCGGCCGCTTGTGAGCGACATTCCACAACATCTGTAGATACTTAATCCAGATAAAGTGCCCGGTAGATAGTGGCGCTATGTGTTAATCACCGTCTGCCACACGCAACTCTCGTGGCGGTACATTCTGACTCACAAACTCTAGCTGACAAAAATCAACGAATTTCAGACAAAACTAGGACATAAACAATGCATACTGGTGAAACATTTACCCAATTTATTATCGAAGAGCAGCGTAACCTGCCTTCTGCTTCCGGCGACTTTACTGCTCTGCTCAACGATGTGGTTACGGCCTGCAAGGCCATTGCCAACTGTGTGCGCCAAGGTGATCTGGTCGGCGGTGTGCTTGGCTCTGCCGGTACCGAGAACATTCAAGGCGAAACCCAGAAAAAACTCGACATTCTCTCTAATGACATCTTTCTGGAAGCCAATCAGTGGGGCGGTCATCTGGCGGCCATGGCCTCCGAGGAAATGGATGACGTTTATCCGATTCCTTCCCAATACCCAAAAGGTAAGTACTTACTGACTTTTGATCCGCTTGATGGCTCGTCGAATATCGACATCAATCTGTCCGTGGGCAGCATCTTTTCCATTCTGCGCTGCCCTGAAGGCGTGGTCGATGCCAAGGCGGAAGACTTTCTACAACCCGGCACGGAACAGGTCTGTGGCGGTTTTACCCTGTACGGCCCTTCCACCATGTTGGTGCTGACCACCGGTAATGGCGTTAATGGTTTCACCCTTGACCACAATGTCGGTGAATTCATTCTGACCCACCCCAACATGACGATCCCGGAAGACACTGCGGAATTCGCCATCAACATGTCCAACCAGCGTCATTGGGAAGAGCCCATGAAACGCTACATTGATGAGTGTATCGCCGGCACTAGCGGTGAAGGCGACAAGGATTTCAATATGCGTTGGGTAGCCTCCATGGTGGCCGAGGTGTACCGTATCCTCACTCGCGGCGGCATTTTCATGTACCCCAAAGATACTCGTGACCCCAGCAAGCCCGGCAAATTGCGCCTGATGTACGAAGCCAACCCCATGGGTTTCATTGTCGAACAAGCGGGTGGCCTCTGCTCGACAGGCCGTGAACGCATCATGGAAATCCAGCCCAGCGGCTTACACCAGCGCGTACCGGTGATCCTGGGTTCCAAAAATGAAGTAAAGCGGGTGATTCGTTACCACGAAGAAGCCTAGCAAGCCGCTTCTGCCTGATAAAAGCAACATCAAAAAAGGCGGCAACCACTTGAGGGTTGACGCCTTTTTTATACCTGCCCTGAGCACAGAATTGCTGCACTATTTTACAGAGAAGTGAATGCTCACTTTCAAATATTCACCTAGCCAGGTTCAATCTTCCCCTGCCATTTTCATACATCCAGATTGGCCACCTGCAAGGCATTGGTCTCGATAAATTCACGACGAGGCTCAACCTGATCCCCCATCAACGTGGTAAATACGTCATCAGCTGCCACGGCATCTTCGATACGCACCTGCAATAAACGACGCGCCGTGACATCGAGCGTGGTTTCCCACAATTGTTCCGGATTCATTTCACCCAGGCCTTTGTAACGCTGAATGTGTTGGCCCCGACGTGCTTCGTGCATCAACCAATCCAGCGCCTGTTTAAAACTGGCCACATTTTCACGCCGTTCACCACGTTGCACATAAGCGCCTTCGGCCAGCAAATCGACCAATTGTTCGCCAAGATTCACCATGTTCTGATATTCACTGGAGGCAAAAAAATCGCTGGCCATGACGCGTTCATGACCCACGTTGTGGTTAATAGCATTAATCCGCGCTAGCCAACCGCCCTGTTCAACATCATCTTCCAACGCCACCTCATATTTCACGGCGCTGGTGTCATCAGCATTGAGACGTTTGATCAAGTCCGCAAACCACGTCTCTGCCAACGCCTTGTCAGACTTGGCTTCAGCAGGAAACACCGGCATGAAAACCGTTTTTTCCAACAATTCACTGTGATATCGCCGGGATAAACGATCAATAGTCGCTTTTACAGCCAAATATTGCTTCGCCAGGGTTTCCAGCGTCACACCCGCGATAGCCGGGCTGTCAGCGCTAACATGTAACCCTGCATTATCCAGTGCTGACTGCAAAAGATAATCATTGAGTTCCGTGTCATCTTTTACGTAGCGTTCCTGTTTACCCTTTTTCACCTTGTACAGCGGAGGTTGAGCAATATAAATATGGCCGCGCTCAATCAACTCCGGCATTTGCCGATAGAAAAAAGTTAGTAGTAAGGTACGGATGTGTGAACCATCCACATCGGCATCCGTCATGATAATAATGCGGTGATAACGCAGCTTATCGGCGTCAAATTCTTCCCGACCGATACCGCAGCCTAACGCAGTAATCAGGGTACCCACCTCGACAGACGACAGCATTTTATCGAAGCGGGCCTTTTCCACATTGAGGATTTTACCCTTCAACGGCAAAATCGCCTGAGTACGACGATCACGGCCCTGCTTGGCCGAACCACCGGCGGAGTCTCCTTCCACCAGGAACAATTCAGATAAGGCCGGATCTTTTTCCTGGCAATCCGCCAGTTTTCCCGGCAACCCGGCGATATCCAGCGCACCCTTACGGCGTGTCATTTCGCGTGCTTTACGCGCCGCTTCACGGGCGCGAGCGGCATCGACAATTTTACTGACAATAGCCTTGGCATCGACAGGATTTTCCAGCAGAAATTCCTGGCATTTTTCCGCCACCGCGGATTCCACGATACCTTTCACTTCCGAAGACACCAGTTTATCTTTGGTCTGTGACGAAAACTTGGGATCTGGCACCTTTACAGACAATACCGCCGTAAGGCCTTCACGAGCATCATCACCTGTCATCGTTATTTTGGCTTTTTTCGCAGCGCCCATCGACTCAATATATTGGTTCAAGGTACGAGTCAACGCACCACGGAAACCCGCCAGATGAGTACCGCCATCACGCTGGGGAATATTGTTGGTAAAACAAAAGATATTTTCCTGATAAGAGTCATTCCATTGCATAGCCACTTCCACAATAACACCGTCTTTTTCCGTGACAAAATCGAACACACTGGCGTGCAGTGGGGTTTTGTTACGATTGAGATGGCTCACAAAGGCACTGATGCCCCCCTTGTACTCGAACACATCCTGCTTATCGTTGCGTTCATCCATGAGCACGATATGAACCCCAGAATTGAGAAAAGACAATTCACGCAAGCGTTTAGCCAGAATATCATAATGAAATTCGATATCGCTGAAAGTCTTACGACTGGGTAAAAAGCGAATTAGTGTGCCCGTGCGCTCTGTTTTACCAATCACCGTCATCGGTTTCACCGGATCACCGTGATAGTATTCCTGAAAATTGGTTTCACCGTTACGCCAGATCGTCATTTTCAACGTTTCTGACAAGGCATTGACCACAGAAACACCCACGCCATGCAAACCACCAGAAATCTTGTAGGAATCATCATCAAACTTACCGCCGGCATGCAACACCGTCATGATAACCTCGGCCGCAGAACGCCCTTCTTCTTCGTGTATATCAACGGGGATACCACGACCGTTATCTGTAACCGATAAAGAGCCATCATCATGAATCGTGACGTTGATTTCTGTACAGTGGCCAGCCAGAGCTTCGTCAATAGAATTATCGACTGTCTCAAACACCATATGATGCAAACCGGTACCATCATCGGTATCACCAATATACATACCCGGACGCTTACGTACTGCGTCTAGACCTTTTAAAACCTTGATTTTAGAAGAATCGTAGATGTCATCGCTCGCCATTGCCGTGCCTCGTAATCAGAAGCTGCCAGTGTACCATTTTTCACGAATGAAGGTGTCCCCAGCTACCCTCTCAGGCCACAACATTTAAGGGATATTTGGATCGCTCCACATGACTAATAATCAGGATAATATCTGTCCATGTTCCACGTGAAACAGTTCATGATTGACGTTATTCAATTCAAAAAATGATGAATCCGTAGCGGTGATAAAAACTTGCGCTTGTGTATCCCGCAAGGTCTTTAACAAAGTCGCACGGGTATTAACGTCCAGCTCAGCAGGCAGATCGTCAACCAATATGACGGCTGATGTATCCTGAGTGCTGATTTGTCGACACTGAGCCAGAATCAAATTAGCAACAAGTACTTTTTGTTGGCCGTGTGATAAGAAATCACGGGCATCCTGACCTGAGATACGAATACGTAAATCCGCACGATGAGGCCCAAATTGAGTAAACCCTCTATCCCGATCCGATGCATACTGGCCCTGTAAATAGCTCGCATAATCACTTCCCTGACGCCAGCCTTGCTGATAATGAATCTCGATCTCCGCAATTTCAGGAAAATCTTTTAATCCAGTTTTCACAAATCCAATAAGTTCCGTCAAGTATTCTCTTCGGGCCTGATCTAAACCCATCGCTGAGTTGATCAATGCATGATCCCAGTGTGCTATCGAAGAGCGGGACCAACCTGCCCGAAGTGCGGCATTACGTTGCGCTAGTGAGCGTCGAAAGATATTCCAGATAGTACTGAAGCCATGTTTCACGTGAAACACCCCCCAATCCAGAAACCGCCGACGATACTCCGGGCCTTGTTCAATTAACCGATGTAGGCCCGTATCCAAGACGGCAATGGGAAGTACCTCAGAGAGTTCACTGGCACGTGAGACCATTTGGCCGCCCAAGCGAATATAGCTGTGACCCGCCTTACGCTGCATGCCGATAGTGATATTCCTGCCTTTTTGGTGAATATTGCCAACCACCGTAAACGATGAACACTCGTCATTAATCAGAAGATTCGTTTTATGGGTACGAAAAGATTTACCACGGCCCAGGCAGTGAATGCCTTCTAAAAGACTCGTTTTACCACTGCCATTAGGGCCAAAGATAAAATTAAGGCCCAGCTGCGGCTGAATAACAATGTTAGTCAGGTTTCGAAGATTGTGAATTTCTAGCTTTTGAATGGCCATCGGCCGAATTGAAATTATTTACCGCTATTAAATAAAATAGGAAAATGCATTGAATTAAAAATTTATCACTATATAAAATCGTAGTTACAAATACACAGGCTAGAGTCGCATCGGCATAATGACATAAGTGCAACTCGGGTCTTCCTGAGGACGAATGACACAACTGCTATTCGCATCACCTAATTCAATACTCACATTATCTTCAACGACAGCGGCTAAGGCATCTAGGAAATAACTGACATTAAACCCAATTTCCAAATCACTACCGGTATAGATTACTTCTATTTCTTCTTCCGCTTCTTCCATTTCAGGATTATTTGCCTGGGCTTGAATCAAATTATTCGATAATCGAATACGAATTCCTCTGTATTTTTCATTGGATAATATCGATGTTCTTAACAAAGCATGACGTAAATTTTCTTTGTCTGCTAAAACATGTTTATCAGAATTTTTAGGGATTACCCGCTCATAATCCGGGAAACGTCCATCAATCAATTTTGACGTGAAAACAAAATCGTTTAATTCTATCTTGATGTGATTATTGCTCACTTGTATTTTTACGGGTTCATCACTGTCTTCTAATAATTTAACAAGTTCTCCCACACCTTTGCGAGGGACAATAATTTGTAAAGTATCAGATGGGTTTACATCACAATCGTACGAAGACAAGGCTAATCGATGACCATCAGTGGCAACAGCACGTACAGTACCGGTTGAAATTTCCAATAATAATCCATTTAAATAATAACGAACATCTTGCTGAGCCATGGCAAAACTGGTTTTTTCAATCAAACGTTTTAATATTTTTTGGGGTAAAGAAAATTCAAATTGACTGGTAATTTCATCAACGCTGGGAAAATCAGTGATGGGTAAGGTGGTTAAATTAAAACGACTTTTACCAGAACGCACGGTGACTCGTTGTTTTTCAGTATCGAGAGTAATCGATATATTAGCTCCTTCGGGTAAAGCTCGACAAATATCCAAAATCTTTCGCGCAGGAATCGTGATATCACCCGGTTCTGCATCATTCAAAGGTAATGTGGCGATCATTTCAACTTCAAGATCGGTTGCCGTCATCGATAGTTTTTCAGTACTCACCACAACCAGAATATTGGACAGAACGGGTAATGTTTGTCGACGTTCAACAACACCCACAATGGTTTGTAAGGGTTTAAGTAAAACTTCTCTTTGAATGGAAAATTTCATAGGTACCTTATCCCATTTATATATTTATATTATTTAAAATAACTTATTATTACTATTATTAGGGTTACCCACATCTGTGGATAAGTCTATTTTTTATTTAAATATCAATAACTTAATTGATATGAAACCCTCTTGAAAATGTTTGTATTTCCGGAGTAAAACCTGTGGATAAATTGTGTATTATTTAGTGAGTCTATCGTTTTAGCCAGTTATCCACAAATTGCCCCAAGGTTTTACCGTACTTGTTTAACGTCAATAAAAAGAGCATTTAATAAAATTGTTAATATTGTTTTTAGCTGGATAATGTCCGCATAATATTGGAATAATCCTCCATGATACGGGGTTCACTCATTTTTAAATCCGCGATTTTACGACAGGCGTGTAACACCGTCGTGTGATCACGTCCTCCAAACGCATCACCTATTTCCGGCAGACTGTGGTTTGTCAATTCTTTCGCCAGTGCCATGGCAATTTGCCGGGGGCGGGCAATGGACCGGGTTCTTTTTTTGGACAACAACTCTGCGACACGGATTTTAAAATATTCTGCGACCGTTTTTTGAATATTTTCGATAGTGACTAATTTGTCTTGTAAGGCAATGAGGTCTTTCAGGGCAAGTTTTGCGAATTCTGTGGTAATCGGTTGGCCGGTGAACTTTGCATTGGCGGTTACCCGGCGTAATGCGCCCTCCAGTTCACGTATATTGGAACGTATACGTTTGGCAATAAAAAAAGCGACTTCCTGTGGCAGTTCCACATTCATTTGTGCCGCTTTGGTTATTAAGATAGCAACACGGGTTTCCAGTTCCGGGGGCTCAATGGCAACAGTGAGTCCCCAGCCAAAACGGGATTTAAGACGTTCTTCGAGTCCTGAAACCTCTTTCGGATATCGGTCACAGGTCAGTATGATTTGTTGCTGACCTTCAAGTAATGCATTGAAAGTATGAAAGAATTCTTCTTGTGAACGCTCTTTTCCGGCAAAAAACTGTATATCATCGATGAGTAGCGCATTCACGGAACGATAGTAACGTTTAAAATCATCAATTGCATTGTGTTGCAAAGCTTTTACCATGTCTTGCACAAAGCGTTCAGAATGCAGATAAACGACTTTGGCAGCAGGGTTCTTTTCGACGATCAAGTTACCAATGGCATGCATTAAGTGGGTTTTACCGAGACCCACTCCGCCATAAATAAATAAGGGATTGTATGCACCTCCCGGGTTTTCACCGATCTGGAAGGAGGCTGCTCGCGCCAGCTGATTGGATTTACCTTCGATGAAATTGTCAAATGTGGCGTTGGCGTTGAGGCCACTGCTGTGGGTAACCCCTTTGTTTCTATTACGATTATTATTGCGTCTGGGGGGGGTATTTGCGGGCGGTTGTTGATTCACTCTATTAGGCGTTGGTGAGCTGCCACCAATTTCCAAGACCACATCATGGCGGGTATTGGAATCGCCAATTTCTTGCAGGATTGCTTCGATACGATCCAATAAACGGGTGTTCACCCAATCCAGCACAAAACGATTGGGTGCTAACAGGCGCAGTTGATTGTTGTCTTCCATTACCTGCAGCGGGCGTATCCAGGTATTAAACTGTTGGCTGGACAGCTCATCTTCAAGGCGAGTAAGGCAATGTTGCCAGATGCCGGCAAAAGAACTCAAGTGTGATCTCCCAAGGAACGAATTTCTCCGGGTCAGTGTTCCGGAAACAGCTCGATCCAAAATGATATTGCGGTGCTTCTCGTTACTTTTTATTGGTTATAAAAATTTGTGCCGTTGTCCGTGCCATAATGACCGAGGTGGTGCTTGGCGCATGATTAGTGACACTCATTTGTTGCGAAAAGCGGGTCAAAAATTTGATCGTTGGGGCATGGGCAAGAAGCTGTCGAGTCTACTCTCGCCAGAAAAAGTTATCCACACCGGTGGACAAATATTTGGATATTCTTGAGATTTATAGGTATCACTTGACAGAATGGGGCTTTTCGAAGTACTCTGCGCCGCTTTTTACGGGTATCAGAGACGCATTTTATGGCTCTCGTTTGATGCTATTTCAATTAATAATTCAGAATCGGATAGTGCAATGAAAAGAACTTTTCAGCCCAGCAATTTGCGTCGTGCTCGTACCCATGGTTTTCGTGCCCGGATGGCCACCAAAGCCGGTCGTAAAATCATTAGTGCTCGTCGCGCTAAAGGCCGCAAGCGCCTAACGGCTTAATTTTTAGGATCTAATGTCTAGGAAAAGACCCGACCGAAAACCCAGGCCAATTTTATTGGGTGGATTTGAAGTGAATGATGGGTCTCTGGAATCAGTGCTATGGCATCACCCATGTCAGAACAGCCACGGCTTGAGGTGGTAAAAAAATCGGTTTCCGATCTTGTGCGGGACTTGCGTAAAAAAATATCTGTGGCGGTCGGCCAGTGTTTTCCACGTCGGGCACGACTGTTAAGCAGTGGTGATTTCCAGTTGGTTTTCAAAGGCACGGAATGCCGATCTTCGGATCATGTGCTGACGGTTTTAGCAAAATGTAATGAACAGAGTCGAGCCCGCCTCGGTCTGGCGATCAGTAAACGTTTCATCAAAACGGCGGTGGGCCGTAATCGCGTGAAGCGGTTGATTCGCAACAGTTTTAGGCAACATCAGTCGTTGTTGGCAGGGTTGGATATCGTAGTTATGAATCGGCAAGGCGCATTGACGGCGAGTAATTTGGAACTGACTAAGGCATTAGAGGCACATTGGCGAAGAGTTGCAAAACGATGCGTAAAATCCTGATTCTGATCATTCGTGGTTATCAAATTGTGTTGAGCCCTTTGATGGGACCGCATTGCCGGTTTTACCCCAGTTGTTCCTGTTATGCCCAAACAGCTTTGCAACGCTACGGTGTTATTAAAGGTGGTTGGCTGGGATTACGTCGGATTTTGCGTTGCCATCCTTGGCATCCAGGCGGTGTTGATCCTGTGCCGGAACAGGATGATTTACGCAACACGCTGCATCACGGCAAGTAAATGTGTTCGTGCTTAAAATAAAAAATTCGAAACAAGTAACCTAAAATTTTCACCTGTATTTATTCACAAGTGCGCATTAAAAAATAATGGATAATCAAAGACTCGTTTTATTTATTGCCCTTTCGCTGGTCATTCTGATGATCTACACGACGTGGCAAGCGGAAAATCAGCCACCGGCACCCGTTGTGGCTGAAATCAGTGATCCCGGGATGGTGATAGAACCTTTGGTTGTTGTGCCCGCAGATATACCGGCAGCTATTCCATCAATACAGAAATCGGTGCCAGAGTCGTCAATGTCGACGGCAGTCACGGGCGACCAATTTATTCAGGGTCAACAAATTAGTGTGCTGACCGATGTGTTTGCGCTGGAAATCAGTACCGCGGGTGGTGAAATCAGCCGTGTTGCTTTGCTGCAGTATCCGGTGGAACAGGATACGCCTGATGTTGTCGTTCAATTGCTGGATGATCGCATGCCGAAATATTTTGTGGCGCAGTCGGGTTTGATTGCCACGCAAGGCAGCGCGCCGGATCATCACGCGATTTTTCGTGCGGATCAAACCGACTATGTGCTGGAGGAAGGTCAGAATGAGTTAAGGGTGGTTCTGCGCTGGAACAGCGATGACGGTATTACGGTGATAAAAACCTTCACCTTCCAGCGTGACAGTTATCTGGTGGGCATAGATGTTGAGGTGCAAAATGCCAGTCAGCAGATCTGGAAAGGTCGCAGTTATGAACAGTTCCAGCGTACTGAAATGGCACGTGAATCCTTCTTTCTTTACACCTACACCGGTGGTGTGGTTTCCAGTACCTGGGATCCGTATGAAAAAGTAGAATTTGATGAGATGGCGGAATGGAAACCCGAGCAAAGTTACAACACGGGTGGTTGGATCGCCATGCTGCAACATTATTTCCTCGGTGCCTGGATACCGGCAAAGGATGCTGCCAGTCATTTTTACAGCAAGGGGCTGGCGGATGGTCGTTACCTGCTGGGCATGTCTGGTGAAGAACGCAATGCGGCACCGGGTAGCAGCACGTACTTTAGTACCCAGTTTTATGCGGGCCCCAAGGAACAACGTCGCTTGGAGCAGATTGAACCGAATCTGCGCTTGACCGTCGATTACGGCGTTCTGGACATTCTTGCCAAGCCGGTGTTTTGGGTAATGGAAAAGATCCACAGCGTGGTCGGTAACTGGGGTCTGGCGATCATTTTCGTGACCCTGATCATCAAACTGATTTTTTACCCGCTGTCCGCGGCCAGTTACAGAAGCATGGCCAACATGCGTCGACTCTCGCCCAAATTGAAAGCGCTGAAAGAACGCTACGGGGATGATCGCCAAAAGATGAGCCAGGCGATGATGGAAATCTACAAAAAGGAAAAGATCAAACCATTGGGTGGTTGTCTGCCGATCATGGTGCAGATTCCAGTGTTTATCGCGCTGTACTGGGTATTGCTGGAAAGTGTCGAAATGCGTCAGGCTCCATTTGCTTTATGGCTGACCGATCTTTCGGCCAAAGACCCTTATTACGTATTGCCGCTGTTGATGGGTATCAGCATGTTCATTCAGCAAAAGCTGAATCCGCCGCCGCTGGATCCTGTGCAGCAAAAGGTGATGCAGGCCTTGCCGATCATTTTCACCGCCTTTTTCGCCTTCTTTCCTTCAGGGCTGGTGTTGTACTGGGTGGTGAATAACTGCCTGTCGATTGCACAACAATGGCACATTACCCGTAAAATTGAGGCTCAGGCCCGCTAAATTGGATCACCGGTTAAACCACTGGGGTTTCTACGGGGTGTGACACGCGGACGGTGCCGACCATGGACACAGTGGAAACCAGCGAGCTAGTTTTAGTCAGCGATACCATCGCCGCCCTGGCCACACCGCCGGGCCGCGGTGGGGTCGGCATTATCCGTATCTCCGGGCCGCTGGTGGCAAGAATAGCGGAGCATATCGTCGGGCATTTACCGACACCTCGCCAGGCCGAATACCTCCCCTTCCGCGCCGATAACGGTGAACCACTGGACACCGGTCTGGCCCTCTATTTTCCCTCCCCCCATTCTTTTACCGGCGAAGACGTGCTGGAATTGCAAGGTCATGGCGGCCCGGTGGTGATGGATTTGCTGTTACAACGCTGCCTGTCACTGGGTGCCCGCGTCGCGCGGCCTGGTGAATTTTCCGAACGGGCTTTTCTCAATGACAAGATGGATCTGACACAGGCCGAGGCGGTGGCGGATTTGATTGATTGTGCCTCGGCCCAGGCCGCGCGTCTGGCACTGCGCTCTTTGCAAGGGGCCTTTTCCGAGCGGGTGCACGAGCTGGTGGCGACACTCACTGAGCTGCGCATGTACGTCGAATCGGCTATTGATTTTCCCGAAGAAGAAATCGATTTTCTGGGTGACGGTCAGGTACAAACGCGTCTTGATGCCGTGCAGGCGCGCCTCAACGAAACCCAAGCGACGGCCCAGCAGGGCAATTTGCTGCGCGAGGGCATGACAGTGGTGATCGCCGGTCGCCCCAATGCCGGTAAATCCACCTTGTTGAATGCCCTGTCCGGGCGAGAAACGGCGATCGTCACCGACATCCCTGGCACCACCCGCGACGTGTTGCGCGAACAGATTCAGATCGATGGTCTGCCGCTGCACATTATCGACACCGCCGGTCTGCACGACAGCGAGGATGCGGTCGAACAGGAGGGTATTCGTCGCGCCTGGACGGAGATCGAGGCTGCCGACCGAATTCTTTTCCTGCATGATGTGACCCAGGATTTTGACGCGCAGGAACAGGCCCTGTTGGCACGCCTGGCGACCGCCGGGCCGGCGATTACTATGGTGCAAAATAAGGTGGATTTACTGGCGGTAGCATCGGTGGATTTATCAGTGGCGTTATTCGAAGAACAGGTCGAGGTACTCAAAGTGTCGGCCCAGTCCGGCGAGGGGCTTGCGGCTCTGCGCGAACACCTCAAGACCTGCGTCGGTTATGAGGCCAGCGGTGAAGGTCAGTTCATGGCGCGGCGCCGACATTTGGATGCGCTGGCGCAGGCCCAAACGCATTTGCAGCAGGGGCAAATCCAATTACAGGAATTTGCCGCAGGAGAGTTATTGGCGGAAGAGTTGCGACAAGCGCAACAGGCGCTGGGTGAGATCACCGGTGAGGTGACAGCCGATGAGCTGTTGGGCGAAATTTTTTCCAGTTTTTGCATCGGTAAATAACAGACAATAACAACACAGATATGCAGGCGGTAAACAACCAACAGGGGATTAACAGGCCAGTGGGCAGATTGCTGTGGCTGGCCGTGCTGGTGTGCGCAGGGTTCACAGCAATGCCGGCGTTATTGCTGGCGGCGGAAAGTGAGTGGTCACATTGTCGGGTGCCGGTGGCGACCCACGCTGGCACGGGTCGTGTCGTGAATAAAAATACGTTCAACGGGGAATGGAGTTTCAGCGCCGATCAGGCCGTGCTGGAATCTGGCCAGTATCGATTGCAGGGGAACGTGATCGGTAAACGGGGTCGCCAGCGGCTTTCGGCAGAGCGCCTGCACTACGATGAAACAACCGACACCGCACACGTTGATGGCCAGGTGCGTTATGAAAATGCCGGGCGTCTGTTAACCAGCGAATCGGCGCGTCTGCAATTGGGTACCGACAGAGGGGTGTTCAGTCCGGCGCGTTTTTGGCTTACCGACAAACACATTCGCGGTGAGGCCGAGCATCTGGAATTGCTGGATGCCAACCGCACACGTTTGCAATCGGCCCGTTTTACCACTTGCGACGAAGGTGACAATGCCTGGGTGCTGAGGGCGAGTAGTCTGGAGTTGGACACCGCGGCCAATGAAGGCATCGCGCGTCATGCGCGCATCAGTTTCATGCACGTGCCGGTGTTTTATTTTCCCTATTTGAGTTTTCCGTTGGAGGGGCGCAAAACGGGTTTTCTGGTGCCTTCGTTTGGCGAAACCTCGGTGGCGGGCACCGAGCTGAGCCTGCCCTGGTACTGGAATATGGCGCCGCAGCGCGACGCCACGCTTACCCCGCGCATCATGTCGCGACGCGGGGTGTTGCTGGCAGGGGAATTTCGGTATCTCAATGAAAGCAGTCGCGGCCAACTGGATGTGGCTCATCTTGCAGACGACCCGGTATTTGGAGGTGAGCGCAGTGCATTGACCTTCAAACACAACGGCACCCCTGCCACGGGCTGGCGTACCCGGGTCGATTACCGCTTTGCCTCGGACAAAGATTATCTGAATGATTTTGGCAGAGGACTGGCGACCAGCAGTGTCCGGCATTTGGAGCGTCGTGGCGAGCTGGAGTACCGTGGCGAGCATTGGCAGGCCAATTTGTTGGTGCAGGGTTACCAAACCCTGGATGAAACGCTGGCGGTGCTGTCTCGGCCTTATCAACGCCTGCCGCAGTTGCGTGTCTCCCGCCGCGAATGGCTGGGCCCGGCGGGTCTGAGTTTGGGGGTGGCGGCCGAGGCGGTGCGTTTTGATCGTGCCGAGGGCGTGGTCGGCACCCGCCTCGATGTGCAAAGCCAGCTGGCCTGGCCATTACGAGGAGCGCCCGGTTTCCTGTTGCCCAAGCTGACGCTGCGACACACTCAATATGCCCTGCAAGATGCATTGCACGAGGTGGATGCGAGTGCCGATGCCAATCCCTCGCGCAGTCTGCCGTTATTCAGTCTCGATAGCGGCCTGGTGTTTGAGCGCACACTGAGTGGTGGGGGACGTGCCGAACGCCAGACACTGGAGCCCCGGCTGTTTTATTTATACGTGCCGAAACGCCAGCAGTCAGATTTGATCGTCGATACCGCGGGCCAGTCGCGGGTGTTTGACAGTAGCCTGCCGCGGCTCAGTTTCAATCAATTGTTTCGCGAGAATCGATTTAACGGCGTGGATCGGGTGGCTGATGCCAATCAAGTGAGCGCGGCACTGAGTACCCGCTTTCTGGATGCCCAGGGCCGGGAACTGCTGAGCGCCGGCATCGGTCGTATCTACTACTTTCGAGATCGCGAAGTCACCTTGCCCGGGCGGTTGGTCGAGACCGAGACACGCTCCGATTGGCTGGCGACACTAAAGAGTCGCTGGACGCCAGCGATGACGACCAGCGTCAGCCTGCAATGGGATGATCAGGACGAGGTACTGCAACGCGGCAGTCTGGATTGGCGTTACCAAAAAGGCGCACGTCGCGTGCTGCGACTGGGTTATCGGTTTGAGCGAGAGGTTCGCAAACAGGTGGACATCGCGGGCATGTGGCCGCTGTCTGCGCGTTGGAAACTGGTGGGTCGGGTGCTGCGCTCGGTGCGGGATCATGTGACCCTGGAATCGCTGGCCGGGATCGAGTATCAAAGTTGCTGTTGGTCGATACGGGTTGTAAAACGCCGCTACCGGGTGAATATCCGTGAAGAACGGCTGAGCGATTCCATCTGGTTTCAGTTGGAGTTGAAAGGATTGACCAGTGTCGGCCGCAAGGTCGAGGATTTGCTGGCACGTGATATCCTAGCGCCCTGAGTGATGGCGTAGCGGCCGATAAAAGCACTTGTGGCGTAAGTCATACTATTTTTAGATGAAATGAAATTCTGAGAGAGTCTCCAATGAAGCAAGCAGTAAATAAAATTCAGATCATGGCCGTGTCGTTGCTGACAATGCTGGCGCTGTTTTCCGCGACCGTGGCCACAGCCGCATTGAAGATGAACGATCCTCTGGATCGTATTGTCGCTGTGGTCAACAGTGAGGTGATCACCGCCCTGGAACTGGACAAAGAGATGCAACTCATCAAAAAACAGTTGGCTCAACAAGACGGGCGCTTGCCAGCAGACGCGATATTGAGAAAACAACTATTGGAACGCTTGATCCTGCGCCGCATTCAATTGCAAATGGCCAAGCGCGGCAGTATTCGTGTTGATGATGAAACTCTGAATCGTACCCTGGAAAATATTGCCGCACAGAATCGCCTGAATCTTGCAGAGTTTCGTGATGCCCTGGCCAGCGAGGGCCTGGACTATGAATCGTTTCGCGAAAATATGCGCGATGAAATTACCGTCAACCGTTTGCAACAACGCCAGGTACGTAATCGTATCGTCATCACCCAACAGGAAATAGATACCTTTATCAGCAACCAGGCATTGCGCGGTGATGAAGACAGAGAATATCGTCTCGGCCACATTCTGGTGGCGCTACCGGAAGCGCCGAACGCGGAGCAAATATCGACGGCGCGCGACAAGGCACAGGGAATCGTATCGCAGCTGCGCGCCAATGCCGATTTTTATCAAACCGCCGTTGCACTATCGGACGGACAACAGGCATTGGAAGGTGGCGATCTCGGTTGGCGTCGGGCTGCGGCGCTGCCAACATTATTTGCCGACTGGGTGATTAAACAGAAAGTTAATGGCATCAGTGATGCGCTGCGCAGCCCCAGTGGTTTTCATATTATTAAATTGCTGGAGCGACGCATCAATGAAGCCAAGCACTTGATTACTCAGACGCATACGCGGCATATTCTGATTCGTCCCGATGAATTGGAAGACGACGAGCAGGTGCGTACACGGCTGATTAAAATTCGTGAACGTATTTTGAACGGTGAAGATTTTGCCACTCTCGCCAAGGCCCACTCCGATGATCCGGGTTCCGGTGTTGAAGGCGGCGAGTTGGGTTGGGTGGGCCCCGGTGAAATGGTACCGGCCTTTGACAAGGCCATGAACGCGTTGGCGGTGAATGAACTCAGCGAGCTGGTGCGTACTCAGTTTGGTTGGCATCTATTACAGGTGATGGAGCGCCGCAGTCATGACAATACCGAAAAGGTGCAGCGCAAAAATGCCCAAGAGGTGATTCGTGCGCGTAAAACAGATCCTGCCATGCAAACCTGGATTCGTCGTTTACGTGATGAAGCCTATGTTGAAAATCGTTTGTAACAGCATTTAATGAGTGTCACGTCTATGAATAAATCTGTGCGGCGATTGGCCATCACTCCGGGTGAAGCGGCCGGGATAGGTCCCGACCTGTGTGTGCAACTGGCACAACAGGATCATGATTTTGAGCTTGTCGTCATTGCGGATGCTGGTCTGTTGGCGGAGCGTGCGCGGTGTTTACAGTTACCGCTGGAGATCATTCCGTTTATAGAAGATGAAAGGTTAGTGAAGGTGCCCCACTGTGCCGGTCGTTTACAGGTGTTGAACATTGATGTTGCCGCGCCAGTTATTGCTGGCCAGCTAAATCCGGTGAATTCTGCGTATGTTTTGAAAACTCTCGATGCCGCAATTGACCTGTGTTCGCGCGGCATCTGTGATGCGCTGGTCACCGGGCCAGTGCACAAGGGTGTCATCAACGATGCCGGAATGGTCTTTTCCGGCCACACTGAATATTTGGCGCAACGGGTGGGCGGTCAGCCGGTGATGATGTTGGCCACCGAAGGTTTGCGAGTGGCTCTGGTGACCACCCACCTGCCCCTGTCGGCAGTACCTGCCGCGATTACTCGCAAGCATTTGGCGGGCGTGCTGGAGATTTTATGTCGCGAATTACAGACCCGTTTGGGTATCGTCCAGCCACACATTCTGGTTTGCGGGCTGAATCCGCACGCGGGTGAAGATGGCCACCTGGGACGTGAAGAGATTGAGGTGATTGAACCCGCGTTGAATGAATATCGTTTGAAGAAGCTGGCGACCATCGAAGGGCCGCTATCGGCGGACACTTTGTTTACCCCCGCCAATCTGGCCCGTGCCGATGCGGTGCTGGCGATGTATCACGACCAGGGTTTGCCGGTGCTTAAGCACATGGGTTTTGGCAAAGCCGTGAATATTACCCTGGGCCTGCCGTTAATCCGTACTTCTGTGGATCATGGTACCGCGTTAAGTTTGGCCGGCAGTGGACGGGCCAAAGGTGACAGTCTGGTTTATGCCCTGCAGGTCGCTGATCAAATGGTGACGCAATCTCAACAACAGGCTGTTCAAAGAACCTCCGCAGCATGAGTCAATCGAGTACCCAACATCGTGCGCGTAAACGTTTTGGTCAAAATTTTCTGACGGATCCCTATATTGTTGCGGGTATTGTCGCCGTGATCAGTCCGCAACGGGACGATCATCTGGTAGAAATTGGCCCTGGCCTGGGAGTGTTGACAGAATCGTTATTGCCTTGTGTGACGGCTATGGATGCCATTGAGCTAGATCGGGATATCATCCCTAAGCTGGCAGAAAATTGTAGCCAGAAGGGGCAGCTACAGATCCACGCCAGCGATGCGTTGAAGTTTGATTTTGCTTCGTTGGCCACCGATGGTCGTCCTCTGCGTATTGTCGGCAATCTGCCGTACAACATTTCCACGCCGCTGATGTTTCATTTATTGAGCATTCGCGAACTGATTCAAGACATGCACTTCATGTTACAAAAAGAAGTGGTGGACAGATTGGCCTCGGCACCCAACAACAAATCCTATGGTCGGCTGAGCGTGATGATGCAATATCATTGCCGGGTAGAATCCTTGATGGAGGTGCCGCCGGAATCCTTTACCCCGCAGCCCAAAGTGAATTCGGCGGTGGTGCGCTTGGTGCCGTATAAGGAAGCGCCGGTGGCCGTTGATGATCTGCAAATGCTGGAGGCATTGGTGACGCAAGCTTTTTCGCAACGACGCAAGACTCTGCGCAATACCCTCAAACCGATGTTGAGTGCCGAACAAATGGACGCGTTGGATATTGATCCCAAGCGTCGTGCAGAGACATTAAGCCTGGCCGAGTTTGCCCGTTTGGCAAATGCTGTCAGCGACGGCAACACGGCGCACTAGTCGTGGAACGCAGCATCGGGATTTTTCTGGAACAAATTATTTTGCCTCCGGGCGGGTTTATTTTTGTTGCGCTGCTGGGCTTGCTACTAATACGCAAACATCAGCGTTTGGGTCTTTACCTGTCGGCCAGTGGCTTGGGATTGTTGTATCTTGCGAGTTTGCCGATTGTTGCGACGACCTTGATGTCCTGGCTGGAGCCTGAAACTGCATTGACGTTACAGACAATGGCGCAGGATAAAAAAGCGCCCCAAGCGATTGTGATTTTAGGTGCGGGCCGACATTACGATACCCCGGAGTTTGGCGGCGACACCCCCAACGCCATGGCCCTGGAGCGTATCCGTTATGGCGTGTGGTTGGCGCGACGCACCTTGTTGCCGGTGTTGGTCAGCGGCGGGCTGGGTAACGAAGAGATTTTGTCTGAAGCCGAAATGATGAAACAGCTCATCGAAAGCGAATTCGCCTTGCCGGTGCGCTGGGCGGAAACGCAAAGCCACACGACGTTTGAAAATGCCCAATACTCCGCCGAAATATTACAGGCGGAAGGTATCGAATCGGTTTATCTCGTCACCCATGCGATGCACATGAAACGCAGTGTGATGTCGTTTGAACAATTTGGTTTGATCGTTCACGCCGCGCCGACGGCCTTTAACAGCAGCAGTCAGCGCAGCGTCTGGCAAGCGAAGAGTTTTCGAATGTTGCTGCCGAATGCCGGGGCCTTGCACCGCACTGCGCAGGTATTTCATGAATGGGTCGGGTTGATGTGGTATCGGTTGCGTTACTATTAACCCGGCTTAATAATCGTTATTTGACGATGCGATAACATGGCACATATTTTTTACCGGGTAACTTCATGCGATGTTGCTCAACAAAGGTTGTCAGTAAAGCGTCCACCGGTTCCATGATGCTGGCATCCCCATGTATCTCGAACAGTCCGTGTTTCTCAATGGCACGAATACCCTCGTCTTTTACGTTGCCCGCCACAATACCTGAAAAAACACGGCGTAGATTTGCCGCCAGTGAATGGTGCGGTTGCGCTTTTTTAAGTTTGAGATTACGCATGTTTTCGTGGGTAGGCTCAAACGGCCGTTGAAATTCCTGATCAATTTTCAGTAGCCAATTGAAATAATAGGCATCACTATTGTCGCGACGGAAATTGCGTACTTTGCCGATGCCCGCTTTCATTTCGCGGGCAACATGGGCGGGGTCATCAATGATGATCATGTAACGCTGTTGTGCTTCGATGCCCAAAGTGTCGGCAATAAACTGATTAATATCGCTGAAAAATTCTTTCGCACTTTGCGGTCCGGTAAAAATTAACGGAAAGGGAATATTTTTATTATCAGGGTGTAACAGAATACCCAGAATATAAAGAATTTCTTCCATGGTGCCCGCACCGCCGGGAAACACCACAATGCCATGTCCGGTGCGCACAAAGGCCTCAAGGCGTTTTTCAATGTCGGGCATGATGACGAGCTCATTGACAATGGGGTTGGGTGATTCGGCGGCGATAATGCCCGGTTCGGAAATCCCCAGATATTGGCCATTATTAATGCGTTGCTTGGCATGGCCGATGGTCGCGCCCTTCATTGGCCCCTTCATTGCGCCTGGCCCGCAGCCGGTGCAGATATCCAGGCCACGCAGCCCCATTTCGTAGCCCACCTCCTTGGTGTAATCGTACTCTTTGCGCTTGATGGAATGCCCACCCCAGCATACCACCAGGTTAGGCGTGATCATGGGCCGCAGAATATTGGTATTGCGCAGGATACAAAAAACCGCATTGGTAATGCCATCGGAAGTGTTCAGATCAAACTTTGGATTATTGTTGATCTCGTCGTTGACATAAATGACATCTCGCAACACCGAAAATAGATGTTCATTGATACCCTTGATCATCTCGCCATCGACAAAGGCATTGGCTGGTGCATTTTTTACCTCCAGCTTAATGCCGCGTGCCTGTTGTACCACACGAATATCGAAAGATTTGTAGCGCTCTAGTAATTGCTTGCCGTCATCCATCTGGTTACCGCAATTCAACACCGCCAGCGAACAATTGCGAAAGATGGTGTATAAGCCACCCTGACTGGAATCGAGTAGTTTGCCGACTTCGATTTTAGACAGTACATCCAATCGGCCTTCGGGGGTAATGCGGGCATCAATGACAGCTGGGTTCATTTTATTGCCTTTGGTTTGTGAAGTCTGGGTGATTATAAGTTTAGCGTTATTCAGTAGTTTAGTCAGCTTGGTCGGTTGGAGTGAGGGTAATGAACCCTACCTTGCTCTGGCAGCAAGCTGCGCGCTTTTTTCGAATAAATCTTTGCTTACTACCCAGTCGCCTGAAAAGGATACTGCTTCTTTTTAAAATCCCGGTCGCCATACCGGCGAATTTAAGTAACATGAGTAGTATTCATTATTAGTGACTTGTTAGTAAGCCAATGAAGACGGTGATGCTTGGTGGTATCGAAGGGGTCAAGGTCAAAAGTCAAAGTGATTTAAGGGGTCGTTTTACGGTGATTTTTGTTTCGCGATTAATTCAATCAACTGTCGCCCAAGTAGGTACTTTGATGCAGTGGCCAATTGTTGTTTGCCATCTGGGGTAATAATCAACAATGCATTCTCATTACTCTCAAAGGCAACATTTTCTGCGACCAGATTGGCGGCAATCATATCCAGTTTTTTTTGTTTCAGTTTCTTCCGCGCATTCTTTTCAAGGTTTTCTGTTTCAGCGGCGAAGCCAACAGTGAAGGGTCCACCTTCAAGTGCAGCAACGTTGGCGAGGATGTCAGGATTGCGTTGTAGTTTCAGAGTGAGGGTATCTTCGGTCTTTTTGATTTTATGCTCAGCAATTTTTACCGGCCGGTAATCGGCAACGGCAGCGGTGCTGATAAATATATTGCTGTTGGTGGCGTGTTGCATTACGGCTTCAAACATTTGTTGGGCGCTACGTACGTCAATGCGTTGCACCCGTGGCGGTGTGGCAAGTGTAGTTGGGCCGCTGATCAGAATCACTTTTGCACCGGCTTCGATGGCGGCCTGGGCGATGGCGTAACCCATTTTTCCGGAGCTGCGATTGCTGAGGTAACGCACCGGGTCGATGGCTTCTTGGGTGGGGCCGGCAGTGATGAGTACGGTGCACCCGGCCAGTGAGCCGGTTTCAAAAATATCGGCGGTTAATGACGCGAGTTGTTCGGCTTCCAGCATGCGGCCGGGGCCGACTTCACCGCAGGCCTGATTACCTTCGCCGGGGCCGAATTGCAATATTTTTCGCTTGCGAAGTTGATGCAGGTTTTCCTGGGTAGCAGTGTTGGCCCACATTTGCTGATTCATGGCAGGCGCAACCGCAACGGTGGATTGGGTGGCGAGGCAAATGGCGCTGAGCAGGTCGTCGGCGCGGCCTTGCGCCAGTCGGGCGATGAAGTTGGCACTGGCAGGTGCGACGATCACGGCATCGGCCCAGCGTGCCAGTTCGATATGGCCCATGGCGGCCTCGGTCCCGGTGTCGAGCAATTTGCTGTGGACGGGATTGCCGGACAGGGCTTGAAAGGTCAGCGCGGTAATAAATTCGGCGCCGCCCGCAGTAAGCACTACCCGCACGTCGGCACCGGTGTCTTTGAGACGACGTACCAGTTCGGCAGATTTGTAGGCGGCAATGGAGCCGCTAACGCCGAGTAGGATATGTTTATTGCTGAGGCTGTTCATTTGTTTTTTTGCTGATCGTTCTGCCGAGTGTGAATAGTGCCTGTTATATTGGACTGAAGCTGTTAGTTTAACCGAATTGTTGAATGAGTGATCAGTGCCTCCAAAAACAAGGATGTGGATATGGCGATTACGGATTGGCCCAAGGAAGAGCGGCCACGGGAAAAGTTGTTACAGCGCGGGGCGTCGTCGCTTTCCGACGCAGAATTACTGGCGATATTTTTGCGTACCGGTGTGCCGGGCAAAACTGCGGTGGATTTGGCGCGCGATCTGTTGAGTCGGTTTGGGAGTTTGCGTGCGCTGCTAAATGCAGATTTGAAACAGTTTTGTGAGGGTCCGGGTTTGGGTGCCGCCAAGTTTGCGCAATTACAGGCGACAGTGGAAATGGCACGGCGGCATTTTTCCGAAATTCTGCAACGTGGTGATGTCCTGGAAAATCCGCAACAGACGCGCGACTTTTTGATTTCCCGCTTGCGCGACTATAGCTTTGAAGTCTTTTCTTGCCTGTATCTGGACAACCGTCATCGGGTCATTCAATTCGAGGAATTATTTCGAGGTACCATTCATGGTGCCAGTGTGTATCCGCGTGAAGTCGTGAAAAAGGCTTTGCGGCACAATGCGGCGGCGGTGATTTTTGCGCATAATCACCCTTCTGGTGTGGCGGAGCCGAGTGAAGCGGATCGTAATATTACCCGACAATTGACCGAGGCGTTAGCCTTGGTGGATGTACGAGTGCTGGATCATGTGGTGGTGGGCGATGGCGTTAGTGTGTCGTTTGCTGAGCGGGGCTTGATCTGAGGATGAATAAAATTAGAGTTTGAGCTTACCCATCGCAATATCGAGCGCGTTGATGGTTTCCGTTAACTCGTCGGCGTCTTCTTCTTTTTCTTCGCTGAGGTCGTCCGGGGCATCAGTTTCATTGGAAATCCAACGGAAGGTGATGACGCTGATATTGTCGGCTTCCGGATAGCTGCGAAACTCGGCCTGATATGCCATGCGCTCAACAGCCTGGCCCAGTGTATTTTGGGTCAGCGTGTCGCACATATCCTGTTCCGACAAGGGGCCCCACAGACCATCACTGCACAACAATAGCATGTCGTATTTTTCCAGGGTAAATTGTTCGCTGATCGTGGAAACTGGAGGGTGTTTTTGATAGCCCACACAGCGAGTCACAAGGTGACGTTGTGGGTGGCTTTCCATTTCTTCCGGGCTGAGTTTTCCTTTGCGGCGCAACTCTTCAATCTTGGAATGGTCGATGGTACGGGTAAACGGTTTGCCGCCGCGGAACAGATACAGACGGCTGTCACCCACGTGCGCCCAGCAGGCATTGCCGTTCTGTATCAGACAAACCACACAGGTGGTGCGGGGTTCGATGGGCGGGTATTGTTCACTGCCTGCGCGCAGCACCGCGAGATGAGCATCGGTGATTAAATCTTTGAGATACGCGGCGGGGTCGGTTGTGGGTAATTTGCTGCGCTGAAATTGTCGCAATATTCGGTTAACCAGTGCCTTGGAGGCAATTTGTCCACCGCGATATCCACCCATGCCGTCGGCCAGCACCAGCAATACGGCATCATGATGTTCGGCCATCCCGATGCGATCTTCGTTGACAACACGGTTGCCCAGGCGAGAGGTTTTTTTAAGTTGATATTTCATGTTAGATCGGCCGGGTCAGAGTATCGACGATTTTATCCAGCAGGTTTTTGTTATCGTCACCATTGCTTCCTAAGGCTTGGGTAAACTCATCAACGGTTTGTGGGCGCAATAAAGGGTCGATCTCCATGGCCCAATCCAGTGCCTGTAAGAGACTGGCCGAGTAGCGTCGTTTGAAGGCCGTTGCTGCCGGACGCAGCGTTTCTTTTTCGTAGCGGTCTTTGGCGGAAACGGGAGCAGCACCTTCGATACAGGCGCGCATGGTGGCACCGATGGCATAAATATCAGTCCAGGGGCCGATGTAGCCACCCAGGTTATATTGTTCCGTGGGTGAAAATCCGGGGGTAACGACTTGAGTGATTTGCAGTTTGCGACTGGTATTGCGGGAATGCACCGCACCGAAATCGAGCAGCAGCGGAATTCCTCCGGGACATAAATGGATGTTGCCGGGTTTTATATCGAGATGCAGAAACCCGGTTTCGTGCACCAGACGCAGCCCATCGAGCAAGGGTGGAAAAATCGTTCGTAAAAATGTTTCGCTGAGGTTGCCATTGCGGTTTTTAATATAGCGCTGCAGGTTTTTGCCAGGGCGGTATTCCATCACCATGTAAACTGTGCCGTTAGCGCGAAAGAAATTTAGCACGCGCACGATATTGGGATGTTTGAGTTTAATCAGTGCCGCGGCTTCTTGCAGGAACAGACGCATGCCCTCGTTGTGGTGTTCCTGTTGGGCGCCACCCTGTGGCATGACAAATCCATCTGGCAGACGCTGTGCCAGCTTGTTGGGCATGTATTCTTTAATCACAATCTGACGTTCGGCCTGCAGGTCGGTGGCGAGATAGACAATGCCAAAACCCCCGGCGCTCAGGGTGCTGTCGATACGGTAATGTTCGAGTTCGGTGCCAGCGGGGAGTGCGATTTCAGACTGTTTCATACGGTTTTGGCAACGCGGTGGGTTAGCGGTTTAATGGGGGCCTGCGGTGAATTGTAGAATGAATAAAGAGCAGGGGTTTTATGTGTGGCTATTGCCAGGGTTAAGTTGGGGGTAAACTGCACGCTATCTGAAAAATAGAGTTTTACTGGTTTTGGCATCCTTGGGGTTTTTACGATGATACGTAGCATGACAGCCTTTTCCCGCCAGGAAGGTAGCACCAAAAATGGTCACCTTGTCTGGGAATTAAGATCGGTCAATCACCGGTTTTCTGAAGTCAGCCTGCGGCTACCAGAAGATTTACGTTTTTTGGAAGGCAAGATTCGCGAGCAGGTGGCGCAGCGGGTGAAACGCGGCAAAATTGACGCGACTTTGCGGTATCAAATACAAGTATCCGATGAACAGCCTTTTGAGATCGACAAGCCATTGGCGGTAAAAGTGGCCCATGCTACCCGTGAAATTGATCAAATTTTGTACAATGCGGCACCGGTAAGTGCTTTGGAGGTCTTGCACTGGCCGGGGGTGCTGAAGGCATCAGAGTCCAATACAGATCAATTAGCGGTCGATACCCTGGCTTTGTTGGAGGCTGCACTCATTGATTTGCTTGAAACGCGGGCGCGTGAGGGTGAAAAACTTAAGGCCGTGATCGTGGCGCGCTGCGCTGCGATTGGTGAACAGGTGAAGATCATGGAAATGCGTCTGCCGGAGATTCAGCAGGCGATGCGAGCCCGGCTGGAAAAGCGACTGGCCGATATTGACGGTGAGCTGGATCCGGCGCGGGTCGAGCAGGAAATTGTCATTTTGGCCAATAAGGCAGATGTGGACGAAGAAATAGAACGCCTCAAGGCTCACGTTGATGAGGTTCGACGGGTGCTGGATCAAAATGAACCGGTGGGTCGGCGGCTGGATTTTTTGATGCAGGAGCTTAATCGCGAGGCGAATACCCTGGGCTCAAAATCGGTGCATGTGGATACCACCAATGTTTCGGTGGAATTGAAGGTGCTGATTGAGCAGATGCGAGAGCAGATTCAGAACATTGAGTGATCACGAAATTGTTCGGTGAGATGGTGGTTTCAGCGTAGTTGGCAACAATTAGAGGGTATTTAGTGAATTTTATCGTTATATCAGCACGGCGTATTTTTGTATGCATTCCCGTTGTACAGGGAAAAGAGCGTGCGGATCGGGCCGCATGAGCCAGGTCGATAGCGTACAGGGCACGCTTTACATCGTCTCCGCCCCATCCGGTGCCGGCAAAACCAGTTTGTTGAAGGCCTTGTTGGAAGATACAGCGGGCATTGGTCTGTCGGTATCACACACCACGCGGGACCAGCGGCCCGGTGAGCAGGAGGGTGTGCACTATCATTTTGTCGATATGGCGCGTTTTACCGAGATGGTCGCGCAGGGCAATTTTTTGGAACATGCGCAGGTGTTTGATAATTATTACGGCACTTCACAGAGTGCGGTGTTGGCCCAGTTGACCTCGGGGCAGGATGTGATTCTGGAAATCGATTGGCAGGGTGCCCAGCAGGTGCGCAAACATTTTCCCCAGGTGGTGGGGATTTTCATTTTGCCACCGTCCAAAAAAGCCTTGCGCGAGCGGCTCACCGGCCGGGGCCAGGATGATTCGGTCATTATCGAGCGCCGCATGCGGGATGCGGAGGCCGAGATGTCTCATTACCAGGAATTTGACTATGTGGTGGTGAATGATGATTTTGCCATCGCGTTGGCTGATTTACGGGCTATCATCAGTAGCCAGCGGTTACAGATATCACGTCAACAGGCATCCTTGCAGGGATTGATTGAATCACTGTTGGCGTAGGGTGTAATGGCGTATTGGCTGGTATTTACGCGTGATTTTCTGTACACTTTTGCGCCCCTACGGGGATCTGTCGCCTAGGCGGTGGAAGTCGATTTTATGCACAAGTAAAGTGAGGAGTTTGGCGTCATGGCACGTGTCACCGTTGAAGATTGTTTGGAAAATGTAGAAAGCCGTTTCGAGTTGGTGCTGTTGGCGAGCAAACGCGCCCGACAACTGGTCAATGGCAAAGAAGCATTGGTGGACTGGGGGAATGATAAGGCCACGGTGGTTGCGTTGCGTGAAATTGGCGAAGGTAAAATCACCACTAAAATTCTGGAAAATATGGCGACTGAAGAAAAGCGTGCTCGTGAGGCCGCAGAGGCAGAGGCCGCCGCCGCAGAGGCTGCTGAATTTGCCAATCAGGGATAATGGGTTTACCGGCGTAGTTGCTGGCTGGGTCGTTGGCGAAAGACAACGGTCGGGAAATGAACCCTCTTATTCATAACACCATGGAGTCACCTATAGTGATTCCATGGTGTTATCGAAATGTGTCGTAACGAACGCGTGCGGCATTCATCTATTCAGCAAGTGTAAGAGGCTGATCTTGAAATCATGAGGGCCCGGTGTTTTTAATTCATGATTTGTGTGCCCTGCTTGAAGGGTATCTTGAACCGGATCAGGTAAAAGAAGTCTACCGGGCTTATTTATTTGGCGCCGAAGCGCACGATGGTCAGCTCCGTCTGACTGGTGAACCTTATATCTACCATCCCTTGGCGGTGGCCAGAATCCTGGCCGAAATGCGGATGGACTACAACACCATCATTGCCGCCATTCTGCACGACGTTATTGAAGACACTGCGACTGTGAGAGAACAGCTGGAGAGCGAATTCAGTGAAGAGGTCGCTACTTTGGTGGATGGCGTCACCAAACTTACCCAGGTTAAATTTGGTAGCAAAGCGGAAGCGCAGGCCGAGAATTTTCGCAAGATGATTCTTGCCATGGTGAAGGATATTCGCATCATCCTCATCAAGTTGGCAGACCGGCTGCATAACATGCGCACTCTGGGCGTGATGCGACCCGATAAAAAACGCCGTATTGCCCGTGAGACGTTAGAGATTTTCGCGCCGATTGCGAATCGTCTGGGGATGAAAGATGTCTGTTTGGAATTGGAAGATTTGTGTTTTCAAGCAATCCACCCATTACGTTATCAAGTATTAGAGCAGGCGGTAAAACAATCGCGCGGTAATCGAAAGGCGCTAATCGATAAAATTCGGTTGTCCATTGAAGAGCGTCTACACAGTGAGGGCCTGGATTTCTCGGTGAGGGGCAGGGAAAAACATCTTTTTAGCATTTATCAAAAGATGCGCAGCAAGGCACTGAGTTTCAGTGAAGTGTCCGATGTTTTTGCATTCAGGTTAGTGGTCGACAAAGTGGATACCTGTTACCGGGTGTTGGGTGTAGTCCATAATTTGTATAAACCGGTGCCGGGTAAATTCAAGGATTACATCGCGATTCCCAAGGCCAATGGCTATCAGTCGCTGCACACTATTTTGTTTAGTCCTTACGGCGTTCCTATCGAGGTGCAGATTCGCACCGAAGACATGCAGCGTGTGGCCGATGCCGGTATTGCCGCACACTGGATGTATAAAACCGGTGATGCCACACCCAGCCATGCAACGGAGTGGCTGAAAGGTTTGTTGGAAATGCAACAGCAGGCAGGTAACTCCGAAGAATTTCTGGAAAATGTCAAAATCGATTTGTTTCCCGACGAGGTTTACGTGTTCACCCCGGATGGCGACATTATGACCTTACCACGGGGGGCGACGGCCCTGGATTTTGCCTATGCAGTGCACACGGACATTGGCAGCTCTTGTGTGTCGGTAACGATCAATCGGCACTTAGCGCCGTTACGCAGCGTTTTGCACAATGGTGAAACCGTGGAAGTGATAACTGTGCCGGGGGCTAAACCTAATCCGGTGTGGCTGGATTTTGTCGTCACCGCAAAGGCGCGCACCAATATTCGCCACTTTTTGAAACAACTCCACAAAGATGAAGCCATTGGCTTGGGACAACGCATGTTAAACAAGGCGTTGGCGGTTAATGGTATGTCGTGGGAAAAGATACCGATGGAAAAGGTCAATCAATTGCTGAGCCAATTGAATGTGAAAACACTCAGCGATCTTTACCAGGAAATCAGCTTGGGTAATCGCGTTGCTTCACTGGTTGCGCGACAGATCTCCGATATTAACGCCGGTATTGATACTCAACAACATGTGGGTGTTAAGGGCATGTTTAACCGTTATGCACCGGATTGGCTAAAGCCGACCGGCCATCGCCATGGCAGTAAACCTTTGGCTATCCGGGGTACGGAAGGATCGGTAGTGACCTTCGCCAAGTGCTGCCATCCGATTCCGGGCGATCCGATTTTAGGTTTTGTCAGCGCCGGTAAAGGTATTGTTATTCATTTGCGCGGTTGTAAAAATGTGCGTGAATTTCGGAAAAATCCGGAACGCTGGGTGGATTTGCAATGGGAAAAAACGGTTCAGGGCACTTATCCCGTAGAGATTCGGGTCGACACAGCCAATCAGCGCGGGGTGCTGGCGACTGTAGCAGCGACCATAGCGGACTTGAAATCCAATATTGAAAATGTCTCCATAGAAGAGCGTGATGGACGTTTTTCGACATTGATGTTTACACTGTCGGTTAAAGATCGTGTGCATTTGGCCAATATTATTCGGCGCATACGCGGTATCGATAGCGTGGTGCGTATTGCGCGCTCAAATAACAGACGTTAACAAAATCGTTAAATAAGGGGGAAAAATCATGTCACTGGAATCTGGCAACGCGGCCGATGGGTCAGAAAAAATACGCGAAATTATTCATACCGATGCTGCGCCCGCTGCGATCGGGACCTATTCGCAGGCCATCAAGGTGGGCGATACGGTGTACCTTTCTGGTCAGATTCCTTTGGTGCCTGAAACCATGAAGGTGGTGGAGGGTGACATGGCCGCTCAGATTCGACAGGTCTTTGATAATCTACAGGCCGTGACTCAAGCCGCCGGTGGTGGTTTGGCAGATATTGTAAAATTGAATATTTTTCTCACGGATCTTTCGCACTTCGCATTGGTGAATGAGCTGATGGCGGATTATTTTCAGCAACCCTACCCCGCTCGCGCGGCCATCGGTGTGGCCAGTCTGCCCAAGGGCGTGCCCGTTGAGATGGATGCCATTATGGTGTTGAGCTGAAACACCAGCGTGGGTCGTTACTTGTTTTATAATGTGTACTGATTCTTTTTTTCATTGTCGGTGTCGCTTGTTGTCGCCAAACTTCATTATACCCCGCCTTGTTTTAGCCCTCGTATTTATTGAAGCAAAAGATGTGAAATTTTGCCGCAGAATTTTTGTGTCGGGCGACGGAAGAATGGTGGAGCAATGTAACATCGTTGAATTTTTATCAGGGAGATATTCATGTTCGTCAAGGAGCGTTGCAGTCATTTTTCGATGTTGCCGGTTAGCGTGCGGATCTTATTTACCGGCACCTTGATTGTTCTTGGCGTCGGTTATCTGTTCGCCATGATTCATGTTTTTGCCTCACACGCAGGCCGTGACGGTAATCCGGGTTTGTCTGTTCAGGATTTGATGATTGCTTACAGTGGCAGTAAGGTTGATACGCGGTTGGAGGTCGCCCTGAAGGGATCTATGGCGGGGATGTTGCCTCAGGCAGAGCGTGATGAAATTATAGCCTGGGTGCGTCGGGGCGCGTTGAAACTGGAATATATCGCTGATCAGTCCGTGATGGGTGGTTCGGTGATGGCGCGGGGCAAGCAGGAAAAAACGCGATCTATCGCATCGATTATTGAACAACGTTGTAGCATGTGTCACAACGGTTCAAATCCGCATGTGCCGGTACTTAAAGACTACGATGGATTAATGACCGTGGTTGCGCTGGATACCGGCATGGATATATTTACCCTGGTGCGGGTTTCTCACATTCATTTATTTGGCATTACCTTCATCTTTTTTATTATGGGTTCTATTTTTTGTCATGCCTATGTCAAGCCAGCCTGGCTTAAAGGTATTTTAATCGCCATCCCATTCGTGGCTATTTTGTTGGACATTGGTTCCTGGTATCTTACTAAGGTGTACCCACCTTTTGCCTGGGTGGTGATGATCAGTGGTGGTGTGATGGGCGTGGCTTTTGCCGTGCAGTGGCTAATATCAATTTATCAGATGTGGTTTTATCGATTGCCTGTGGAGATCATCGAAGATGGTGAGTCGAGGTGGTGACGATATTGCAGAGCTTACGGCATTTTTCGCAAAATTCTGGATAACGATTTTTTATTTGCGACGGACGACGTGTACACTTCTGCTTTGACCTATCAGTGGATGAGCGTCGTTGAATTCAAACTGCGGAATCGCACCAACGTCAGAGCAACAAACGTTATTAGCGCTTAAAGGCGTGGGTCCGAGTATTGTCGAAAAACTGGCAAATCTGAATATTTTCAGTGTTGCTGATCTGCTGTTTCATTTGCCGCTGCGATATCAGGATCGGACACGGCTGGCCGCGATTGGCAGCCTGCGTAATGGTGATGAGATATCCATTCGTGGTGAGGTGCAGCTTACCGAAGTTAAATTCGGGCGCCGACGGATGTTGTTGTCACGTATCAGTGATGGCACCGGTTTTATTACCCTACGATTTTTTCATTTCAATAAGCAACAGCAGCAACGCCTGGCGCGAGGCACCGTGGTGGAATGTTTTGGTGAGGTGCGGGCCTCGGGTGGCCAATTGGAAATGGTGCACCCGGAATATCACGAATTCACGGCGACCACCGTTGAGCGAAGGGAAGAATGTTTGACCCCCGTGTATCCCACCACGGAGGGTCTGCGTCAGTTAAAGCTGCGCGCCCTGATTGAATCGGTGTTATCCAATGCCAGCTTGATGGCTGAGTTGCTTCATGACTATCTGCCCGGCACGATGCTGGCGCAGGAAAATCTCGCCAGCCTGGAAGCGGCGGTGCGTTACGTGCATTATCCACCGCCGGATGCGGAGTTGGCAGCCTTGCAGGAAGGTTTGCATCCGTTTCAGCAGCGTCTTGCATTTGAAGAATTACTGGCACATCAGTTGAGTCTGCGTCAGTTGCGTTACCATCACCAATTAAAATCAGCACCGAGCCTGCGCGCGGCAGGAAAATTGTCGCGGGCCTTGTTGGAGGCCCTGCCCTTTGAGTTGACCGCGGCGCAGCAACGCGTCGCCAATGAGATACAGCAAGATCTGAATCAGCCGCGACCGATGCAACGCTTGGTACAGGGTGATGTGGGCAGCGGCAAGACCATTGTGGCGGCGATGGCGGCGTTGCAGGCGGTGGAAGCCGGTTTTCAAGTGGCGGTGATGGCACCGACGGAATTGCTGGCCGAGCAACATCGTATTAATTTCACGCAGTGGTTGCAGCCCTTGGGTGTGTCGGTGGGCTGGTTGTCGGGGAAGATCAAGGGGCGGGCGCGCAAAACGGTGTTGGCCGCCATGCGGGATGGTAGTGCGCAAGTGATTGTGGGCACCCAGGCGTTGTTTCAAGCCGGTGTGGAGTTTGCGACGCTGGGGCTGGTGATCATCGACGAACAACATCGTTTTGGCGTGCATCAGCGTCTGGCTCTGCAAAACAAGGGTGTCAATGGCCAGGGTTTACCGCATCAATTGGTGATGACGGCCACGCCCATCCCCCGCACCCTGGCACAAACAGCCTACGCCGATCTGGATTTGTCGGTGATTGATGAATTACCGCCGGGGCGCATGCCGGTGGAGACGGTGGTCATTTCGGATCAACGACGCGATGAAGTGGTGGCGCGCACCCATCGCGCCTGTCAGCAGGGTCGACAGGCCTACTGGGTGTGTCCGCTGGTGGAGGAGTCGGAAAAATTGCAATGCCAGGCCGCGCAAGAAACCGCGGAGGTCTTGCATCACGCCTTGCCTGATTTGTGCATTGGCCTGGTGCATGGTCGCTTAAAGGCGGCGGAGAAGGCTCAGGTGATGGCGGCATTCAAGGCCGGTGACATTGATTTGCTGGTGGCCACCACGGTGATCGAAGTGGGGGTGGACGTGCCCAATGCCAGCCTCATGATCATCGACAATGCCGAGCGGCTGGGGTTGTCACAATTGCACCAGTTACGGGGCCGGGTTGGCCGCGGTGATCAGCAGAGCAGTTGTGTGCTGTTGTACGGCCCGGCGTTGTCAAAAACCGCGAAATCCCGGTTGGCCATTCTGCGGGAAACCAATGATGGTTTTGTTATTGCACAACGGGATTTAGAGATTCGTGGGCCTGGGGAATTACTGGGCACCCGTCAAACCGGTTTGTTAAATCTTCGCATTGCCGATTTCCAGCGAGACCAGGCTTTGTTGCCGCGCATTGCGGTGTGTTGCGAAACGTTGTTACAGGGATATCCTGAGAGTGTGGCACCGTTGATCCGGCGCTGGCTGGCGGATGGGATGCAGTATGCCAAGGTCTGAACCGGACGCTGGGGTTCGATAACCGCTGATCAGAAAACCACCAAACTGGAATTGGTGGGCTGTATTACTGTGGGTGTGACGGCTGTCAGTATCAATGACCCCAGTTGTTTTCTTGACTATTGAAATATTGGCATCTAGTAATTTACGTAGATCATCATCTACTTTTCCCTCTCAGATGGTGATTTCATTTAACGGCCTTTCATCAAGGCCGCTGTTTTTATCGCGAATGCATGATCGGCAATTCTCAAAGTGGCTGTTTGATAAGGGCTAAGGCGTTACACTTCCACTATTTTCAGACGTGGGTTTTTATAATGACAAACCAAGAGTGGAAAGAGCGGGATTTGGCCGTGTTGTGGCACCCTTGCACACAGATGAAGGATCATGAATTTCTACCGATGATCCCGATTCGGCGCGGCCAGGGTGTATGGCTGGAGGATTTTGAGGGCAAACGCTATCTGGATGCGATCAGCTCCTGGTGGGTGAATATCTTTGGCCATGCCAATGCACACATTAATGCAGCGATCAGTCGACAAATGTCGGAGCTGGAACACGTGCTGTTGGCGGGCTTTACCCACGAGCCGGTGATTCGCTTGTCGGAAAAACTGGTTGAAATAACACCGGCTAAATTAGAGCGCGTTTTTTTTACCGATAACGGTTCTTCGGCGGTGGAGGTGGCGTTGAAGATGAGCTTCCACTACTGGTTAAACAAGGAGGGCCTCGCCGGAGGTGGGCCTTCAAAACCGCGGCGTACCAAGTTCATCAATTTGTCCAACAGTTATCACGGGGAAACCCTGGGTGCCTTGGCAGTGGGAGATGTGTCTCTGTACAAGGACACCTATGAGCCGCTGTTGATGCAGCCAATTACGGTGCCTTCACCCGATAGCTATCATCGGGAAGCGGGAGAGAGCACTGCGGATTATGCGGTGCGCCAGTTTGCCGCGATGGAAGAAACCTTGCAACAACACGCGGGTGAAGTGTGTGCGGTGATTGTTGAACCCCTGGTGCAGGTGGCGGGTAATGTACGCATGTACGATGCGGTGTACCTGAAAATGTTGCGCGCCGCCTGTGATCAACATGACGTGTTGTTGATTGCGGATGAAGTGGCTGTGGGCTTTGGCCGTACCGGTACCTTGTTTGCTTGCGAGCAGGCGGGCATCAGCCCGGACTTTATCTGTTTGTCCAAGGGGATCACCGGTGGCTACCTGCCCTTGGCCGCAGTGTTGACTACGGACACGGTGTATCAGGCCTTTTATGACGACTATGAAAACCTCAGCGCATTTTTACATTCGCACAGTTATACCGGTAATGCTCTGGGTTGTAGCGCCGCGCTGGCGACGTTGGAACTGTTTGAGCAACGGGATGTGATGAAGGATAACCAGGTACTGGCAAAAAAGATGGCAGATTCCGTGGCAGAGCTGGTTGATCATCCTCATGTCAGCGACGTGAGGCAGTGCGGGATGATTCTGGCGATAGAGATGGTGGCAGACAAGGCCAGTAAGACACCTTACCCCTGGCAGCAGCGCCGCGGGCTACACGTGTATGAACATGCATTGGAAAAGGGCGTGCTATTAAGGCCGTTGGGCAATGTGGTGTATTTTATGCCGCCGTATGTGATCAATGAGGATGAAATAACGTTGATGGCAAGGACAGCGATTGAGGGCATTGATATCGCGACTCGGGATTGAACGACAGGTGCGATGTTCTTATTGTTTTATGCGGTATTTTAAAGTGTAACAGCACTAGTGTCCCATAAACTTTCATGAAAACTGCAACCTTGTTTGCAGATGAGAAA
>CAYNYJ010000023.1:0-44180 GCA_964401355.1 uncultured Ectothiorhodospiraceae bacterium | reverse complement strand
TCTCATCTGCAAACAAGGTTGCAGTTTTCATGAAAGTTTATGGGACACTAGTGATTAATAATGAAATTATTTTAAGCTTCCTGCTTAAATTCTCATTATCCGATGGTGCGGTGAAAACAACGTTAAGAACGTTGTAATACGGTGTGGGCTTCCCCCTGCCCCCCTGGAACAAGCTTCATAAATACCTTTATTAACGTAAAGGAAGATATTTTATGCAAGCACAAAAACCACCGCTTTTCACGATCACTCTCAGACCTTGGTTATGGGTACTCTCTGGTTATTATTGTTGCATTACCTCAAGTTTGGTCTACCGGTATGAGTGTTCAAGATTATACTTTGAATTGTTGCAATAATTTATATAAGTCTTCCGACATCTGCGCCAACTGTTGGCTGGATTGAGTCAGGTTCTCAATATCTCCCGCTGTTTGGCCAGCCATTTTGTTAATAGTTGCGACATTGCAATTGATTTCTGCGGAGACGGAACTGTGTTCTTCGGCAGCACTTGCGATCTGGGTGTTCATGTCGGAAATGTTATTGATCAGGTTACCGATAACGTCCAGTGAAGCGCCTGCCCTGGCAGTTTGCTGCACACTCTGTGCAGCCTGGTCTTTGCTTTTTAACATAACGATGACAGCATTTTTTGAACCCTGCTGGATGCGTTCGATCATATGATTAATTTCTTTTGTAGATTGCTGTGTGCGCTCAGCCAGAGTGCGGACTTCATCTGCGACTACGGCAAACCCACGGCCTTGATCTCCTGCTCGAGCAGCTTCAATCGCAGCGTTGAGTGCCAGTAAATTAGTTTGTTCGGCAATGCCATGAATGACGTCTAATACGACTCCGATATCGGTACTATCTTTTTCCAGCTGCTCAATAACCTGACTGGCCTTTTCGACCTCGTCGGACAGTGCATCAATGGACTCTATAGTTTCGGTGACAACTCGTTTGCCTTGGACGGCCTCTTCATTGGCTTCAATGGTGGCTGTAGCGGCCTCAGCGGCATTACGAGAAATATCCAGTATCGTTGTTGACATTTGTTCCATGGCCGTTGCCACCTGAGCTGTTTCGGCTTGTTGTTGGTGGATGCAAATTTCGGTTTGCTGGGTTACTTGGCTCATTTGTTTTGATGCATTGGTGAGTTTGTCGTTGAAACCATTGACATCTATGATAATGGTGCGGAGCTTGCCTACAAAAATATTGAACCAGTGTGCCAGTTCACCCATTTCATCTTTGGACTTCACTTTCAGAGTCTGGGTTAGGTCACCTTCACCATCAGCAATATTTTTAATCCTTTCCATCATTCGGGTGATGGGAAGGGTAATAATGCGGTTTATCGACAAACTCAGGGCAGCTAATCCCAAAATAAACAATCCAATGATTACCGCAAATTTATTGCGGGTATTTTCCATCATCAGACTATCGGCCTGTTCCAGGGAATAAGTGATACGGACAGCGCCGTTAACACTACCAGAAGGGACAATGTGACACATGAGGCAGTTAACACCACGAGTGTTTTCGGTGGCAAGATAGGGTTCAATCACCGTGATGGTTCGATGCCCGTTTGCTTCACCTTCTACAATGATAGACTCACCGTTTAGAGCGCGGTGATCCAGTCCATCGACAGGCTGTTCACCAGGCGTTCCTTCGCCAAATTGACTGTTTACCGGTTCGCCACGAATGACACGCATCTCCAGTATGCCTGGGCGGCGTAGCATCTTTTTGTGCAAGATTTCTCGCTCGCCGATACTGCCGGTGAGCATCATGGTATTGAGCGCATCGAAATAAAAGGTGTTCATGTCCTTTACTTGGGAAATAGCAAGCTCCATGTTTTTATCTTTATCAGCGATATAGGAATAGGCCATTAATAAGGAAATAACGATAAAGAAAATGAGTGCTACATTTAGGTTGATTTTCCAACGTACTGATAAATTGGCTATTTTTGATGTCTGCTGTTCTACGTTAGGCATATACTCTCTCATGCTCCCAAGTGAATATTTACGAGCTAACCATTGGTACTAAATCGAACCGATAAGCCCGATTCGACTCATACTGGTTCTTCTTATTATAAATAGACATAATGAAGGCTTATTATATCGACATTGCGAATAAAAACTTTAATGACGCTTCAAAAAGGTTGCCAAAAGGTGACTGAGTGACGGTTTCTCATAGACCTGAATAGGTCATCAGACAAAAAGCATTGCACGCGTATCTATAGGGATTACAACGTGAGTGAAGTAAGACTGCCCAGTTTGCCAATGGGTCTTACTGTTATCCTTTGAATCGCAGTAAAATGACATCTCAGACCTGAGTGAGCTCACGTCCGTATAACAATAAGGTTCACTTGTATCCCATACCGGTTATAAACAAAATGTAACTCATGATCTATCTGTGAGCTCTGCTGGGCTGTTTCCCCCTATGGCTCCCTTGCTCTCTCTGAAAAATGACATTGACTAAGCTGTTGATTGTATATTACTAATTATTAGTATTTATGAGGTTTGGAAGATTGAAAATGCTCGTGTCGGTGGTTCGATTCCACCTCCGGCCACCATTAATATATTGATAATAAGCTTATTTTAAGCTAGGGGTTTTGTGGTGTGGCCAGTAAACTTTGTCGGAATAGTGATGGTGAATGTTGAACCCATACCTGTTTGACTGGTAACAGAAATATCACCACCTATCATTTTGCAGAGGCGTTTGCTGATGGAGAGCCCAAGGCCTGTGCCACCGAAATTGCGTGTCGTGGAGGCGTCGGCCTGGGAGAAGGGGATGAAGAGTTTGTTCATTTGTTTTTCGGTCAGACCAATGCCGGTATCTTTCACGTCAAGCCGGATCCATGGCTTATCTTGTACGGTGAATCTTGAAAGGTTTAGGCTGACTTCACCTTGATTAGTAAATTTGCTGGCATTGCTCAGCAGATTAAACAGGGTTTGTCGCAGTTTGGTAAGATCGGTGTACATAGCTTCATTGAACTCGCTGATTTCAATTTGCAAATGGTTTTCATTCTTTGTGGTTAGGGGTTGGAGGGTGCTGGAGACTTCTGTTACTAGGGTGGCTAGATTGAAGTGTTCAGGATAAAGTTCCATTTTTCCGGCCTCGATTTTTGAAATGTCGAGGATGTCGTTGATGAGGTTGAGCAGGTGTTGACCGGAGCTCCTGATTTTTTTGAGGTCAGTGGAAAAACATTTTTTCCCCCATTCTTCAGCCTCTTCTCCCAACATTTCTGAGTAACCAATAATAGCGTTGAGGGGTGTTCGCAGTTCATGGCTCATGTTGGCCAAGAACAGGGATTTGTGCTGGTTTGCTTCTTGCGATTTTTGTTGGGCGTGGATGAGTTTTTGCTCGCTCCGGGTGGACGTTCTGATGACAAAAAAGGCGATAATCGTGCCAATGACTAACGCAAAGATGCCCAGCAAGGCGACCTGAATATAGACACGCTTGTTTTCCGCGGTAGCATCGGCGAGCTTGGTGGTGAGTTGCGTTTTTTGCAAGCTCAGCATGTAAGTTAGATGGGTCAGTACTTGATTCTGGATCGGGATGATGATGTTGGCCATCATTTTGTTAGCGGTCGTGATGTCACCGTCGACGATGATGTCGGCGACCAAGGTTTGGCTGGTGGTGCCTTTTTGAACCATGGGTTTCGCGGTATGCCAAGCGGCTAATTCCTGCTCGGTCTCCCCGATTTCTACCAGGGCCATGCGCGCCTTGATAAAATGTTCCGCCTGTTTTCGGAATTTGAGATATTCCTCATCCTGCTCAAAAGGGTCGGCCAATATTGACATCCGATAAAGTGACAGCGCTCGTTGGCTGGCGGCATCTCGCATAGCAAATACAAACTCTGATTTTTCCTGGTCTTTTGTAATTTCGGTAATGTAGTGGTTGGTGGTAGAGATGTGGCTTAGCCAGATAGCAGTCAGTGTTGCCATGATTACGAGGATCAGAGCAAAGCCCAATAAGATTATGAGATTCGTGCGTATTTTAAAGTGCATTGTGCCGTAAACTTAGGGGTTCTAATAAAACCTATCGGTTGTGCATGGCAATTCTTGAGCAAAGTCATAGGCTGTTTTAATGGGAATAATGAGTAAGTGGGCAAATGTGTTAATCTCGAATTTAGTTTATTTAAGGAGTGCAGGAGCGAATGGCGGGACCTTTTTATGTGGCTGGGTTGACATTATTGCTGATGATGGCGGCGATGTACTGGCATCGGCACCGGCGTTTTCATATCACGGTGATGGTCTCGATTATGGTCTTCGATGTGTGTATGCCATTTTATCTGATGGCTACCCGTGACTGGATAAAGTTTTTGTTTATAGATGGCGATATTTTGTCGTTTGCGGTGTGGATGCACTTTGGGCTGATTGTTACTCTTTTTGTGTTGTACGTGATTCAAGTGCAGACGGGTTTGGCAATATGGCGTTCATCAAAGCAGGCTGTGGATATGAAGGTGTTGGAAACACTGCGCAGTGAACATCGTGCGCAAGGTATAGGTATTTTTCTGGCACGAAGCATGGTGATTGCTACGGGTGCTATGTTGGCAATTCCGGTAACAGATTCAGCTTGACTGGGGCGCGAACGCGCAATGGCGGTTTAAATACAAAAGGCGAGACTGTATTCGGTCCCGCCTTTTTGTATTTAAGAGGTGTCGCCGCAGTGTGGCGACACCTCGGCTTAATTGCCTTTTTTGGATTCGGTAAGTTGGTGGATACGCGGTGCCAGGATTAGTTCCATGGCGAAGCCCATTTTGCCGCCCGGCACCACGATGGTGTTGGGGCGTGACATGAACGAATCGCAAATCATATTCAGCAGATAGGGAAAATCCGCGCTATTGGGGTCGCGGAAGCGGATGACGATGAAGCTTTCGTCCGGGGTGGGGATGTCGCGAGCGATGAACGGGTTGGAGGTGTCCACCGTGGGGACGCGCTGGAAGTTGATGTCGGTGCGCGAAAACTGCGGTGTGATGTAATGCACATAATCGTCCATGCGGCGCAAAATGGTATCGACAATGGCCTCGGCGCTGTACCCGCGCTGGGCGTTGTCGCGGTGAATCTTTTGAATCCACTCCAGATTGACGATGGGCACCACGCCAACCAGCAGGTCGGTGTGCTCGGCTACATTGATATCGCCATCCACCGCACCACCGTGCAGACCTTCGTAAAATAACACATCCGTTTCTTCCTGAATGTCTTCCCAGGGTGTGAACTGACCGGGGATGAGCTCGGTACCGAGGCGCGCATTGTGTTCTGTGGCTTCTTCATCGCTGTGCAAATAGTAGCGGCGACGGCATTTGCCAGTGTTGCCGTACATTTTGAACGTCTCGCCGATCAAATCAAAATGATTGGCCTCGGGGCCAAAGTGACTGAGTTGCTTGCCCTGTTTGGCAAATTCGTCAATGGTGGCTTTCATTGAGGCGCGGTCGTAGCGGTGAAAACTGTCGCCTTCAACGATGAGTGGATTGATGTTTTCGCGACGGAAAATGTGCTCAAAAGCGTTTTTGACGGTGGTGGTACCAGCACCGGATGAGCCAGTAACGGCGATAACGGGATGTTTTATGGACATAGTGTTCTCCTCAAACTCTGATATTTCTTTTGTGGCGTTTTTTCATAACATGTACAAAAAACGCCCATTAAAAGCGTAATACTGTGTGGTCGCAGCGTCCGGGGCCGCAGGCTAATGCCTGTCGGGCTGCTGTTCCGTCGCTGTGAGCCTTTCGTGTATTGACGATAATTGGTACTCGCCTGAATACATTGCAAAATCGAACCGCGAATTCTAGCGTGTTCATCGCGGTCAGGGAAGGATGAGAGCTTCAGTTGGTATTTTTGGCGGGAAAGCTACGAAGTTGATCGACCGAGAAAATCTGTGTCGTGTGCTCATTTTGCAATATGGCGTTGGCCAGGGTGTATTGATCCAGCACTGCCAGAAATTCATTACCGGCCCGATAAAGCACCTCTTTGAGCGCGCAAACGGGCGTCACAGCGCAGGGATTATTACTGGCGTTGAAGCATTCCACGATGTCGAAATTGGGCTCCATGTGGCGTACTACGTCACCAATGGATATTAAATCCGGGGTGCGCGCCAGGCGCATGCCACCATGTTTGCCGCGAGTAGTGTGGATAAAATTTTCCGTCGCCAGATGATGTACGACTTTTACTAGATGATTGCGTGAGATTTGGTAGAAATTGGCTGTTTCGGTGATGGTGGCCAGCCCACCTTTTTTTTGTGCCAGATAGATGAGAACGCGCAAAGCGTAATCGGTGTGTAGCGTTAATTGCATTGTCCCCCCTCCAGAGTCTGAGGTGATGATAAACAGAAGGAAAGGTCTTGACAATGGCTGCAAGATCATAAAACATGTATTTGAATTACATCATATGAAGCAGCGCGTTGCTGGGTTATTCCGGATTGTTTTCCACCTTGTTTCGCGGATCATCAGATTATATATGTATTTGGAATGAATTTTATATTGTGTGGTTTTAATGTTGAAGTCCTGTACTAGTCTGGTACGGACAGGTATCTGAAAAAAAGGAGCAAAGTAATGAGTGAGTCCTTATTTGATCGAATTGGTGGTGAAGCTGCGGTGAATGCAGCGGTGGATATTTTTTATCGCAAAGTATTGGCCGATGATCGTATCAGCGGTTTTTTTGATAGTGTTGATATGGAAAAGCAAGCGGCCAAGCAGAAGGGTTTTTTGACCATGGCCTTCGGTGGCCCCAATAATTACACCGGTGCGGACATGCGCAAGGGACATGCTCATTTGGTGGAGCGTGGTCTGAACGACAGTCATTTTGATGCTGTGGTAGAAAATCTGGGTAATACCCTGAAGGAATTGGGTGTGGCGGACGATCTAATCGGTGAAGTGGCGGCGATTGCCGAATCCACCCGCAACGATGTGTTGGGTAAATAAATCGACATATGCCAAAAGCTGCTGATTTCGAAAATGAGCGATTTCAGCAGCTTTTGATTCCAGAAAAGTCAGCAAACAGGTACGTGATGCCAATAATTAGTTTTGAAGGCGCACAATATCAGAGTGAAATGGGTGAATCAGTGCTTGATTGCCTGGTTCGACATGGCGTATCCGTCAATTATTCCTGCCGGGCTGGCGTTTGCCAGTCCTGCATGATGGTGGCGGTGGAGGGTGAGCCGACCGTGAACTCCCAGCAGGGGGTCCGGGAAACCCTCAAACGGCAGGATCATTTTCTGATCTGTGCCTGTGTGCCGGAAACTGACATGTCAGTGGCGGTGCCTGATCGCGCTGGCAGCGTCTTTGAAACGTCAGTGTTGTCACTCAGCAGGCTCGGTACCGATGTCATCCGTCTGCGTTTAGTGCGGCCTGAACATTACGCGTATCTTCCTGGCCAGTTTCTTAATCTGAGCAACGCTGCGGGCGTGACCCGCAGTTACTCCCTGGCCAGTGTCCCGGCACTGGATGATTTTCTGGAGCTACAGGTTCGCGTGGTGCAAGACGGACAGGTCAGCGGTTGGATCGGGGAAACCTTGACAGTGGGCGACAGTGTCACCATCAGCGAGTCGGCCGGTGAATGTAGCTATATGCCGGGCCGTGAAGAGCAACCCTTGTTATTGGTGGGAACCGGCACTGGCCTGGCGCCCCTTATTGGCATTGTCCGCGATGCCTTGCAGCAGGGACACTGTGGGCCCATTCACCTATATCACGGCAGCAGTACCGCTGAGGGGCTGTATTTGAGGTCAGAATTGCAGGAAATGGCCGCGACCAATGAGAGCTTTCATTATCACCCCTGTGTGTCTCGGGGTGATGTGCCGGAAGGCTTACGTGTCGGGCGTGCGGCGGATTTGGCGCTGCAGGATGTGGTCCAATTTTCGGGTTGGCGGGTCTATTTATGTGGCCGTGAAGATATGGTCAAGGCCTTGCAGAAAAAGGCCTTCCTGGCCGGTGCCTCGATGCAAGATATTTTTGCCGACCCCTTCGTTGATTCAGGTGTGGCGGAGTTAGAAAAAACACAATCTACAACCGTGAAACCACTAAAAGATACTGCCGCCGTAATTTAGGTCGCTGTCAGTAACGCAGGGTTGCTGACTTGGCGGGGCAGTGATTGAGTGCGCTCGCGAAGCAGCCACTGAATTAATGCAGAGGTTGTTGGAAATCTTCCATCACCATGTTTTCCATCCAGGTGAAGGCTTCTTCCAGGCCGGGCTGGTTAAACAACACCATCAACACCACCCATTTGACCTGATCGAGATCAATGTCGATGGCTTCCAGTGCCATAATGCGGTCGATGACCAGCTCACGGCTGGCGCTGTTCAAGACGCCCATTTGCTCCAAAAACATCAGAAAACCGCGGCATTCCATATCGAGCTTTTTTTCCTCAATGGGATTGAAGACGCGAATGGAGCGACTGGTGTGTGCGGGGCACGAGTCGGAGCTAGCCTGTTGTTCGGCTAAATCTTCCAACCAAGTGAATGCCTTGTTGATTTCGGTGCTGAAAAAGCCGGCTTCGAGAAGCTGGTCTTTGAGGGTTTCAGGATCCGCATCCATCGCGATATCATCATCCATGTAGTTCTCGAACAGATACATGAGTACGTCGAGTACGTCTTCTTTCATGGGTACCTACTATATGTCGTGTTGCTTGGCTTAAATTGCTAGCTAATTCCGTTCAGGTTAGTGGACGGCATCCGCACGTTAATACGGCTGAATAAACCACCACTTGAAGCCACAATTCCTTGTAACTCCAGTGTCAGCAGCATGGAGGAAACGGCCTCTGCCGTCAATCCGCTGCGCTCCACCAAGGTGTCTATAGATATGGGTTCAAAGCCCATGGTTTCAAGCAATAAAGGGTCAATGAGTGGCAGAGTGTTTTCAGAAGGTGTTTCTGTTGTTGTGGTTATTGCGGGAAAAGTGTTGGGGTATGAGGCGCTCAGATGTCCAAATTCCTCGAGAATGTCCGATATCTGCCCCGTTAGCTTGGCGCCCTGCTGGATCAGGGCGTGACAACCTTGAGAGAGCGGGTTGTGGACGGAGCCGGGGATGGCGAAGACCTCGCGGCCCTGTTCGTTGGCCAGCCGGGCGGTGATCAATGAGCCACTTTTGAAGGCGGCCTCGACCACTAACGTGCCAAGGCTGAGCCCGCTGATAATACGGTTGCGACGAGGAAAATTGCTGGCGATAGGCGGGGTGCCTGGCGCAAATTCGCTGACGATGGCGCCTTGCTCGATGATCTGATGTCCCAGTTCACGGTGGCGTGCGGGATAAATGCGATCTAGGCCGGTGCCTGCGACCGCAATGGTATGCCCGCCTGCGGCCAGCGCCCCCTGGTGGCTGGCGGCATCAATGCCCAGGGCCAAGCCGCTGGTGATGGTAAAACCGTGACGGCTGAGAGACTGGGCAAAATTCTGGGCAATCTGTTTACCACCGGCGCTGGGGTTGCGGCTGCCGACGATGGCAAGCTGGCGTTGGGCCAGCACTGAGGGCTTGCCGCGTACGAACAAGATGGGGGGTGGGTCGGCAATCTCTTTGAGTAATGCGGGATAACGGGGGTCGGACAGGCTCAAAATGTGGCGTTCGTCGTTATCTGCCCAGGCCAGGATTTTGTCGACGGTATGCCAATCGGGTGATTGCAGATAGGAGCGCATCGAGGTGGGCAGTTTGAGTCCGGTGACGTTGTCGCCGCGCGAGGCAAACAGGGTGGGCAGATCGGGTGTATGTTCGAGAATGCGTAAAAAACGTGTGGTGCCCACACCGGGGGCGAGCATCAGGGCTAACCAATAGCGCAGTTCATCAGTGTCGGGCGACGAGCCGTTCGCGGTGTCTTGGGTAGCCCCCGCCCTGCTGCTGACGGTTGCGTCACCCATGGTGACGTCAGTGGAATATGGATCGCCCAAAGGTCGGCCCCTCCCTGGGTCCGGTTTCGGTGCTGGTTTTAGGAACCAGCTTTAGTCATACAGAATCAAATGTTACGGATTGCGTACGCTATCGTAGACGGCCATGTCGCGTTGGGCCTCCATGACCAGCGCGTAACTGACGCGGTCAAAGGTGCGGTATACCAGCACGATACCGGCGCGCTGATCGGGCAGAGTGACGAGTTCACCGCGGTTTTTGGCATAGAGGTCGCGTACCGTTTTGCCACGTTGGAACACGGCCAGTACGTGACCGGTTTCGAGCCCGTCCTGATCGCCCTTGTTGATCACTACCGTTTGGAACTGGCCGATCCGGGAGACGCCGTCAATGACCGAAATGATGGAGCCTTCGATTTGTGTTTCGGGTGGGTGCGGGATGAAAGCCTGGTCAAGGCCGCTGGCTTTTTTGGGCATCAGGCGATCACCAATAATGGTTTCGCGTGTGGAGTCCCTTACGCGCAGAGTGGAAGGGTCACCAAAATCTTCCACTTGGGCGTCGGCGACGTGCAGTGCCTCGTAGCCTAGAATATCATTGGGTTTGGCACCGGGGTTGCGATAGGCCTTGCCGATGCGCAGCACGGCATAACGGGAATTGGGATCTTCGCCAGGTATCAGTCCGCGGGCGTAAATGATGTCACCGGAACCGGACATGATCCGTGCGTCCTTGCCGGAAATGATGTAAGCCGCGTTATCAATTTCGCGTTTGCTGAGGATGCGGGGTTGACCCAAAAACTGTCGGATGGCATTAAACGGGATGCTGGCGATAGGGGTGTCAACGCGTTCTGCACGTACTTGCGGTGACATTTTGACGGTAGCCCGGCCACGGTGGACACGCAAAATAGGTTTTCCCTGGGCATCATATTCAAGATAGACCACGTCACCGGGGTAGATGAGATGTGGGTTTTTGATCTGTGGGTTGTAACTCCACACTTCCGGCCATTTCCAGGGGCTTTCCAGAAAATGTGCCGAGATATCCCAGAGCGTATCGCCAGTAACAACGGTGTATTTGTCCGGATGATTGGCCTTTAGCTTAATGGTATCGGCCAGAGCCACGGAGCTGCTACCGATAGCAATTGTTAAACCTATTGCTAAACTAAAGGTGATTAAACCTAGATATTTTTTTAAGGACATCTCTTTCATCGACACGATGATCCCTCTGTTTGTCGGTTTGCTCGAGTGTAGACGAATCATATGCCAGACTCCAGTGAAGCGTTTTAAAATTAACAGGATAGGCGCTAGTCCTCAACCTGATTGGGAATAAAGTTCTGTGTATTTTAAGTGTCGCCCACTGACGTGCCGTGACGATACTGGATATACTGTCGGCAGCAATGATCATATCTTTTAGCCCATATTTCTAATTTGAACGAGTTCACATGTCAACGCTCAATATTCTGCACTTTCCTGACCCCAAATTACGCCGTAAGGCCAAGCCAGTGATCGAGGTGAATGACGAGATCCGCACCCTGGTCGATGACATGTTCGAGACCATGTACGCGGCGCCCGGCATCGGCCTCGCCGCAGTGCAGGTGAACGTGCTGAAGCGGGTGATCACGATTGATATTTCGGAGGAGAAAGATCAGCCGCAGAGCTTTATCAACCCGGAGATTATTGAGAGCAGCGGCACCGAGGAGATGGAAGAGGGCTGTCTGTCGGTGCCGGGTATTTACGAGAATGTCACGCGCGCAGAAAAGATTACTATGCGTTATTTGGATCGCGATGGAAAATCCGTGGAACTGGCGACGGAAGGCATGCTGGCGGTGTGCATTCAGCACGAGATTGACCACCTCGACGGCAAACTGTTTGTGGATTACTTGTCTGAAATGAAGCGTAGCCGAATTCGTAAAAAGATGGAAAAGTTGCGCCAGCACACGATGTGATGTTGTTGATCGCACTCACCCACTCTGTTCATCACCCTTAAATACACCACCAATCCAAAGGAAGCACCGTGGCTATTGGCCTGAAAACCTTGTTTGCCGGTACCCCGGAATTTGCGGCGACCAGCCTGACGGCATTGCTGGGCTCGGAACATGAAGTGCTGGCGGTGTACACCCAGCCGGATCGTCCCTCTGGTCGCGGCCGCAAACTTACCGCCAGCCCGGTGAAGACGCTGGCGCTGGCGCACGATTTACCCGTATTGCAGCCAGCAACGTTGCGTGACGAAAGCGCACAGCAGATATTGGCCGCTTGGAATGCCGATGTGTTGATCGTCGTCGCCTACGGGCTGATCTTGCCCGAGCCGGTGTTGGTCGCGCCACGCCTGGGTTGTATCAATGTGCATGCTTCCTTATTACCTCGGTGGCGGGGTGCCGCACCGATCCAGCGCGCGATTTTGGCGGGCGATACCGAAACCGGCGTCACCATTATGCAGATGGACAAAGGCCTGGACACCGGCGATATGCTGCACACCGTCCGCTGCCCCATTGAGCCCACGGACACTGCCGAAATACTGCATGATCGATTGGCCGCCTTGGGCTCAAGCGCGCTGCTTGACGCATTAGCGGTGATCGCCGAAGGCAAGGCCCAGCGACAACGTCAGGACGACGCGCAGGCCAACTACGCCGCAAAGCTGCAAAAGACCGAGGCGCAGATCGACTGGCAACAGTCTGCGCAACAGTTGTCGCGCACGGTGCGGGCCTTCAATCCCTGGCCGGTGGCCTTTACCGGTTTCGAGGACAAAAATCTGCGTATCTGGCTGGCTGATGCCTTGCCGGGGAGCACGCCGACGGAGGTGACGCCGGGTACTGTGGTGGCGGAATCCCGTGAAGGCATCGATGTGGCTACGGGCGAGGGTCTGTTGCGGGTGCGTCAGTTGCAGTTGCCCGGCGGCAAGGCGTTGACGGCCGAGCAATTTCTCAATGCCCACAGTTTGTTGGGTGTTGGACTTGGCTAATGGTTTTGGTTAATTATTTTGGCTAATTACTGATGTCGATGAAATCCTTAAAAGGAAACCCACGCGCCATTGCTGCGCGCATTGTCGCGCAAGTGATGGTTGACGGCCGCTCTCTGTCGCGTGCCCTGGAGACGATTCCGCCTGCGGCGGTCGACGATCAGCCGCTGATTCAGGAGATGTGTTACGGCGTGATGCGGGAATATCATCGGCTGTCGCTGATCATTGCCGAGTTGCTCAAAAAACCCCTCAAGGAAAAAGATGGCGATGTGCAGGCGTTGCTGCTGCTGGGGCTGTATCAATTGATGTCGATGCGAGTGCCGGATCATGCCGCCGTGTCAGAAACCGTGGCGGCGACCGCAGCCCTGAAGAAACCCTGGGCGCGGGGTATGGTCAATGGCGTGTTGAGAAATTTTCAACGCCGACAGGATGAATTGTTGGCGAAGGTGGACGGTAGCGAAGAAGGCCGCTGGTCGCACCCGCAATGGTTAATCGACGCCGTGCGTGAGGCCTGGCCGGAGGATTGGCAGGCGCTGCTGACGGCCAACAACCAGCGGCCGCCAATGACCTTGCGCGTGAATGCAGGTACGTCAGCGGGCGATTATCTGGCTGAGCTGAGTAAACTGGAAATTGATGCGCGGGGTTCCGCGATCACCGCAAGCGCCATTCAACTCGAACAGCCGCAGGATGTGACTTTGCTGCCAGGCTTTGCCGGAGGTCGGGTGTCGGTGCAGGACGAGGCGGCCCAGCAGGCGGCGGGGTTGATGGCGCTGGCCGATGGCCAACGAGTGCTGGATGTCTGCGCGGCGCCGGGTGGCAAGACCGGCCACATGCTGGAATTGGCCGAATTGGAGATGGTGGCGGTGGATGTGGATGTCGACCGTTTGCAGCGTGTGACAGAAAACCTGCAACGTTTGGGCAAATCGGCGCAATGTGTGGTGGGTGATGCCCGTGAGCCAGAGGCGTGGTGGGACGGTCAGTTGTTTGATCGCATCTTGCTGGATGCGCCCTGCTCCGCGACGGGGGTGATTCGTCGTCACCCCGACATTAAATGGCTGCGCCAGGCGGAGGACATACCAGCCCTGGTCGAATTGCAGGCGCAAATACTGGACGCCATCTGGCTCTTGTTGAAGCCGGGCGGTATGCTGCTGTATGCGACCTGCTCGGTGCTGCCGCAGGAAAATGCCAGACAGATTGCGGCGTTTCTCGCGCGGCAAGCAGATGCGCAACACAAGGCTCTGAATGTGGCGTGGGGTCAGGCGGCCGAGTTCGGATGCCAGGTGCTGACGGGCACGGCGAATATGGATGGGTTTTATTACGCATGTTTGGAGAAAAAATCTTAAAACACGCTGACAGAGGTTGTCGAATAAGCGCCCTGTTGTTAGTGCTGGGCTGGTGTTTTTCCGTCAATGTGAGTGCGGCGCCGGCATTGTTTACCGTGAGCGATGCAAAAACGGCATTGGCCGGCGAGGTTTATCAGCTGGAGGCGCGGCTCGAATATCAGTTTTCCCGGGAGGTGTTGGCCGCGCTGGATAATGGCGTGTCGTTGACGCTGGTACTGGACATCGAAGTATTTTCACCGAATCGCTATTTGTGGGATGAAGTGATCGCCGCCTTGGAGCAGCGATACAAAATTCAGTATCACGCCCTTTCCGAACAATACTTGTTACGCAATCTCAACAGTGGCTCCCAGTTTGTCTACTCATCGTTAGATGCGGCATTGGCCACGCTCGGCAGAATTGAACATGTGCCCATTTTGGATGCGTATTTGTTGCAGGAAAATGAGCATTACATGGTGCGTGTCCGTTCGCGGCTAGATTTGACCAGCTTGCCGGTGCCTCTGCAATTAAAAGCCTATGTGTCCAGCAACTGGTGGCTGAGTAGCGGGTGGTACTCATGGGATTTGTAAGTCGTAAAGGGTGTACTCGTGGGTAAGTTTTTAGTCTGGCTACGTCGCCTGTCCAACAGTGTGATACCCGTGATCGTGATGGGTGTCTTCATGTTGGGCTCGTTGTGGTTGCTGAGCGCGGCGACAGAAAATTCAAGCCAGTTTGGGCGTATGCACGTGACCCTGGTGGTGATCAACGTGGTCGGGCTGATTGTGTTGGTGGGGCTGATCGGTGTCGATCTCGTGCGCCTGGTGCGACAGTATCGCCGGGCGGCGACCGGTTCTCGTTTGACGGCAAGGTTGGTGGTGATATTTGTGGTGATGGCCCTGGTGCCGGTGTCGATTGTGTTTTATTTCTCTTTGGGTTTTTTGCAGCGAGGCATTGATAGCTGGTTTGATGTGCGGATCGAGCGCGCCATGGATGATTCCATGGAGTTAAGCCGTTCATCGTTGGACATGCGCATGCGTGAGCGTCTTCATCAGACGCGCTTAATGGCGGCCAGTTTGCAAGGCGTACCTAATTCATTAGTGTTATTTAATCTCAATGAGTTACGAAATGAGAGTAAAGCCAGTGAATTGATATTACTGACCAGCAATGGTCGGGTGATCGCGTCGTCCAGCGCAAATTCAACCATTATTCCGCAAAAACCCAGTGCCGTGATGTTGTCGCAAGTGCGCGAGCAAAACGGTTATGTTGGCCTTGCACCGATTGAAGGTTTGGGCCTGCACGTGCGAGTCGTAGTGCAGATCGATGCGCCGATTGATGCACAGGAGGTGGTGACTGAACCTCGCGTATTATTTTCGCTTTATCCCGTAGACCCGCGTGTCAGCGTGCTGGCGGACAATGTTCAATCCGCGTACGCCAAGTACAAAGAGCTGGTTTATTTGCGTGGCCCGTTAAAACAAAGTTTTAGCTTTACCCTGGCCCTGGTGTTGTTGGTGACCTTGTTGTCGGCGGTATGGGCGGCATTCTTTTTCGCACAGCGTTTGGTGGCGCCGATCAGAATATTGGCAATTGGAACGCGTGCCGTGGCCTCCGGTAATTATCACAAAAAACTGCCGATTACGCGTAATGATGAACTGGGTGCGTTGGTGCAATCCTTTGTCGATATGACGGACAAGGTTTCTGAAGCACAACAGGATGCCCGGCGCAGCCAGCATCAGGCGGAACGAGAACAGGCTTATTTGCGCGCAGTATTGGGGCGTTTGTCATCCGGAGTTATTACTCTGGATAAAAACCAGGTGGTGCGCGCGGTGAATGCGGCGGCCAGTCAGATACTGGAATTGGATATGGATACCGCCATGGGTAAGACGCTGGCCCAGTTGGAAAAGGAAACGCCGGAAATGAAAACTTTTGTGGTGGCGGTTTTAAACCACGTGGCAGCGGGCTCTGATGACTGGCGACAGGAGGTTTTGTTAATGGGCTCCGCAGGCCACAAGACGTTGATGTGCCAAGGGGCGAAATTACCGAGTGTGAAAGGTTTGCCTTCAGGTTATGTCATTGTGTTTGACGACGTGACCGCGATGATCCAGGCGCAACGGGACGCGGCCTGGGGCGAAGTGGCGCGACGCATGGCGCATGAGATCAAAAATCCGCTGACGCCAATTCAGCTTTCGGCAGAACGCTTGCGCCACAAATACCTCGATAAAATGGCACCGGAAGATGCCGAAGTGCTGGATCGTTCTACTCATACCATCGTCCAGCAAGTGCAGGCGATGAAGGAAATGGTGCAAGCGTTCTCTGAATATGCACGTGCCCCCGAATTGCAGTTACAGGCCATCGCCTTGCCAGGGTTAATCAGTGAAGTGCTGGATTTATACGCCAGTGAACAGCAAAAAATTGATATTCATTTTCATACTGAAGATTCCGTTCCCAAAGTGGAAGTGGATGCAGGGCGAATTCGCCAGTTATTACACAACCTTATTCGCAATGCGATTGAGTCCGTGTCGGACAGGGATGACGGTCAATTGGAAATCCGGCTTGAACTGGCAAATTTTGAACAGGAAGTGTGGGTGGAGTTGTCGTTAAAGGATAATGGCCCAGGCATCCCTGAAGAGATGCTGGATAAATTATTTGAACCCTATGCAAGCAGCAAGGTGAAGGGCGGTGGTTTGGGTCTGGCGGTGGTAAAACGTATTGTCGAAGAGCATTCCGGAGTATTGTTTGCGGAGAATTGCGCGGAAGGTGGAGCGCGACTGGTGGTGCGATTGCCGCCCTATAAATTTATAGAAAAATCGGTGCTATCTAACGATAAAAGGCGATTAGCATGAAACCGTATGTGTTGGTGGTTGATGATGAGCCGGACATTTGCACTTCGGTCAAAGATATACTGGAAGACGAGGGCTATGCCGTTGCCATTGCCGAAAATGGTGAAACGGCAAGGCGCATGATTCGTCAAAAATTGCCTAGTATTGTGTTGCTGGATATCTGGATGCCGGATGTGGATGGCATCAGTTTATTGAAAGAATTTACCAGTGAAACGGCGGTTAATGTGCCGGTGGTGATGATGTCCGGTCATGGCAATGTTGAGACCGCCGTAGAAGCAACGCGTTTAGGCGCCAAGGATTTTATTGAAAAACCGTTGTCGCTGGCGAAATTATTACACACCATCGAGCAGGTGTTGGAAGAGGCGAAAAATGAGCTTCCCCTGAGGCCAGGACATGCGTCGGTGCATGTGCTGGCACCGGTGGGTAAAAGCACGCAAGTGCAGTTATTGCGTGAGCATCTGGAAAGGCTGGCTCATCGTAGCGATACGGTGTTGATGCGGGGTGAAAGCGGCAGTGGCAAGACGTTTTGTGCGAGATACATTCATGCGCAGAGTTTACGTCACAACACAAATCGTAAGGGTCCCTTTGTAGACGTGCATACACGTTTGTTGCGAGACGGGCAGGCTGCGGCGCTCTTATTTGGCAAGGAAGTATTTGGTAAAAAAGTGGTCGATAAAGAAACGCTTGTTCAGGATATCAACGGCGAGATGAAATCGAATATCATTCCGGGTTTTTTTGATCAGGCCCAGAATGGCACCCTGTATCTGGACGATGTGGCTGAGCTGGATGATGATTTGCAGCAAAGTCTGCATGCGGCACTGAGCACTGGACAATGGGTGCGGGTGAATGGCAGTGAAGTCATGGATCTGAATGTGCGGATTATTGCCGCGACACGCTATGATTTGTTGCAGGAGATTCGTGCCGGGCGGTTTCGGGAAGACCTGTTTCATCTTTTGAATGTGGTTCCGGTGCAGGTGCCTGCGCTACGTGAACACGTAGAAGATGTGACGGAATTGTTACAGTATTTTGTCGATTTACTGGTTGAAAAAGAAAACTTGCCCTATCGAAATTTTACCGTGGCCGCTCAAAATCGCTTGCGTCACTATGATTGGCCGGGCAATATCCGCGAGTTAGAGGGGTTGGTGCGTCGTTTGCTGGTGCTTGGGCTGGATACGGACATTGAATTGGATGAGGTTGAAGCGGCTTTGAGTATTGCCTCAGGCATGCCCGCCAGCGCGATGTTGGCGCAGTTTGATTTGCCCTTGCGGCAGGCCCGTGAACAGTTTGAGAAGGCCTATCTCGAGTATCATTTGCAACAGGCTGGCGGTAGTGTTGGTAAGGTGGCTAAGCTGGTGGGCATGGAGCGTACTAATCTTTATCGGAAGCTGCGTGCCTTGGGTATTGATACGCGGCGCGGTAGCTAATGAGCCAAGTGTGTTAAATAGCGTATTACATTTTTATTAAAATAAGAAAAAGCATTTATTACATGAAACCACGTTATGCAGCAATGGTTAGTCGCAGATGAAAATTATTATTTTGGGTGCGGGTCAGGTAGGCACGTCCGTTGCCGAGGTGCTGGCGAGCGAGGCCAGTGATATTACCGTGGTGGATATTGACGCAAAAAAACTCGAGCTTTTGCGTGATCGTCTTGATATCAATACAGTGGTTGGCGAAGCGGCGCATCCAGATGTGCTGGCGCGTGCCGGTGCCGAAGATGCGGACATGATTCTCGCTGTGACCAACAGTGATGAAGTCAATATGGTCGCCTGTCAGGTGGCCTACACGCTGTTCCATACGCCGACAAAAATTGCACGGGTACGCAGTGTCGGTTATTTAGCGCATCCCCAGTTGTTTACCCAGGAAGCGCTGCCGGTGGATGTGTTGATCAGTCCCGAACAATTGGTGACGGATTATGTGCAACGCTTGATCGAGTACCCGGGTGCCTTACAGGTGCTGGATTTTGCAGGAGGCAAGGTGCAATTGGTCGCGGTGCGAGCCTATTACGGCGGCTCTTTAGTGGGACAGGCACTGAAGACTCTGCGTGATCACATGCCGGGTATTGAAACCCGGGTCGCTGCGATTTATCGTAGTGGCCAGGCGATTGTGCCGGATGGTGACACAGTTATTGAAGCCGATGATGAAGTATTTTTTATCGCGGCTAAACGTCATATTCGTGTGATGATGAAAGAGCTGCGGCGCCTGGAGCGGCCGGTGAAGCGCATCATTCTCGCGGGGGGCGGTAACATCGGAGTGCGCTTGGCGAAGGCACTGGAAAATAAATATCAGGTCAAGCTTATTGACCATAACCCCGCACGTTCAAAACGCATTTCTGAAGAATTGGAAAAAACCATCGTGCTGCACGGTGACGCCGCGGATGAAGATTTGTTGCTAGATGAAAATATTGAACACACCGATGTGTTTTGCGCGGTGACCAATGATGACGAAGCCAATATCCTGTCAGCGATGCTGGCCAAGCGGCTGGGCGCTCAAAAAGTTATGGCGTTGATCAACCGTTCCGCGTATGTGGATCTGGTGCAAAGCGGCATTATCGATATTGCGATTTCCCCCCAGCAGGCGACGATTGGTAGTTTACTAACCCATGTTAGACGCGGTGATGTGACGGCGGTGCATTCTCTACGTCGCGGAGCTGCCGAGGCCATTGAAGCTGTGGCACACGGTGATGAACGTTCCTCAAAAGTGGTGGGACGCGCGATTGAGGATATCAAGTTGCCTCCGGGTACCAACATTGGCGCCATCGTGCGTGACGCCGAGGTCATTATCGCGCATCACTATACCGTGATTCAGGCAGAGGATCACATTATTTTGTTCGTGGTGGACAAAGAACGGATTCCCGAAGTCGAACGTCTGTTTCAAGTTGGAGTGACTTTTCTGTGAGGGCAGAGAAAAGAGTAAAGATGAAAGAGCAAAGTAAAAAAATGGTTTCATTTCAAACAGAGGGTTTGTGTGCCTACGTTCCCTTTTCCCTTTCCACTTTTTTCCTGTAGTTCCCATGCAACGATCTGTCATTCAACGCATCGTCGGCTTGTTGTTGATGGTGTTCAGTTTTACCACTTTACCACCGGCGGGGGTGGGTCTTTGGTATGGCGATGGCGCGGTGTATCCGTTTGTCGTGGCGTTTGCGATAACCTTATTTGTCGGTGTGGTGCTGTGGTTCCCAGTGCGCAAGGTTAAAATGGAAGTGCGGCTGCGCGGTGGTTTTATTATCGTCGGGGTGTTTTGGTTAGTGCTGGGGATGTCCGGTTCTTTGCCATTTATGTTGTCGGAAAACCCACACATGTCATTGACCGATTCGGTGTTTGAATCGATATCGGCCTTGACCACTACCGGTGCCACGGTGATCACTGGCATCGATGATCTGCCCCACTCGATTTTGTTTTACCGACAACAATTGCAGTGGATGGGGGGTATGGGCATCATTGTTTTGGCGGTGGCGATTCTGCCGATGCTGGGCATTGGTGGCATGCAGCTGTATCGCGCCGAAACCCCGGGGCCGATGAAAGACAGCAAGCTGACGCCGCGCATCACCGAAACGGCCAAGGCCCTGTGGTTCATCTATCTAGGCTTGACCATTGCCTGCGCACTGGCTTATTGGCTGGCGGGGATGAGTGGCTTTGACGCCATTGCTCACAGTTTTTCCACTATAGCCATTGGGGGGTTTTCCACCCATGACGCGAGTATCGGCTATTTCAACAGCCCCGCGATTGAACTCGTTGCGGTGGTGTTCATGTTGCTCGCGGGGATCAACTTTGCGTTACATTTTCTGGCCTGGCGGGGGGTCAGCCTCAAGCCGTATTTTTATGACCCCGAGGTGCGTACCTATTTGCTGGTATTGCTGGTCAGCGCCACCATCGCTAGTTTTTACCTCTATCAGACGCAGACTTTTGATACGGTGGCCAGTGCCATTCGTCACGGTGTTTTTCAAGCGGTCTCCATCGGCACCACCAGTGGCTTTACCACCACGGATCATTACAACTGGCCGAGTTTCCTGCCGGTGTTGTTGTTGTTCACCAGTTTTATTGGCGGCTGTGCCGGTTCCACTGGCGGTGGACTTAAGGTCATTCGATTTTTATTGCTGGTGAAACAGGGACTACGGGAGATTTTCCGTTTGATCCATCCCAATGCGCAGATTCCAGTCAAGGTCGGCAACAAGCCCCTGTCCGAGCGGGTGGTGAATGCAGTATGGGGATTCTTTGCGCTGTACGTGGCTTCGTTTGCAGTGATGCTATTGCTGATTATGATGACCGGCCTGGATCAGGTAACAGCATTTTCAGCAGTGGCGGCGTCAATGAATAATCTTGGTCCAGGATTGGGTGACGTGGGCGCACATTACGGCGATATCAATGCACCGGCAAAATGGATTTTGTGTTTTGCGATGTTGTTGGGGCGTCTGGAAATTTTCACCTTGCTGGTGTTGTTGACCCCGGCGTTCTGGCGCAAGTAATGAATCTTCAAATGGGTTTTAAATAAACGCTATTCTTGCGGGATACGATAGGCATCCATTTCTATTTCACGCACGGTCTGACCGAACATCACAATACGACCTTGATAACGTTCTGATCCGTCGCTGGTAAATTCGAAAAAATACAACCGGCACAATTGAATCCCCCCCTGAGAATTGCGGCGTAACCATTGTCGTTTGCGTTCGACCGTGTCGTCGAGAATTTGCACCTCGGCCTGTTGGCAGGCACGTTTACCCGCACTGTGGGCAATTTCCTGGGTACGTATGGCATCCCACCAGTACCACAGGCCCAGTCCAAGTATCAGCAACCAGAGAAAATCGCTCATGACTGCTGATAACTGGAATAAGTGAATGTTGCGGGTCTTTGCATGGTGGTTTCGGTGTAGAGTCAATAATGAGGCGGAGGTGCTTCGTCTGCCGCATCAGTGACGGTGCTGGCGCTCATGTCGTGCAATTGACGTTGCAGGTAAGCCTGTTCGTCGCGCAGCCTCTGGATCAGCTGGTGTTGTTCCAGTAACACCCCGTTCATTTCTTCCATCGCTGCCTCCTGGTGAGTGAGGCGGATTTCCAGATTGGTGATTCTGTCTTCCATCATGTTTGTTCCGTGGTTGGTGCAAGGCCAATATCGCGCTGGGTGCCTGTTTGGCAGTGTTCGGTTTCAGGGCATCAAGCCGATTAACCGTGGCATCGTTTATTTTGAAGCTATTGTAGAATGACTGATTTTACCTGAGTGTCAGCAGCATAATGTCGGATTTACAGAAAAAATGGGATCAACGGTATCGTCAGTCGTTAACGGATGACCCTCGCGCCGCCTGGGTGTTGCGGGAAAATCGGCATCTGTTACCGGCTAACGGTGATGCGCTGGATCTGGCCTGCGGGATGGGCGGCAATGCTCTGTTGCTGGCAAAGGCTGGATTGCGAGTGCAGGCATGGGATCTGTCGCCGGTCGCCATCGATAATTTACAGGCGCGGGTTACGGAAGGGCGGGGCAGCCTACAAGCGAAGGTGCGCGATGTCGCCACAAATCCCCCGTTAGCGGCATCGTTTGATGTCATCGTGGTCAGTTATTTTTTGGAGCGTGCTTTGGCTGGGCCGCTGTGCGCGGCGTTGCGACCGGGTGGCCTGTTATTTTATCAGACCTTCGTGCGAGATAAAGTCAGCCAGCAAGGCCCCAGTAATCCCGAGTATTTACTGGCTGAGAATGAGTTGCTGTCTTTGTTTGCGCCACTCTGTCTCCGGGTCTATCGGGAAGAGGGACGATGCGGTGATGCTCAGCAAGGCCTGCGTAATGAGGCCTTGTTGGTGGCACAGAAGAGATAGATTCCCTCGCCCCCCCGCGAGCCCTGAGCTTTAGCCAGCGCGCAACTTGATGTTACTGCGTCGCTGGATTGTCACCCTTGGTGGATTCCCAACGCAAGATGCCCTCGACCGCTTCCTCGGTGAGTTGCGGCGTAATGTGGGTAATGAACGAGTACACGTAACTGCGCAGGTGTCGCCCACGATGCACGCAGATACAACTGGTGCTGGGTCGGAACAGATGTTCGGCAGACAGTACCGCGAGGTCTTTATCCTCATGTTCATTCAGTGCGGTTTCGGCGATCAGGCCGACGCCCATTCCCAGCTTCACGTACTTTTTGATGATGTCGGAGTCCAGCGCGGTGAGCGCAATGTTGGTCAGCAGACCCGCATCGGTAAAGGCCTGGTTAATCGCGGTACGGCCAGCCACTTCGTGGTCGTAGGTAATCAGCGGATATTTTGCCAGAGCCTCCAGGCTGAGTTCTTTTTCCTGGGCCAGAGGATGATCCAGCGGGGTAATCGCCGCCAGGTGCCACTCACGGTAAGGTAGCATCACCAGTTCTTTGGGCATGTTTTTGGTGGCAGTGGTCACCGCCACGTCTGCAGTGCGGCTGAGTAGCATCTCGTAAATTTGCTGTGCATCGCCCTGGTGAATGCGCAACTTCACGTCGGGATAACTCTCAGAAAATTTGGCGATGACCTCAGGCAGGGCGTGGTAGGCCTGGGTATGGGTGGTTGCGATGGACAGGGTGCCCTTGGTTTCATCATTGAGCTGTTGTGCGACTTGGCGAATATTTTCGGTCTCGGTGAGTATCCGCTCTGCCATGGTGATGATGGTTTCACCGGCCAGCGTTACCCCCGTCAGGCGCTTGCCGTGGCGCTCAAATATTTGGGTACTGAGCTCTTCTTCGAGCAGTCGAATCTGGGTGCTGATACCCGATTGGGCCGTGAATAAGCGTTCAGCTGCTGTAGTGACATTCAGCCCGCGTCGGGCGACTTCACAGATATATCGTAGTTGTTGCAGTTTCACCGCAAGCTCCCATTATCTATATATAAATAAATTTTATGGTTCTTTATAAGAATTAATTATTTAGAAGATTGTATTCTTTTTACCATAAACGGCACAAAACAGCACATCTTAATGATTAGTTATTACGGGTTGCGGAAATAACGATAAAAACTGTGAACTGCGTCACAGATTGAGAAGGTTTGGGTGCGGGCTTTTTCATTTTTGGACGTAAAGACACGTAACTAACACACAATCGAAGATAAACGTGATTTGAATTTTACAGTAATCGCAGGAGAGCCATTATGAAATTCGCCATTCGCAAACAGTTCGCAGTAAACAATCTCGTCACTAAGAACACCAATAACCGTAAATTGGCGATTTGGAAAAAGCTGTTTATTGGTTTGTCATTGGCCGTTGCTGCGATGAGTGCTCAGGCGGATGCGTATGAAGATGGATTAATGGCTTATGCCGTTGGAAATTATGAAAGTGCTGGACAGGCGTTCATGCGTGCCGCAGAAATGGACAACCCCGGCGCAGAGCATATGCTGATGCGGTTGTTCTCAGAAAACAAAATTTATGCGAAAGATGTGGATGGCGAGATACTGAAGTGGACTCGCAAGGCGGCTGAAAAAGGCGTGATGCTGGCGCAGTTTGTACTGGGTGATATCTATGCCGAAAAGCACGGTAACGCGAAAGCGGCAGTCGAGTGGTATCAAAAGGCGGTACAACAAGGGCATGCAGAAGCGCATTATAAATTGGCTGCGATTTACCAACACGGTGCCAAAGGGGTGGAGGCCGATGCGCAAGAAAGTGTGCGTCTGTATCGGTTTGCCGCTTCAGAGATGGACGTTTTTGCTCAAATGGGCAGCGCCGATGCGCAGCATAAACTGGCCAACATGTATCAGCAGGGCCAGGGTGTGAATCAGAATTTGACAATGGCGCTGCGGTGGTGGAAAAAAGCTGCCTTGCAGGGGCACGCTTTGGCGCAGCTAAGTTTAGGACGTGTGTATGCGCAAGGTGATAGTGAACGATATGATCTGCACCAGGCAAAATTCTGGTTGAATATGGCAGCAGCACAAGGTGAGCTGGATGCGGTGGCTTTATTGGATGTGATAAAAACCGATGAGAACATCAGCATCGCACTGGTGATGTAATTGTAAACGTTCGTACAGGTTAGACTAAGGTACATCTCCGTACCCTGGCAAGGCCCGTTTCCCATTGTGGGGCTCGGGCCTTGTTGGTTTTTGATAATACCCTATTTGTTTCTTACTTCCGTATTCTATTAGCTTCCTATCAGCAAGGCGCGCACACCGCCGATTTGGGCTTGGGCGCTAGCGATGGTAGGGGCGATAATTTCAGCATCCAACCCGGTAAGTTCCCAGGCGATGTCATGAATGCGGGGGGCGTTTTCCAACTCGGTGGTATTGAGTTCAGCCAGGGCGGCGATGCTGTTGGCAATATGGACGATGGCCGCTTCAACACGATTCTGTTGCGCTTCTGCCGGGTTGTGGTGGTAAGCAATGCATTCCTGAATGATAGTGGGCAACGACCACCGGTGCGCCAGTTCACCGCCGATTTCAGCATGATCAAAGCCAATGATTTCGCGTTCGGCTTCCTGGAATTCCAGTTCATCCGGGCCATCCATGCTGGCTTCGAGTGCCTGTCGGGAAAGATCGGGCAGTAAATGAAATAACACCAGTTGGCCAATATCATGTAATAGTCCGCCGACAAATACGGCTTCGCGTTGTCGCTTGAGACATTCCATTGCGAGATGGCGAGCGCATAACGCGCAGAAAATGCTGTGCTCCCAAAAGCTGTCCATGGACACCAGGGTGTTGGGAATGCCGTCGAAGGTTTTGACGGCCGCAGTGGCGAGAGAAAGGTCATGTACTTGTCGGGTGCCCAGTACGGCGACGGCGCGAGTGACGGTATCGATTTGGGCAGAAAATCCGTACAGGGGGCTATTGGCAACACGCAGCAATCGAGCAGTCAATGCAACGTCTTGATTGATGACGCGGCTGATATCTTCCGCAGAACTGGTAGGATCATTGACCAGTTCAGTCAGCCGCACACAGACGGCCGGTAATGAAACGAGGTGTTCTACATTATCGAGTATATCTTGTATTTGTTCACTCATTTTCCATGGTTGTCCGGGTTGATGTTACGCGTGATAACGGTAATTTCGTGGCTGCCAACGGTTCGGTTATGCCGGTTGATCGTTATTCCTGTCGGTGCCGGGAAATTCAGTAGCATACTTCTCAATCCATTCAACGGCAGCCTGTTCTCCGGTTAAATGGCGCCCGTCTTTTTCGAGGATTGCCTGTTTGTATTGTTCGATGTGACAGATTTGTTCGACCATACGTGCGCGAAAGTTATCGCATTCATCCAGGAACTGAATGCCAATTTCATATTCATGACCTTGTGGGTGACACCAGGTAACCCTGCCTATGGCCTGAAAAACAGGGTGTACAAGAGGTATTTTGATGCGAATGGTGGTGCCCGTTGCGAGGGCAATTTTAGCGTTAAACGCGAGTCCACCGTGGCTGACGTTTTTAAGGAAATCAGTCCCCTCAGTGACCAGTTCTTCGAGCTGGAAGTCGATAGGAATGTCAGAAGGGTGGCGAATAAAGCTGCGCATTGTGTTGTTGTTTTCCCTGGATCCCCTTAAACAGAAAAATCAGCCGTGCAGATATTATGAGTGTATCAAAGAGTAGCGTTTAATTTCGTGAGCCACAACATTTCTTGTTGTAGTCGCTACTGAGAGAGGGTTAGTGCCTGGTCAGAAAGCTATCGGTCATTTGTTGATAAAATGCACGGGCACCACCTTGCATGAAGTAGTAACTCGGTACCTGCTTGTATTCAATATAATACTGAAGCCAACGCACCTGTTTTCCAGCAGCATCGTAGATTAATAAAGTGCGATTTTGTTTCTTGGCTTGTTCGATATAGCGGTTGAGTTTTTGGGTTTCGTCTAGGTGTGCTCTTTTTTCTCGGCCTGGAAAGAGTGCTAGCGCATCACGTTGAAAGCGATCGCGGACATCGAGCACAATGGATTTTTTTTCGGCAACTCTGTCGGAAAAGATGCTGGGATCCAGTAAATGTTTATTGAATTTGTTTTTACTGATTAAGAGCCGTGGATTATTTAAGGGCTTGTTTAAAAGTAGCGCGTATTTGGGGTAAGTTTTTGCCCAGTCCATAATGCCGGCATCGTAGGCGAAGATGCCAGTAATGTTTGCGGTTATACACATTTGCGCTGCTTGGTAAGATTTCATGCAAGTCTTGCCATTACAGTAAAAAACGATATTGTTGTTAGTGGTGGATCTGAGTTTGGCAATGTCACTGACAAAATGCTTGCCTGACAAGGGGATGTTGATTGCATGGGTAATACGCAGTGTCTGGAATTCATAGGCGGATCGCACATCAACAATGACAACATCATTCAAGCGTTTTTTCAGCGTGGCTAAGTCAATGATGTTGATTTCCGGGTAGAGACGCCGTCCTGGGAATTCAATGTGTTCATTGTTGAGGCTTGCCGCTGCCACTTCTTTTATAGCAGAGAGTGTCAGGCTGGCCGCAACGACGCTCGCCAGAAGGACAAAACACAGTCCTGCAGGACAAGCAATGCGCGACCATGTGTTAAAGGTATTTCTGGATATGTTGCTTGAAAGGCCATTCATCTGATAATCCATTATCACACTCGGCAGTCATTTGCCGATAAACTCAGTGTTGATCTTAACATATCGAGATTCAGGGTAAAATTTACGCTAGGGTTCGTTGAGGTATAACGCAAACCGACCGAGGTTGGCTTCGTTAATGGTGAACATGATGGCTATAAAGATGAGAGTCACTTTAAGAAAAACGTTGTGTGCCGTGTTGTTGCTGATTGTTGTGAACATCGTGCAGGCCGAAGAATTTCAGGCCGTGGTGTTGATGTACCATCATTTTGGGGTGACCAAATACCCTTCCACGAATGTGACATTGGTACAGTTTGATGCTCATTTGGAACATTTGTCGGAGGCGGGCTATCAAGTGTGGCCGTTGTCCAAGGTGGTGGATTATGTGGTGGCCAAACGGCCTTTCCCGGCACGAATCGTGGCGATTACTATTGATGACGCCTATTTATCGGTGTTTACCGAAGCCTACCCACGCCTGAAGAAACGCGCTTGGCCGTTCACCGTATTTGTCGCGAGTGATGGAATAGACCGCCGTTTTTCGGCTTATATGAGCTGGCAACAGATGCGGGAAATGCAGGCCCATGGCGCGAGTTTTGAGAATCATTCCGCTAGCCACGATTATTTGATCCGGCGCTTGCCGGAGGAAACCGAAGCCCAGTGGCGCGCGCGCATCCGTGTCGACATCGGTCGTGCCCAACAGCGTATCAGCGCGGAGCTGGGCGTGGCCCCTACCCTGTTTGCCTATCCTTACGGCGAATACAGCACCGCTTTGGCGACACTGGTGAAAGAGTTGGGTTTAGCGGCCTTTGGTCAACAGTCCGGCCCGGTGGGGCTGGGTGCCGATACTCGTGCGATGCCTCGCTTCCCGATGGCCGAGCGCTTTGCCGCGATAGCGGATTTCAAACAAAAAGTGCAAAGTCTCGCGTTTCCGTTGTTGGATGTGCAACCCTGGGAGCCACGCCTGAATGAGCAAATGCGCAGGGAAAATACTGCCCCACGCATGATGATTCGGCTGGGAGTGAGCGGCGCACAATTGGATCAGTTGAGCTGTTATGTCTCAGCACAGGGGCGAGTGGCGGTGCAATGGCAGGATCGCGCCGCGCGGCAGTTTATTTTACGGGCCCCGCAGGCCTTGCCCCGCGGGCGCAGTCGCTATAATTGCACCGCGCCGTCCGCTCAGCCGGGCCGATATTATTGGTTCAGCCATTTGTGGATCACGCCATTCGCACCATGACGTTCGGTGGGCGTGTTGCTTAATTGCCGGCGTGCTGTGGATCGTCGTTGGCCGCCAGGGTCTGGTTGTGTTGGCCGAGGCTGGCCTGGGTGAGCGCGGTGATCACCGGGCTACGAATAATGCGCTGGATTTCAGCGACATATGCCTCGCCGCGTTGTGAGTACCGGTGCAGGTGGACGGCGAGGTTGTCGGCGCTGAGGGCTTGCTTGGCGCTTCGTTCAGCGGCGCGGGCAGTACGAAATTCGTGGTAGGCGTTGCCAGTGTTGAGGTTGCGCATGTAAGAGCGCACCGAAGCGCGTAGATCCGGGAAGCTGGCCACCAAGTGGGTGGCATCTTTGTCGCGCTGATTGGGTGTGAGTCCGGTACCTTTGGTGAACGTCCATTGGCCGAACAGGCTGTTACCTTCCAGAGCAAACCGTGAGCTGCCCCAGCCAGTTTCGATCGCTGCTTGCGCCAGCGCCAGGGCCGGGGGGATTTCATCCAGCCGCAGCAGGAGTTTATTGCGCGTGGCGGGCTGTTCAAGATCGCCGCGCACCCGAAATTGCTTCGCCAGCTTGGACAGCCAAATGCGCAGGGGGCTGCCGGTAGCGGGCAGTTCACCCTCCAGCAACCAGGCGGCCAATTCACGTTGTTCGTGGAGGCGGCGATTCTCGATCAACACAATGGGCAACAGCGCCCGCAGAAACAGTTCACGGCGCTTGCGGGGTTGCAGAGCCTTGGCAAAATCGGCGGGCAACTGGCTGAGCACCAACGGTGGCACACTGTGCTGGCCGACAGGTGGCCAATCGTAGGCTGTGGTCTCAAATACGCGATCCAGGGCCTTTGCACTATCGGCACTGACGTTTTGGGGTAATTGTACCAACAACCTTTGTGTGCTCATCAACGGGAGTGCCGGGTTTTGTGCGGCGACCATAACGGCGGTAATCAACACCAGTGAGAGCAATCCCATGCCCAAAAGCGCGACGGAATGTTTGTCTATAAAACTTTCGATCCTGTTTACCAATGTGACTACCTACCACTTTAATTTACGGAAAATAATTGCGGGTCGCTGCACGAGAGCGGCTGCGAGAGGCCTCGCGCAATATAGCTAAGCCTCTGATTAAGTCGTTTATTTTACCTTATTTTGAATTTATTTTCGATTGGGCGAATTAGGGTAGTATGACTGCAGTGTCCCCATTTTAGTGCCTATATTGGTGATGAATAGGTGTCATATGGACAAGGATTGTTGGTCAACAGTTATGCATGGAATACGGGATTCGCTAGAGAAAACGCATTTCAGGCCGCCATTAGAACTGGAAAAGGCCACTTTTTGTCTGACAGCGAGGTGAATTAAATTTCAATCGCAATGAACAACCCGCGCTGCTGCAAAGGGCTGTTTCGCAAACTAAGATTACTCGTCGTAGTTTTAACAAAAATCGGGGTGTACAAGGGCTTGTATCACGATGAATCCGTTTAACTGGCTTGGCAATCAGGTCATACGTTGGCTCACCCGCGAGCATGCTCGAGCTGCTGTGCCGCACTGTGATTTTGAGCGGCTGAGTTTTGAAATTCGGCCTGGTGATGTGTTGTTGGTGGAGGGGCGCTCGCGGGTGAGTGAGGTGATCAAGACCATCACCCAAAGTCAATGGACACATTCTGCCTTGTATATTGGGCGTCTGCATGACATTGAGGATGAAAATACCCGTGAACATGTCAGCTGGCTCTACGATGGCGACCCCAACGATCAATTATTGGTTGAGCCGTTATTGGGTAAGGGCACGGTGGTCAGTGCATTGCAGACTTATGCTGAGGAGCATGTGCGCATTTGTCGGCCCACGGGACTGTCCCGACACGATGCAGAACGGGTGGTGAATTTTGCCGTCAAACATTTGGGCCGTGATTATGACGTGCGCCAAATGCTGGATTTGGCCCGCTTCGCCTTTCCCTATGGTTTTTTGCCGCGTCGCTGGCGTTCCAGTCTGTTTGAGCACAATGTTGGCCTGCCCACCCGCACCGTATGTTCGACCATGATCGCCTCCGCGTTCAGCGCGGTGCATTTTCCGATTTTGCCGGTGGTGCGGCGTACCGAAAATGGTAAGGTCAAACTGTTCAAACGTAACACCCGGCTGTACGTGCCGCGTGATTTTGACACTTCCCCGTATTTTGGCATTATCAAATATCCGATCTTGGGACTGGATGATCTTGCCGTGTATCGGCAGCTGCCTTGGGATACCGAGGGCGTGGTGTGCAATGATGAAAATGAATGTTTTATTCCAGGAGTAGATGGGGCTGCGCCGGTGATGGTCGAGAATCTTGAAGCCTCGGCGGATTCACAAGAGCGGAAAAATAAAAAAGCAGGTGACGATTGATGTGCATCTTTTGGGTAAGTCTGTTTTTGGCGACCTTGTGGCTGGTGCTGTACCTGCGTCTGTCGCTGATCATCAGCACTGTAATCCTGGCGGGAATATTGGTGGCTGTTGGTGTCTGGTCTGATATTAGTGGTCTCACTCAAAGTATTCACTGGCTGGTATTTTTGCTTATTGCCGTGCCGCTGAATGTGTCGGTGGTACGCCGGGCGTTGATCAGCGACCGGGTGTTTTCCCTCTTTAAAACAATTATGCCGTCCATGTCGAACACCGAACGCGAGGCGCTGGAAGCGGGCAGCGTGTGGTGGGATGGCGAACTGTTTTCCGGCAAACCCGATTGGTCGAAATTGCTGGACACCCCGGCGCCGAAACTGAGCTCGGAAGAACGCGCCTTTGTCGATGGCCCCACCGACACCCTGTGTTCAATGATCGATGACTGGGTCATCACCCAGCAGGATCGTGACTTGCCGCCCGAGGTCTGGGCTTACATAAAAGATCAGGGATTTTTCGGCATGATCATTCCGCGGCGGTATGGCGGACTGGAATTTTCGGCATTGGCGCATTCGTCGGTGGTAATGAAAATTGCCAGCCGCTCGATCACCGCAGCGGTCACGGTAATGGTGCCCAACTCCCTCGGCCCCGCAGAACTGCTCATGCGTTATGGCACCGAAGAACAAAAGGATTACTACCTGCCGCGCTTGGCCAAGGGCGAAGAGGTTCCTTGTTTCGCTTTAACCTCCCCTGAAGCCGGTTCTGATGCGGCTGCCATGACCGACAGTGGCGTGGTATGCCGGGGTGATTTTAACGGTGAGACCGACGTGCTAGGGATTCGCCTGAACTGGGAAAAGCGCTACATTACGTTAGGGCCGGTGGCAACGGTATTGGGCCTGGCATTCAAATTGTACGATCCCGCGCATTTGCTGGGTGAAAAAGAAGAGTTGGGCATTACCTGCGCGCTGATCCCGGTGGACACTCCGGGGGTGGAAATTGGCAATCGGCATTTCCCCTTGAACCAGGCGTTTATGAATGGCCCGAATCGTGGCAAGGACGTGTTCATTCCCATGGATTGGTTGATCGGCGGCGAAAAATGTGCGGGACAGGGTTGGCGCATGTTGATGGAATGTCTCGCCGCGGGCCGGTCGATTTCGCTGCCGGCGCTGTCGACGGGTGCGGGCAAACTGGTGTCACGCGCTACCGGTGCCTATTCGCGGGTACGCAAACAATTCAAAACACCCATCGGTCGCTTCGAAGGTGTGGAAGAAGTGCTGGCGCGCATCGCCGGGCTCACGTACATGATGGATGCAGCACGCACCCTGACCGCCGCCGCGGTTGACTTGGGTGAAAGCCCCTCGGTGGTGTCGGCGATCGTCAAATATCATCTCACGGAAAATATGCGGCAGGTGGTGAATGATGCGATGGATATTCAGGGGGGCAGCGGCATCTGCATGGGGCCGCGCAATTTGATTGGACGGGTGTATCAATCCATCCCCATCGGCATCACTGTTGAAGGCGCGAATATCCTGACCCGTAGTTTGATTATCTTTGGCCAGGGGGCGATTCGCTGTCATCCTTTTGTGTTTCGGGAAATGCAGGCCGTGGCAGAAGATGATGCAGTAGATTTTGACCGGGCGTTTTGGGGGCATGTCGGTTTTGCGACCAGTAATGCGGCGCGCAGTTTATGGTTAGGGTTGACGGGAGCCAGGCTGGCTGCTTCGCCAGTACGTGGCCCGTCGCGCCACTGTTATCAACAATTGACGCGCATGAGCGCCGCCTTTGCGTTGGTGTCTGATGCGGCATTGTTGGTGCTGGGGGGCAGCCTCAAACGACGTGAAAAACTCTCGGGTCGGCTCGCCGATGTACTGAGTTATCTTTATTTGGCTTCGGCGGCACTCAAGCGTTTTGAAGATCAGGGACGCCCCAAGGAAGATGTACCGTTATTGCAATGGGTCTGCGAACACGCGCTGTATCAAATGCAACACAGCCTCAATGGCTTGCTGAAAAATTTTCCGAATCGTGTGGTTGCCTGGGGTTTGCGACGACTGGTTTTTCCGTTTGGCAAACCCTACGCGGGACCGTCAGACAACCTCGGTTATCGCTGCGCGGATATTTTGCTATCGCCTTCTGAGACGCGTGATCGGTTAACGCGAGGTTTGTTTATACCGACAGAACCTGATCAGGCGTTGGCGCGACTGGAACTGGCCCTGAGTTTGCAAATCGCGCTGCTGCCGCTGGAGAAAAAATTGCGGGCTGCCGTTAAGAGTGGTGAACTGCAAGCGGCAACGGAAGCAGAATTGTGGCAACAGGCGCATGATAAAAAAGTCATCGATGATCAGGATTTTGCCCAATGGCAAGCTGCGGATGCCGCCCGACTGGAGGCCATCAAGGTAGACGAGTTTGATAAATCCGCTTTGGCTTGTCACACGCATTTAGGTTGATGCGACGGTATGAAGCCATTTACGAAATGAAGGGCAACATTTTTTACAAAATAATAAAACGAACAAAGGGCCGCAAAAATTTGTCTTAGCAGAAGGGCCGACTAATAATAGCGTATTGCAAAATATTATAGTGTGATCAAAAGGGTAATCACCGGGAGCCAATGATGGCTGAAAAGAAAAATACCAACTCTACGCAGAAAGCAGCGCAAAAATCGACGCAGAATCTGACGCAAAAAATTGTCAGAAAAGTGGTGCGTCCCGTGTATATCGTGGACGGTTCACGCACTCCGTTTTTGAAAGCGCGCGGCAAGCCAGGGGTTTTTAGTGCGGCGAATCTGGCGATGGGTGCAGGCCGTCCGTTACTGGCGCGCCAGCCGTTTGAGGCCAGTGATCTTGATGAGGTGATTATGGGCTGCGTGATGCCGGGGCCGGATGAGGCCAACATCGCGCGCATTCTGGCTTTGCGTTTGGGTTGCGATAAACAGGTGCCGGCGTGGACGGTGCAACGCAATTGTGCATCGGGGATGCAGGCGCTGGATAGCGCCGCGCAAAACATTGCCCACGGGCGATCCAATCTGGTGCTGGCGGGTGGGGTGGAATCCATGAGCCATGCGCCGGTGCTGTTGGCGGAAAAAATGGTGGCCTGGCTGGGAGCCTGGGGCAAGGCGCGCAGTGTGGGTGCGAAAGTTAAAGCTCTGGGCCAAATCCGTGCCGCCTATTTAAAGCCGGTGATTGGGTTGATTCGCGGCCTCACCGATCCGGTGGTGGGTTTGAACATGGGTCAGACGGCAGAAATTCTGGCGCACCGGTTCGATATTTCACGCGCAGCCATGGACCGCTTTGCGGTGCGTTCCCATCACCGATTGGCGGCCGCACAAGAGGCCGGTCACTTGTCGGAAATCGAAACCCTGTACGACACGCGCGGCAATTTTTATAACGCCGACGATGGCCTGCGTGCCGATTCCGCAGTGGAAAAGCTGGCGACCCTGAAGCCGGTATTTGATCGCCCCTTTGGTAAAGTCACCGCGGCCAATAGTGCGCAGGTGACCGACGGTGCGGCGATGCTGATTTTGGCTTCGGAAACGGCGGTGGCTAAATGGAATTTGCCGGTGCTGGGGCGCATTGTCGATAGCGAGTGGGCGGGGCTTGATCCAGCGCAAATGGGGCTGGGGCCGGTGCACGCCATGACGCCGATTCTCAAACGTCACAAATTCACATTAGACGACATCGATTACTGGGAAATTAACGAAGCCTTTGCGACGCAAGTGTTGGCCTGTCTGGCGGCCTGGAATGAGAAAAAATACTGCCGCGAGGAATTGCACATTCGCGGGGTGATGGGCGAGCTGGATCAATCGCGGCTCAACGTGGATGGCGGCGGTGTCAGCCTCGGCCATCCGGTGGGCGCCAGTGGCGCGCGTATCGTCCTGCATCTGTTGCATGTGCTGGAACGCAATAATGCGAAGCGCGGCATGGCGAGTTTGTGCATCGGCGGTGGCCAGGGTGGTGCGATGTTGCTGGAGCGGGTTTAACGTTAAGTCGTAAAACAGCTAGAAAAAAGATCGGGTAAAAGGGATGGTGGGCATGGCGACAACAAACTATAAACATTGGACGTTGGAGATTGATGACGACAACATCGCCTGGTTGCATTTCGACAAGGCAGATTCGAACACCAATTCATTGGGCCGGGAAGTGGTCGATGAATTGAATGGAATGTTGGATGAGTTGGAAAGCGATCGTCCCCGAGGTCTGGTCATTTTGTCCAACAAGACCAATGGTTTTATCGCTGGCGCGGACATTCATGAATTTACCGCCATCGACAATATTGAACAGGCGCGGGAGCTGATTCGCGGCGGCCAGGGCGCCATCAATCGTATCGCCGGTTGCCGCTTTCCCACCATCGCGCTGATGCACGGTTTCTGTCTGGGCGGTGGTCTGGAGTTGGCCCTGGGTTGTGACTATCGCATTGCTGATGATGATGTCAGTACCAAACTGGGACTGCCTGAAGTGCGTTTGGGCATTCATCCGGGCTTTGGTGGTGCGGCGCGTCTACCACTATTGATCGGCGCGCCTGCGGCGATGGATCTGATGCTGTCCGGGCGGGCCATATCCGCGCGCGCCGCGAAAAAAATAGGTCTGATTGATTTCGCCGTGCCTGCTCGACACTTGAGAGCCGCGGCGCGAAATTTAATTCAAAAGCCACCGAAAAAGGCCAAAGCCCGTGGCTGGAAGGCGGCGACCAATCATGCCTTGGTGCGGCCGCTGTTGGCGAAAATATTACGCAAGCAGGTCGCCAAAAAGGCCTCCCCCAAACACTATCCTGCGCCCTACGCGCTCATCGATTTATGGGTAAAGCACGGTGGCAATGTCAATGCCATGTTGCGCGCCGAAGAATTGTCCGTGGCCCGTTTGGTGGTGGGCGATACGGCGCAGAATTTGATCCGGGTATTCCTGTTGCAGGAAAAACTAAAATCGCTGGGCGATAAAAAATTGTTTGCACCGAAGCGCGTGCATGTCATCGGCGGCGGCGTGATGGGTGGCGACATTGCCGCCTGGTGTGCGCTGCGCGGTATGCAGGTGACGGTGCAGGATCGACAGGAAGCCACGTTGGCGAAGGTCATCGCGCGTGCCGCCAAGTTGTATAAAAAGAAACTCAAAAAACCACGTTTGATTCAGCAAGCGCTGGATCGCTTGACGCCGGACATTCACGGCCTGGGCGTGGCGCAGGCTGATGTGGTGATTGAGGCCATTTTCGAGGATGTCGATGCCAAGCAGGCACTCTATCGGGAAATAGAGCCCCAAATGAAAGCGGGTGCCATATTGTCGACCAACACCTCCAGTATTCCGTTGGACAGTTTAAGTGGCTGCTTGAACGATCCATCACGGCTTGTTGGCATTCACTTTTTTAATCCGGTAGCGATGATGCAGCTGGTGGAAATTGTCACAGCGGAAAATACCGACCCTGAGGTCGCAGCCAAAGCCGCGGCGTTTACCCGACATATTGATCGTCTGCCTCTGCCTGTGACCTCTACTCCCGGATTTTTGGTCAATCGGGTGTTGATGCCTTATTTGCTCGAAGCCGTGGTGATGGAATCCGAAGGTATCAGTGCGCAGGTCATTGACAAGGTGGCGCTGGATTTCGGCATGCCCATGGGCCCTATCGCCCTGGCGGACTCAGTTGGCTTGGATATTTGTTTGGCGGTGGCGGAAACGTTATCGAAAACCCTTTATAAAGATAAGGCCGTGGAAGTGCCGGCACGGCTGCGGGTGCTGGTTGAAAGCGGCAAGCTGGGCAAAAAAACTGGCCAGGGGTTTTATCGTTATCCGCCCGCTAAAAAGGGCAAGCCCGAGCTGCCGAAAACTGTCGCGGGGGATTATCAGCCTGCAGATATTCAGGATCGCTTGATAATGCGCATGATCAATGAGGCGCAGGCCTGTCTGCGTGAGGCGGTAGTGACAGATGCTGATCTGCTGGATGCCGGGATTGTTTTCGGCACAGGCTTTGCGCCTTTCCGCGGTGGGCCGATGCATTATATCGATGCGCGTGGCTCAGAAGTTTTATTGAAAAAAATGTGTAATTTGCACGAAAATCACGGTGAACGCTTTAATCCCGATGCAAGTTGGCAGAGTGTTAGTTAAGATCAAGAGTACTTCGTTGGTAGGACAAAGCCCCCACTTTAAGGAAGAAAATAAATAATGGAAAAAGGGACACTTGATGTTATATCCGTTGAAACTGCCGGCAGTCTGCCGGGCCTGTTTCAGGAGCGTGTACGGCGTACGCCAGAGGCGATTGCCTATCGACACTACGATAGTGCCCAGTCGCGTTGGGAAGATTTCAGTTGGCAGGAATCCGCTAGGCAGGTCACCGCTATACAATTGGCGTTAGAAAATGAGGGCCTGGTGGCGGGTGACCGGGTCGCGATATTGTTGCGCAACTGTCCCCAGTGGGTCTTCTTTGAACAGGCGGCCCTGGGTTTAGGTTTGGTGGTGGTGCCGCTTTATATCAATGACCGTGCAGAGAATGTCGCTTACGTGTTGCAGGATGCGGGAGTGAAGTTGTTGTTGGTGGAAGGTGCTGCCGTGCTCAAGCAATTGTCGTCGATCACTGCGCAATTACAGGGGCTGGTGCGCGTGGTGTCGGTAGAGGTGGAGGGCTGTGAGCCGGTGCTGGGTTTTGCGCGTTTGGTAACACTGGCGGACTGGCAAATATTTGATCAGACACCCAATGTCCTACCGGTGCTGGATGTCGATACTCTGGCGACCCTGGTGTACACCTCGGGTACCACGGGATGCCCCAAAGGGGTGATGCTCAGCCATCGTAATATTCTGTTTAATGTTGCGGCCGCCCTGGAGGTGTACACGATTTATCGCGAAGATGTGATGTTGTCGTTTCTGCCGCTGTCACACATGTTTGAGCGAACCCTGGGCTATTATATTCCGATGATGGTGGGCTGTCGGGTTGCGTTTGCACGATCTGTGGAAAATTTGGCCGAGGACCTGGTGAGCCAGAGTCCAACCATTCTGATTTCGGTGCCGCGTATCTATGAGCGTGTGTATAATAAAATTCACACCCAGGTAGCTGCCAAATCATCGTTTGCACAAGGCTTGTTTAACAGCGCTGTGGAAGTGGGTTGGAAGCGGTTTAATGAAGGCGGTGGTGGCGGGCTGCGTTGGCCGGTTCTGAAAACCTTGGTGGCGAACAAGATCATGGCCAAGCTGGGTGGGCGTTTGAGACTCGCTATTTGTGGTGGCGCGCCGTTGTCGCCGGAAGTTGCCAAACTGTTTCTTGGCTTAGGGCTCAATCTTATTCAAGGTTATGGCTTAACGGAAACGAGTCCTATTATTAGTGGTAATCCTGAAACCGATAACGACCCGGCCAGTGTCGGCGTGCCCTTGCCCGGTGTCGAAGTGAAAATCGGTGATAACGACGAATTGTTGAGTCGCAGTCCTTCAGTGATGTTGGGTTACTGGAACAACCCGGAAGCGACCGCAGCAGTGATCGATGCGGAGGGGTGGTTCCACAGTGGTGACAAAGCACAAATCAAAAACAGGCATATTTTTATTACCGGCCGCCTCAAAGAAATCATCGTGTTGTCTAATGGTGAAAAAGTATCGCCCGCCGATATGGAGATGTCCATATGCCTGGATGCCGTGATTGAACAGGCCCTGGTGATTGGAGAAGGAAAACCGTATTTATCGTTGCTCGTGGTGTTGGCCCCGGAATCCTGGGCAACCGAAGCGGTCGCGCAGGGATTTGATGTGAAGGCGCTTTCGGATAAAAACATACACCAATGGATGTTGGGACGTATCGCTGATCGTTTAAAAAAATTTCCAGGTTACGCCACGGTGCGTGCGGTAAGCTTGCTGGCCAAGCCCTGGAATATTGAAGATGGAAGTATGACGCCGACCATGAAATTGCGGCGTACAACGATTATCGCCCAAAATCAGACCGCCATTGAAAAAATGTACGAAGGCCACTGAGTTGAAATAAAAGGCGGAATTAAGGAGTTGAAAGCAGAGTGGAAATAAACAGTACGACCTCATTACCCGATGCCGATCCTACGATTCGGGTGTTGGCGATGCCTGCGGACACCAATGCTTCTGGTGATATTTTTGGCGGCTGGGTAATGTCGCAAGTGGATATTGCCGGTTCGGTGGTGGCGGTGCGGCGTGCGGGTATGCGGGTAGTGACCGTGGCGGTGAATTCATTTCTGTTCAAAAAACCGGTTTTTGTCGGTGATCTCATTAGCTGTTATGCACGAGTGACCAAGGTCGGCACGACGTCGCTAACGGTGATGGTGGAAGTGTATGCGGAACGAAATCGCCATGATACAGAGGTGGTGAAGGTGACTGAAGCCACGCTGACTTTTGTTGTGGTGGATGACGAAGGAAAACCACAGGCGGTGCCTGATAAGGCTTAATTTTATGCATGAAAAAATCATTCAAGCGGTTTGGCAGAATGTGGTGATAGCCAGCAGCGCCGACACCATCGAGCTTGAAGGCAACCACTATTTTCTGGTCGCTTCAGTCAATATGCAGTACCTGGAACCGAGCATCAATCACACCCGTTGTTCGTGGAAGGGTGATGCCAGCTATTACCATCTGCAGGTAGGGGAAATGAGTATCGCCGATGCAGCCTGGTTTTATCCGTACCCTCTGCCAGAAGCCTCCGCTATTGAAGGCCGGGTGGCGTTTTGGCGGGGTGTCGAAGCTCACGAGTGTACACCGTCGCCCGGATTTGAGTGTTGAAAACACCCTAGATTTTAAATTGTTTTACAATATCCAAAACCTTGTTGCTGCTATCGGCAACTTGTGTAGCGCTGACATTAAGTTGTTGGGTTGTGTTAGTTGTTGAGTTGGCGAGTTCCCGGATTTCATTCAGGTTTTGTTTTATGTTATCCGTTACGGTGCTTTGTTCCTCGGCTGCTGTGGCAATCTGAGCATTCATCTCCACAATCGTTTTCACTGCACTGACGATTGACTCTAAAGAAGTACCTGTCTCGGTGGCATGCTCGATACTGACATTGGTTTGTTCGCTGCCACGTTCCATGACTTCAACAGCTTGTACAGAATCAGATTGAAGCTGGCTAATTATTTTTTGTATTTCCGAGGTGGAGTCTTGTGTGCGGCTGGCTAAGGTGCGGACTTCGTCAGCCACTACAGCAAATCCGCGCCCCTGTTCACCAGCCCTTGCAGCCTCAATCGCGGCATTGAGTGCAAGCAAATTAGTTTGCTCTGCAATACCTCGGATAACGTCCAGTACTACGCCAACATCCTGACCACTTTTTTCTAATTTAAATATAACTTCCGATGCGGCTTGTACTTCACCAGATAGGTCACTCATGCTCGCTAAAGTCTGCGTGATAACATTTTTACCTTGGGTGGCTTTATTGTTAGCAGTGCTTGCTGCATCCGAAGCGAGTTGTGCATTCATTGCAACGTCATGAGCTGAGGCATTCATGTTGCTGATGTTATCGGCAATGCCGTCAATTTGCTTTTGTTGTAAATCCATTCGTTCAAGCGTTTCTTGTGTCAGTAGACCTAGTTGTTGAGTTTCTTTACTCATATGGTTAATGCCACTGATAACCTGCCCAACGATGTTCTGTATTTTTTCGATGAAAACATTAAACCAATGCGCTGCTTCAGAAAATTCATCTTTACCCGTCTCATCCAGGCGGCAGGTTAAATCGCCATTCGAACTGGCAATATTTTTTAATAACTGAGTAATATTATTTAACGGTACCAACACGATTCGTTGAGTGACGAAAAACATGCCTAATAACATTAGTATTGCGAAAACGATGATGGCGGCGGTTAGTGATTGATTGCGGTTACTCGTGGTAATTATTTGCTGTCTGAGTTCATCGGTGAGTATGATGATCTGATCCAGGCCTGATATTGCCTGGTCTGCCAGCAGGCCAATTTCATCGATGACGTCTTCGCCGGGACGGGTGATGCTGGTGATAATATCCAATTGTTCAAGCAGGGCCGGTAACTGTTCGTTGATTACGGATGTGCTTTCATCCGTCCAGAGTGTATTGCTACCCAGCTGTTCTCTTTCAGATTGTAGTCTGTTTCTGTACTCTGCGGCGACATCGGTGATCTCATTCTCAACCGCAGGGCCATATTGAGAGGCGTATAGCATGACGGAATAGATGCCTGCTCTTACCGAATACACCTGTCCCATTTTTTCATCGAGTCCTGAGCGGATTGAATCAGAATAGGCTCCCCAAACAATCAAGGAAATAACGGCTAGAATCGCGGGGGCCAGGGAAAAGGCGATTTTGACTTTAAAAGAGAAATTCTTGAGTAAATTTAACATTAGTATGTGTGTGCTCGGATGACTGGTTAGCAGCCAAATTTGTTAATCCTCATTACTGACATTATTAGATAGTTTCCATATTAGCGGCCAATGACATTGATTGTTTAATGGAAATAGTATTTTCTATCTGAAATCATTGTTTTACATTCAGGGTGAATTCCTGATTAGTGATGGGCGCTTGCGTGGTGCAATGACGCATTCATCGCACTCTCAGTACCCGTGGTAAGCGAGCTATAGAATCAGGAGGGAGGCTCTGCCTCGTGATTAATATTGAGGGCGGGTTGTGCGTGTAGATTTGGAAGGGGTGCTTGGGTGAAGTCGCGTGGGTATTGTATCGATCTGGAGATTAACGGTGTGTTATGCGCCGACTCTATTTGGCTTTTGGGCTAATCATGCCGTATTTGGCCGCTCGGTTGTGCGCGACACGCCTGGCAGGACAGCATCACTGTCGGCAGAGTTCACTTGCTGACTTTGCCAGCACAAATGCCGTTGTCAGGCCGCGTTGTGTATGATGATGAGCTGTGTGTCACTAGATGCTTCGAATTTGAGATGGGTACCGCGCGTTAAATCCCCATCCCGAATATTTTTTCCATTGGCGAGCCCTTCGCCGTGGGTGAGGTAGGCGATAAACGGGTTGTGAATATCGATATGTTGTCCGGCGGCTAGTGAGGCAACCTCAATCTGAGTGTTGCTGGGAAAGCTGTTTTCGGCGGTGTCTTCGCCACCGTAGATGCGCGTCAATGAACCTTTAACGGGTTGATACACTTTGTAGCTTGCGGGTTGACCGGCTTGTTCTGGCAACACCCATATCTGGATCATGCGGTTGGGTTGGTCGTCGGGGTTGACTTCATTGTGTGAGAAACCTTCGCCGCCGGCACGCTGAACTTGTACGTCGTTTCCCTGTAGATCCTGTCCATGACTCATGGAGCCTTGGTGGGTGATGCGGCCTTCGACCATGACTGAAATCACATCAACCTCCATGTGATCGTGCATGTGGGTTTCACCGTGGGGCATGAATCGGGCATCAGCGAGATAGACAAAACTGCCGATACCAGACCAGCTTCCATCGCTATTGGCATTCGCACCGAATGCTGCGGCATCTTTGACCAGTCGGTGTTCTGTTAGACCCGCAAAGCCACCTTCGATGAGATTGTCCCGATGGAGTATGTCCATAGTGAGCCTTTTGTGTGTGATTTTAGTTGTTAGAGTATAGCCACGTAGGTCGGTATTAATGCCCGTTTGGCGTTTGTGGATCAGTGTTATTATCGACGCTATTACAAATATGGAAGGGAGTCCATCATGAGCGTAGACCCAAGAAACCCGCGTACAGTTCTGTGCGTCCATGGCGTGCAGGTTGGTGATAACGATGATCAGCAACAGCACAATCAGATTCGTGAATTAATCGACAATCGTCTGGGCAACATTCCGCTGAATTTCCAAACCGAGATGTTTCGTTATGAAGATATTAATGACGATGCGCAGGCACTTTACCAAAAGCTGGTTGATCTTTTAATCAAGACCTCGATAGGCCAATACGTGGCGCAACAGGCCCTGGATTTATGCGCCGATGTGGTGTCCGCTTCGCTGGATACCAGTACCGCGGCTGAGATTCGCGCCTCTCTGCGTGAGGCGATTATGGATATTTACGAGGCCGGAAATCCTTGTTATTTGGTCGCTCACAGCCTGGGTACCATTTATGCGTTTGATGTGGTGAATGAGTTGATGAAAGAGCGGGCGTTTTATGACAGGAATTCACGCCGCAGCTGGCCGGTACAAGGCTTGGTGACGATGGGCTCGCCCATTGGTTTGAATTTGTTTCAGTCGGATCGGCGTACGCAGGTCACGGAACTGGGCGCGGGCGAAAAATGGTTTCGTTGGTTAAATTATTGGGATCGCACAGACCCGGTGGTATCTGGCAAGGTGTTCGGCGCGCAGCAGCGAGGTTTTGAAATTGCCGAGCATTACCAAACGGCATCCGCTGATCAGGGTTGGGTGATTCGCGACCGGGTGGTGGATACCGGCAAGGCCTGGTTGTTGTCGCATGTCGCGTATTGGGACAACCCCATGGTGGGCGACGGCATCGTGGACATGATTACCAATTAATTAACGGGCTAAAGTGCTTTCAGGGGAAGGAATAAGAGCATGGCACATTGGATGCGTTTAATAATTTTGACCCTCGCGATGACGATGGTGAGCGGCTGCACGAATTATATTTATCAGGGCAGGATCAAGGCCGACGATTCGGCAGGCGTATCCCGCGAAGTGGTTTTGACCTGGAGCAAAACAGAGCCATTGATTGGGAGTGCAAAGGCTGACATGGCACAACTGCACACGGAATGTGGCGTACTGATGGTGTTTGAAAATCGTTCCGAAGGAATTATTTTTCGGGGTGAGCCGGGGCGTGATCGTGTAGCGCCGTCGTTAGCGAGGGCAGGAGAAGCGATCAATATTACAACGGGCGCTGGTGTGGAATGCGGACGTGTTATCAATGCCAGTGATTTGAAGGACTTGGATGCGGGTAAGGTGTCACTGGTGGTTCGTTGTGAGCCGTTGAATACGGAATTCAGTGCCAACAAGAGACGCTACATCAAGGCACGTGAAGAGGCCTATGACTTTGATATTAACGTCAGTAAGTCATGGAGTTTTTTTGGTGAGACACCGCGCTTGCCAGCGTCGCCGCCTTGCAGAGATACGTAGAATGATGGGCTTGTCGTTCGCCGTGAATGGCATATAGCAGCACTACAAAACAGGGCTCGTTATATTATGCGCGAGCACCAGCTTGCCATTTTTTACATCAATGCCGAATGGCCGCAAGTGTTTTCCCAGGCAGGGCCCCCATTCACAAAGGCCAGTGTCAATCCGGAACAGGGCACCGTGGGTGACGCATTGAATGCGCTGTTCAGTAATGTTGAGAAACTGATCTGCGTTCCAGTTACTACCCCGTCGCCTGAAAAGGATACTGCTTCTTTTTAAAATCCCGGTCG
>CAYNYJ010000022.1:0-46224 GCA_964401355.1 uncultured Ectothiorhodospiraceae bacterium | reverse complement strand
CGCAGCTTGCCCTCTTACCGTGAGTCAGAGTTGCACTTACAAATTGAATTCACGCCATCAAATTAGGCATTAGCCTATGTTTATTTTTTCTTACCTAACTAACGATATCCGACCAATCAAAGGTTTTCTTGAGGCGCGTCGCACCTTTGCCGCTGGGTACCAATTCCACCAATACCCGCGAAGGCAAAAAACCTTTCGGCAATACAATCTCACCTTCATTATTCTGAAAATATTTAAAGCGTAGTTTCAATTTGTCCAAGGTGCCACCCGACACCTGTTTCAGACTCAGCTGGACCTGCGCCCCATCTTTTACGCCTTCAAATACAACCCTCGCATAACCCTTGACCAGGCGCTGATTGGATTTCATCTGGGTAAAAACCAGTTTGAAACGATAAACGCCAATCCCTCCGATGCCAGTCACCGTAAAACTGGGAATATTCAGGCCACTCGCTGTCTCCGACGGCGCAACGATGCCGCGATAAAAAGCAACTTCCTCTTTCAGTTCCAGCATTTCATCCTGGGACTGTTTTTGGGAGGCTTCCACCACGCCGTAAGCCTGCTTATCGACCTGAGCGGCACGTTCCAGCACCGCAATCCGTGCCCGCATCTCCTGTGTGCGTTTTCGTTCCAGTTGCAGCTGGTCCCGCAGTAACACACGTTCCTCACGCAAATTACTGTTATCAAAGCCCGCACGCGAAAACCCGTATTCAAACACACTCCAGGCCACCACTAACAGAGCCAAAAACAACAAGCCCAATTTTGCTCGGTAACGCGCAGGGTGGTGCGACTTAATAATTAACTTCGGCGCCATACTATCCAGCCACCCGCCTCACCGCACACTGCCAACACATTCCATTTTTCAACATCATTTTACGACAACCGTTCACTGCACAATGCCATCCCAAAAGGCCACCGGGCCTGTCATTACGGGACAAGGGAAATACCTGTCAGTCCTGCGGTCTCTGGCAAACCACACAGGATGTTCATATTTTGCACCGCCTGCCCGGCCGCGCCCTTCACCAGATTATCGATCACCGACAGGACCACCACGGTGTCACCACCCTGTGGCCGGTGAATGGCAATGCGACAAATATTGGCCCCTTTCACACTGCGAGTCTCCGGATGACTGCCGGCAGGTAACACATCCACAAACGGCTCATGCGCATAACGCTCTTCAAATAACGCTTGCAAGGCCGCTTCGGTTGCACTGGCACTCGAAGCGTCTGTCAACGTGGCGTACAGCGTGGCATGAATACCTCTTAACATGGGCGTAAGGTGCGGCACAAAGGTCAAACCCAGTGCACTCTCGGCGTCGTCATTAGCTTCGCGACGATCATTGCCATTACCTTGACGAGCAATGACAGCCCCCAACCCCTGACGAATCTCTGGCAAATGTCGATGTCCGGGCACGCCGTAGGCCTTGAAACTTTCACTGACTTCGCACAACAACGCGCCCACGTTGGCCTTGCGCCCTGCGCCACTGACGCCCGATTTGCAATCGGCAATCAAACGGCGGGGGTCGATCAGACCTTTTTCCAACAGCGGCAAGAAACCCAATTGCACCGCCGTGGGATAACAGCCTGGATTAGCGATCAAACGTGCTTCGCTGATAGCCGTACGGTTCATTTCAGGCAGGCCGTACACCGCCTCAAAAAGCAAATGCGGACAGGCATGGGGCTGACCGTACCACTGCGCCCATTCGTCCACATCTTTTAACCGAAAATCAGCGGCCAGGTCGATGACCTTCACCCCTGCAGTCAACAGCTCCGGCACCGACTGCATGGCAACACCATTAGGGGTCGCGAAAAACACCACGTCACAAGACGCCAGCGCCGCCGCATCGGGTGCAGTGAATTTAAGATCAACATGACCCCGCAGGCTAGGAAACATCTCCGCCACCAGCAGGCCAGCCTCGGAACGAGACGTGATCATCGCCAGCTCCACCTCGGAATGGGCCGCCAACAGGCGTAGCAACTCTACACCCGTGTAACCCGTGCCACCCACAATACCGACCTTCACCATACCCGTACCACTCCCATACCGCCTTTTATCATTTTAGCCGCTAATGGTAAGGGCTAGCGTGACAAAGCGATAGTGTTAATCCGTGTCCCCCCGTCACAAAGACTGAATGTATTTGCAGGGTAAAGTGAAACACGAGGCCCAGCTACGAACTTCAATAAATCGCTGTTTCTAGGGTTCGCCATGCGGCCCCAAGCGCCGACGGTTGGCACCACCCATCCTACAATTCACAAAGTTCGTTTTTATGGCGAGCAAAAAAAAGCCCCGACATTAGTCGAGGCTCAAAGTCTTGAGCCATCCATGGCCTTACTTATTAATTTTCTCCTAAAACAAACGGCTTCTTAGAAGATGCTGATGATCTGTAAAGACAAGCGATTATCGATACTAGCCAGTAGCTGATTAGCTGTGGAGGTTGAAGCTTGATTGGGCGCTTCAGCACTACGAATTTCGTAATTCATAGCTAAACGATTTTTCAAATTGAAAAACCATTGAGCTCCCAGGGTGGTGGTGGTGAACTTACGTTCGCCCACACCCGTTTCGGTACCACGGTTCATGGTGTCGTAACGGATATCCAGCTCCAGGTTGTGGTTGAGGGCATAACCAAAGTGCGCATAATAGGCGTCAGCCTTGTCTTCCGGTAACACGTTAAAGCCTGAGATTAAGGTACCCGCAAGAGGATTTGGAGCACCTGTATTAAGACCAGTGTTGGGAGAACCCGCTACTGCACCGCCATCGGTACCAGCAAAGACCATCCCATCAGCGCGCAAAATTTCACCGGCAGCACGAATCTTACCCTTGCGATACTTCATGCCGATACCACTACGTTTGCGATCATAGTTGCCCTTGCCAATGGCATCAACCGCGGGTGTCGCCGCATCACTCTTAAAAATACGTTGCCCACTTAAAGCCCATGCAAACAACTTCAAGCTTTGTACCCTAGACCCTCTGCCAGCATAGACTTTTTCAGTAGACAAGTAGAAATATTTATCCAGCTTGTCATTGTTATCCGCGCGATTAATGCCGTTGTCATTCCCCAGCATCACCGCATAGCTGGTGTTCCAATCACCGGTATTAAAAGTATCAAACACCTGAATACCTTGATCACGCACTGCGCCAACAGGACCATTTAGCGCGTTAACATTCCCGAGTGCCGGTGAATCACTACCATCACCATCGAAAAAACGTTCCAATAACTGCTGGAAACCAAAGTTGGTGAAATTGATGTCATCAAACACATGAATCGCCTGCAACATTTCTTCCGAAATAGGCACCTTGAACAAACCGACACGAACACGCGCACCCGGGATATGATTCAACGTCACACTGGCATGGTCAATCTTGGCGGAACCATCACCACCTGCAGGCTAGGTAATACCGCTACTGCCAAATTCAGCAAGAAAAAAAGTAGTTAACTTTAGTATCCAACGGAAAACCCTGACCACGGATGCCAGTACGTGCACGGCGGATATCGAAACCCTTATTAGTACTCAGATGCGGCGACTGATTATTAAACTGGGCAGCCCCCCGGTCCACGGACCCGCTTCCACTTCCACTTCCACTTCCGAGCCTTTCATCGATGTATAAGTCGGCTGCAAGAACCCCCGAACCTTGGCACGACTTGCGGCAGATGCGCTCCGTACCTTGTAACATCAGCCAGTTGGCTGCTTCTACTTGCGGGGTTGCGGCCATACCACCGGCGCGCACAACCTCAAGGGCAACTTTTTTAAGTTGCCTGTTTCATTTGTACTCCCCCCCAAACTTTTTATTGCTTGAGTTCCTTTTTATACAAACCTGTTCACCCAGGTTTGCCTATGGCCTAACCCTTTTACGGTTTAATCAAGGTGTAACCGTCTTCCGTCACCAATTTGACAATCCGCACTACACCTGGGCCGTCAACCTTGGCAATCGGATTCAACACAGGTTCATGCCCCAATTTTTTAGTCATAACTTTCATGGTGTTACTACAACCCCGAAATTCAACGCCGCTGGTTGCCAGACCCTGGATGCGATCTTTGTTGGCGTTATCGGCAAACAACAAACGTAGGCCTGGGCCGAAAGCAACGATTTCGACAGCAACGTTATCCTGGCCATATTCCTTGAGCAGATTGTTGGCCACATTCAACACGAGAGTTTGTTTAAAGGGGTTGGGATCAGATATTTGTAAAACAATTCTTTTTTCGGCAAACGGTTTATCTGCCGCAACGGCACTCTGCATACTACCGATAGTCAGCGCAAGCGCGATAAACAACGCGGTTCCTTTGGCTGCGAATTTAAACATTACTTCCTCCTGGTTACTGTCAAAATGACGTACTATAAATTAAATAAATATAATAAAAACCTTATATTATTATGTGTCCATCGTCGTCGAAAAACCCACTGAACGACTATCTTACTTTGGCCGTTCCCCTGTCAAGCACAACACCATCAATTCCTTTTAAGGGGTGAAATGCCTTGTTTATATAGACGACGATACTCTCGATTTGTGACACGCTGAACACCGATTTCCAGGCCGACATAGTGGTGCCTGGCAGGCCGTTACGAATGATGTCACGCAAATGCTCGGCGCTCATTTCACGCATGTTTTCCGGGTCGGTGAGATTGCGTGGGTGGGGCTCAAGGAAGCTACCGATCCAGTTTTTTCCGGTGCCGTCAGGCGCATGACAAAAAGCGCAGTTTTTCTGAAACAAAACTTCACCCGCAGTTTCTTGAGCAGTGGGATTTTGCAGCACGGGAGGGTGTTCATGGCGTGCGTACGGACTGGCGCCGCTAATGCTGTCGGGAGAAACACCCGTTTCGATCTGACGGTGTGCCCCTTTTCTATGAGAGTACCGGTTGCGCGGGTAAGACACCGGGCGGGGATCCCAAATATCGCCCTCGTCAATGACCCGGCCACGATCATGACAAGTCACACAGCTTTGCATAAAGATACGCCGCCCCAGTAACTGTTCCGGACTGAGTTGTTCGGCCAGCTCATCAATGGCCAACTCTCCCAACGCGAAGGGAAAGGCCGGGGCGTACTGCTGATGATTAGGCCAACCGTTTTCGGCGGTGTGATACGAGGTATTTTGGGCCTTGTCGACCATGAATTCCTGACGCACAAAATCCACCACCAACGCAATATCCTGCTCACTGATGGTGTTGGAAAACGCCTGCATAGCGGTACCGGGACGCCCGTGAGTCACCGTGTTGATCATCACCACACGGCTGATATCACTCGGTTCAGTGGCAATAAAACTGCGCGGGCGTGGGCTCAGGTAGCTGGCAGCCAGTGTCTTGGCATCACCGGAATAACCGTGACAGAAATAACAGCGAAAATTGTAAATTGCCCGGCCCTGTTCGTGGCGGGCCTTAATATCACGAAGGTCATCAGGGCTGGCGGCCTCCCCCAATGGGGGAACGACCGCTACGAGGCTTTGTTGTCGGCTTTTTTTTTGCTGGCGGCAGCGTCGGTATTCTCACCAACATCACCTGCTTCCGTTGACGGCCGGATGAAGGTCTGAAACACAAATTCCGTGAGACCAGCAATTTGTTGCTCGGTCAACACCTTGCCCCAGGCCGGCATCACGGTGCCAACACGACCGCCGGTGATGCTCTCAAAAATACGGGGACGATTGAGTATCTGCCGCGCGGCCTTGCTGGTGAAATTGCGCGGACGGGGAATATTGAAATAGGCCCGCGGGCCATCACCCTGCCCCGTCACCCCGTGGCAGGAAAAACAATTGCTCATGTAAAAAGTACGCGCCCAAGCCAGGTCGCCTTTCAGACCCTTGGGCACAGGCAATGACATGTCTGAATCCATACTGTGCCCACCCGGCATTCCTGACTCTGATTCAGCCGATGTTGTTGCAGGGCCAACCGGAGCGGGCTTTGCGTCCGAATCTGACTGTCGATGCGGGGCGGCACTGCCTGCTGCAGATCGGGCCGCCGACAACGGCACGTCCACACCGGGAATACCCTTCCTGGGAAGCTGCCCAGCAACGGAGGGAGACATGTCTGGCTTCACCAATGCCAACGAGGCCGCGCCGGAATCCTTATCTGGATCAATGCCCATGAACTTAAAGCGAATATAAACCACCACAGCCTCAATTTCTTCGTCCGACAAACGGGAGGAAAAGGGCATCATGCCGGTACCGGGCCGGCCATTAGCCACAGCATCCAGCATACGACTGCGCGTCAACACGCTCTGCGCATGCGGCGCGGTGAAATCTCGTGGTGGTGGATTCAAGCCGCTCTTTGCCCAATATGCCGTGCTGCCGTTATCACCGTGACACACCGCACAATGCTCGGCATAAGCCTTTTCACCCAGGCTCACCGCTGCCGACTGACCCGCTTCAACCACGGCAATTTGCATAAAATTAACGCGAATGTAATCAACCAGGCCTTCAATTTGCTGCGATGATAAACGACCTTTATGACCCACCATCGCAGTACCGGGACGCCCCTCAGCCACCGATTTGATCATGCGGTCACGGGTCAACTCGATAGCAGCCTGGGCAGTTGTAAAATCACGGGGCTTGGGGAACATGCCCGAGCGCGCGCGGGTATTGGCATCACCATTATCCGCGTGGCAGATCGAACAGTTTTTCAGATATAGCGCAGCAATCGTCTTTTTATCACTGGCTTTGTTATCACCTGCACTGCTAACCGGCGCATCCGCGGCTGTGACCAGACTCACCCCACCTAACAGCCCACTCAACAACACCCCGAGGATATTTGAAACAAGACTTTTTTTCATTTATTTGGATACCTAATATAATTGCCCAGTAAATAATTACCCGGCGATAATCGCGTAAAAATCACCAACAACCCAAGGGTATACCCTTCGAAACACCCCTAAAAACCCCATAAACAACCCAGAAATAATAGTATATGCCCATTCATGATAAAGCCTGTTGATTGTGGCGTAAAAACGGCTTTTACGCTACTCTAAAGCTCGGGTATAGTGGGCCGATAACGGTGTTAATGCACGGATTTATCAACCTTTTTTTAAAAAAATTCTCAACAACTAACCGTTAGTCGTATACTGCTCACAACACGTATACGGAAACACGGTCATATGCGGTATGAGGCGAACGGATGTCGCAGCAAAGCAAAAAGCCAATTGTTAACACGCGCTCAGGCAGTCGATATTTCATTGCCATTCTGCTGTTAACCGGTCTGGTGTGGGCAAGCTATGCGGCGGCTGAAGCCATTGTGGGTGACCCGGTGCTTGGGGCCGATGACCCCATTTTGGGATCCAAACACGATTTCACAGGCCTAAATGAACGGGCAGGTGTCGTAGCCATGGGCGGGGTAAGAGATGCCGATGGAAAGCTTATCCAGTCTGGCGTCGCGTTCTCAGACTACGGTTATTCATGTGTCTATTGCCACATCCCCCCGGAAGAAGCCAGCGCTGTGCCCGCAGATTTTGGTGGCATCGACGGTTGGAACCGCTACGTGCCTACCTTGAGCAATTATCAACTGTACGACAGCGTCAACCTGGACAATAAAACCAGCGGCCCCAATCCCATCAGCATGCTCTGTCTTTCTTGTCATGATGGCACCATGGCAATAGACATGGTGGTGTTTAAACCCGCCACCTTTGACCCCGCAACCGATGATGCCATGCACATGCGACTCAATCCTGAAAACAATATTGAAAGCTGTGGCATATGCCACAACGGTGAAATAGCTCACGACATCACGGTTAAAGTGCTGGGCACTGATTTGCGCAATGATCACCCAATTTCCATGCGCTATGCCGGGCTTGGATTTGAAGATGCTGACTTCCGCCCCCCGGACAACCCAGATGGTTTTAATAACGGTGTTAAATTATATAATGGGCAAGTAGAATGCATGACTTGCCATAACGTGCATGACCCATCGCGGGAACTGCTACTACGCGCTAACGCTGAGGTTTTATGTTTCACTTGCCACACAAAATAAAAGCATCTAATGGTAAATTAACCCTGCTGGGGCTGGTTGCTTTGCTGCTGCTTGTGGGCTGTGGCGGTACGGAGGTTAAACGAGAAGCATTTGTACTGGCCTACCCACCCCCTCCCGAATCACCTCGCTTCTTTTTTGAACGCACTATTCGCAGTAGCTTCGACGTTAAAGAAATCACGGGCACCGACAAACTAAGAATTTTTGCCACTGGCACACTGGGTACAGCCACAGGACTCAGCAAACCCTATGGTATTGCGGTACGTAAGGGACGCATTTATGTCACCGACACGGTCAAGCGCGCGGTTTTAATGTTTGATGTGCCTAGCAAGAAATTCAAACTGATCGGCACCGAGGGTCCAGGGGCGCTCGCGAAACCTATCGGTATCGCTATCACCAACGAAGGCGAAATTTTTGTCGCCGACAACAGCGCCAAACGTATCGTCGTATTTGATGAAGACGGAAATTATCTCCGCGCCTTTGGTGATCGCAGCATCTTGAAACGCCCATCAGGTGTCGCCGTGAGCCCGGATGGTATGCGTGCCTATGTCATTGATACCGGTGGTGTGACCACACAAGCACACCACCTGTACATCTTCAACGCGAAAACCGGTGAACTGGAAAAAACCATTGGCACCCGCGGCCGACAAAATGGAGAATTTAACCTCGCACTTCAAGTAACGACGGCGCAAGACGGCACCGTCTATGTCACCGATAGCGGCAATTTTCGTGTTCAGGCCTTTAACCCGGATGGCAGTCACAAACTCAGTTTCGGTACCGTCGGGCGCAAGATCGGCAATTTTGCTCGCCCCAAAGGCATTGCGACGGACCCCGAGGGAAACATCTACGTCGTCGACTCCGCCTTTGGCAATTTCCAGATTTTCAACGACAAAGCTCAACTACTGATGTTTATCGGCCAGCGAAGTCAACAAGCGGCCCCTGGGCGTTATATGCTGCCCGCCGGTATCGCTGTCGATGAAGACGGGCGCGTATACATCGTTGACCAATTCTTCCGTAAAATTGACATCTTTAGGCCTGCCAGTATTGAGAAAAATGACGGTTATTTAGGCGGCGAACACTTCCGTAAACCCAATGGGTAAATTTACCTAACAATCCCTCATTGCCTGACCCATTGAGCTCGTGCTATAAATATGTTTTATAGTATAGTGACGTACCGCATACTAATGGTTGAATTGTGACCATTGATAGCAAAGTGAAGTAAGAATTGATAGCGAAGTGAAGATAGGAATAGATACAAAAGCGCAACACCCGTATTACACGGTGCTTACCTGTATTTTGTTTTAAAGACAGATATACATTTATCTCGTCGTGCTTCGTACATGAAGGAACGCACAAGGATGCAAAGGATGCAAAGGATGCAAAGGATGCAAAAAAGGTTGATCATAAAAACAACCACCAAACTCGCACTTGGCCTGGGCCTTTTAGGCATTGGCGCGATCGCCATTGCCGATGGCTGGGATCCAGACTCCGACGCAACCAACATCGGCAGCATTGCCAACACTCGCCATAACCTCACCCTCTCCTACAATAGCGGTTTTGCCGCAACGATGGATCAGGCTCGCAACAATTACGGTGCAATCTGCGTTTACTGCCACACACCACACGGCGGCAACAAACAAATCCAGGCTCCCCTGTGGAACCGCACAATCAACCCTGGCAACTATGACATCTACAACAGACCCACCACTCTCGGCCTGGAAGGGCGCCTGGGTCTACCAGGCCCTGCTTCGTTAACCTGCCTGTCATGTCACGACGGTACCATCGCCATTGATTCAGTGTTAAACATGCCCGGCTCTGGCGGATACGGCAATAATGAAACGGGCATATCTAATCAAGTTTTTTTGAGTCAATGGAGTGCCGCTGGCCACGCGGGTCCCATCAGTGAGCATTTCACCATGGGTAGCCCAGCCGGAGCTGCAAACAGTGTTGCAGATCAAACATGCACCAATGAATCCTGTCATGCCACCAAAGGTGGCACCCGGGCAGATTTCCGTGTCTTCGTTCTTGGCACCGATTTAACGGACGACCACATCATTGGAGTCAGGTTTCCCACCACCTTTGGACCGGGAGTCGACTACAACGAACCTGATATCGTAATCCCCGGCAGATGGGCATTTTATGATACCAACGGCAATGGCTTCGCTGAGAAAAATGAGGTACGTCTCTACGACTCCGGCGATGGCCCCGAAGTGGAATGCGCCTCCTGTCACGATCCACACGGTATTCCCAGCAATGGCCCAAACACACCATTCAATCCTAGTTTCCTGCGTGTCAACAATAGTGGCGTTAACGCTGATGGCATCGTCGGTGCTGGCGCCAGTAGACTTTGTTTAACCTGTCACGCCAAATAGATCGATCTGAAAATGGCAGGTTGATTTAGAGCCATTCACAATCCTGAAAGCTAAAAGGCCTCCGGTGGCAACCGAAAGGCCTTTTTATTAATTACCGTACCCACTGCGACCGAACATCAAGCAGTGTCTTTTAAGCTGCACCAAATACACAAACTGGGGAACACCATGCTCGTTTATGGCATTGTCCTCACACTATTGAACAGCTTCGATGCGGCTTACAAAAGTCACCTCGGCAAAAGGTCTCTGTAACTCCTTGCTGAAAAAGTTAGTCATGTAGACACCTTTGCTGTATTGAATACGCGTATCTATCGGCAATTCCGTCTTCGGACCTGCTATCCAAACCAGCTTCCCTTGAGTCAACACTTCAATATAGGTATACATGTCGGCCTGCAAAAGCTGCTTCACGAGTCCCTGATTAGGCAGCACCGGAACATTTTTCTTTCTGGCCTCAAGCCGTTCCTGATAACGATCAGATTCCTGCTGAGTACCCATGAAACCCAGATCACCCTGTGCGTTGATGGCTGCATATTCCACGCTGCGCAGGTAACCATCACGGTTAGTACCTCCCAACACATAGAAATGACCCTTGTGCACCAGGGCACTGAACGTCGCCCGTGGCACACTCATGTGGGTCGTCTCCTGCCACGCTGCCAAACCACTCTCGGACAATGTTTGCGTCTTTTCAATACTATTCAGGTATTCCAGTCCCGTCAGACCCCCCAGAGCATAAAGAGTGTTGCCATACTGGGCCGACGCCAATCCATAACGACCGGTAATCAGCGGACTGGTTTTCTGCCAAGCTCGAATATCACCGTCATCTTGAGCCATCGCCCATTCTACATCCGCGATACCCACCCCTTTGTTTTGGTCATGCCCACCAATCACAAAGGTCACACCATTGACCGTTTTCACGCTGTTCACGTAACGCGGCAAGGTCATAGACTCAGAGGCCATCGCCCACGGACCCAAGCTGCCATCAGCACCAATTTTGGCAAATTCAACGCTTTCGAGCAGGGTGCCGCCAAAACCACCAAACGAATACAAATAATCACCTACCACACTGAGCTTGGTACAACGGCGCGGCAACAGAGTACGCTGCCCTTCCTGTCGCCATGGCCCAAGACTACCATCAACATTGATTTTGGCGCGCTCTACCGTGGTCAACAAGTGCTTCCCATTCGGACCGTTGCCACCGCCCACAACAAAAATAAAACCATTTTTAATAACGGCTTCTGTAAAACCACGTTCTTCGATTAAACGCGCGCCTAACTGCCATTCGCCGATTCGCCCATCAGCCAATATAGGGGCAAACTCGGTACTGCGCAAAAACTGACGCCCATCTATGCCCCCTATCATATAAATGAAGTTATTATGTACCACCGTCGCCGCACCAGCGCGTGGCTCATGCATAGTGCTGGTTTCTTTCCATCCGGCAATCCAAATTTGCTCCTGGGAGGACCAAGCTTTTTGCACGCTGACATTATCTTCTGACGGCGAACAGGCCGTCAGTAATCCTGCTGTTGTGATGACAGCGCTTACCATAGCAAACCATTTCATTCCAGCACCCTCTCCCTGATGTTAATAACCACCGTCAAAAAAGCCCTGCCAAGTTTGTTCTCCTGGCAGGGCCCATGTTGTACTACAAGTTAATACCGCGTGCCATCACGCGAGTGGTTACACGACTAATTGTAATCAACAATGCGAGCGACACCACCAAAGCTACCCACCCACAAACTGCCATCGGAGGCCTCTGCCAGCGAAAAAACATTATCTGCAAACAAACCGTCTGCCTTGGTCATCACTTTAAAACCAGTCGCCATCGGCCGTGCCAAACCTTTGTTAGTTCCAATCCACATATCACCACCAGCCTTTTTACTCAGCATGAATACGTGATTACCGGGCAGCCCCTCTTTCACCGTGTAAGTCTTCCAGGTCTTCCCATCAAAGCGTGAAAGCCCAGCACCCCAGGTGCCCATCCAAACCACGCCGTCATCATCGACCACCAAAGAGACAATATAATTTGGGTTATAGCCCACTTTAATATCACTTAGGCCCTGCTCAGCTTTTTGCTTGGCATGATGTTTTGATGTCTTGGCTGGATCATTGCTGAATGCAATATCATCCTTTACCTTTTCATACGGCGCACCCAAACCATCTTCATGTTTCCAGTTCGTCCATTTTTTATCCCGATACAGGGCAAGGCCGCCTTCGGTGGCGAACCAAACATCACCATTCTTGCCAATCTCGACGCCATACACCCAATCATTGGGCAGACCACCCTCAGTATTCTCAACGGTAAAGGTTTCCCATTTGGAGTTATCTGAAAAATCCCCTTTTGGCACACGATTGACACCCGACCAGGTAGCAATCCAATAATCGCCATTTTCTGCCTCAGCAACATCATAAACAAACTGATCAGCCAAGCCATCAGGAATATTGTAGTTTTTCCATTGGTCTGTTTCCGGCGTGTAAATGGATAAGCCACCGCCGTACGTCCCCACTATAACCTTGCCGCGTATTTTGCTGACATGAAATACGCCGTTTGAAATCAGGCTTTTATTTTTCACATCATACAATTTGTAATCATTGGTCTTCAGGTTATAACGGATCACACCACCCGAAGTGCCCACCCAAACTTCGTCACCATCAGCCAGCATACCTTTAACATTTCGCTGACCCACCCGGAAATGTGAAAACTTGGCGGTGTTCGCCAGTTGCGCAGGTAACAGATTGACGGTCGGCGTTGTTTGCCCACCAGGGTGTCCGGGCGGCATTTGTGTGACATCACCTAAAGGGCCTGCAGTCGGGGGCACCGTTGACCCAACCTGTTTGTTGCCATAATTGTAGGCCGTCACAATCAAGCCGCCAACCACCAACACCGCCACTGCCAATCCTTTTGCACTAATATTCACAACGTTCTCCATTTCAACATGCCACTACTGATAGTTATTACTCACGCAATACCATTGCCTAACCTTATTTTACGGCCATTAACAAACGTCCGTTTTATTTAATCGTTTAATGACTCAATTTGAAGTCAGCAAGGTCACGCCCGAACGACTACCGACCCAGACATGGCCATTGGCAGTGGGTGTCACCGCATAAATATTATTATCCAACAGGCCATCCGATTTGGTGTACATGTGCCAAACCTTGCCATCGAAATGAGACAGGCCGGCATTGGTACCAATCCACATGCCACCCTTTTCATCCTGCGCGACACTGTAAACAATATTGCCTGCCAGACCATCTTTGGTGGTGTAGTTGGTCCAGACCTTGCCATCAAAACGGCTGACTCCCCCCCCCCACGTCCCTGCCCACACATTATCATCTTCGGCCACCATCAATGCGAAAACATAATTGGGATTATAGGTTTGCTGATCCATGGAGAGGATGCTGAGGTCATGCCGGGAACGTGTCCCCAGGCCCGTATTAGTGCTGATCGGCAGGTTTTGTTCATTGCTGGCACCGAGGCCATCTTCGTGTGTCCAGGTTTTCCAGGTTTTGCCGTCGTACATGTTGACACCACCCTCGGTACCCACCCAGATACGCTGCTGCGAGTCTACATCCAGTCCATAGACCCATTCGTTGACCAGCTCTTTTAAGTACGTGGTAAACGTTTCCGTCTTCGGGTCAAACTTGTTCAGGCCAGCCCAGGTGCCGATCCACAACGTACCATCAGTCTGTTCAGTAAACGAATACACCCAATAGTCGGCCAGCCCATGCATAGGAAAAAACGTCTTCCACTCTTGCTCAACCGAGTAACGAGAAATGCCACCCCCATTGGTACCGAACCAACGATTTCCCTGATTATCGACATGTATGCCGAACACATATTCATTAGCCAAACCCTGTTCGCGGGTATAGGTCTTCACCAAACTGCGGCTGGCGATATCGACTTCCATCACCCCAACACTGGTACCCACCCATAGGCGACTCTGTTTTTTGTCCACTTGCATGGAGCGCACGAACACTCGTTCACCCACGTTAAAGGTATCCGCAACCCGATAACCGCTTGTAGCTTTTGGCACTGCGGCAGGACTCGCTGTCGGTGTTGCCATCATTGTCTCGGGTGCTGATGAAGAGCTGTCCGCAACCGAGTCATCTTCATTAGAACAACCCGTTATCAATAAAAGCAGCAGCAATGCTATAGCCACAACACTACGAGGCCAGTATCGATGCAACGCTCGTCTTTCTAGATTGTTTTTACAGGCAAAAACCAGGAGCATCAGAAGAAGGTCCGAATGTGGGCAATAACATCCAGAATCTCAGCATCCGTTAGCACGCCTTTAAAACCAGGCATCACTCCCTTGCCCTTCTTCACAAGACTCACCAGATCCTGATCCGGCTTCATCAGCCCCTCACCCATTTTGAAATTTGCCATACCGGCCACCTGGGGGATTCCTTCAGCACCATGACAACCTTGGCAACGATCCTCATACATAGCGCGACCCTTCATGGGGTCGCCTGCCGTCACCACTCCAGCAAACAACAGCAGCAATAATAAAATCAGGGAACGACCAACAATGACCGTGCGATCCATCGTTTTCTCCTTCTAACTATCCATTTAACGTTGTGATTTCAATTCTGGACCATCATCGGCACATCATGACTATTTAACTGTCTCGTTGATCACAAGTTCCAACCCCGTCACGCCATCAACACCCATTGGCTGAGACACCACTTGCAGGTCACCTGGCTGCGGTATGGCATTACCACTCTTGGAAATACGCGCGCCAACCACCACCTGCTGAAAATTCGACAGCTTCATGGTAGGTCGCATCGCCATAGAATCATCCAGTCTGAACTCAAAAGGCAAATCCCGTACCTGCTTGCGCACAATTGCCAACGGCATACGCGGACCGTTAGCCGCACGGGCATAGATAAACAACGTGTCATCCAGCGCAGCATCCAACATCAAAGACTCGTCCAAACGCACAACACCGGAAATACTGGCACCACTCATGGCCGATGAAGCCGCAGCAGATCGCGTCTCGACGACCATCGGCAAGCCAAGTTTTTGCTGCATCTCAGCCATATTACGTTGCATCTGTATATAATTATCCGAACCCTTGGGATAAAGTTCCAGCAGCCGCTTCCAATACTCCAACGTCGCTTCAAAATTCGCTGCCTGATAAGTCGCCGTACCGGCCAACCACAGGGCCTTTTCAAAACGCGGCTCAATCTCCAGCGCCATTTTCGCCAGCTCGTAAGGACGCCCAGCCATGTTGCGACCATTCGCCATAGCCAATGCATCAGCGTAATCGGCCAGCAGTTCAGCATTGGAATCCTGTTGCATGGCAGAAGCGCGAGCAAAAGTTTCTGCCGCCGCGCCATATTGTTTGAGGAAATAATAGGAACGAGCCAACATTCCCCAGCCATCCCCGTCATCCGGGTTAGACTGCAAGTGATCTTGCAACTTGCGCACCTGCTCTTCCAGAGTGCCTTCGTGTCCCTCAGCCTGTACTTGCGGGCGCGCATTTTCCGGATATAATCCCGCCTCTCCTGAACCTAACTGGTTGTAGATAGTCACCGCCATAATCGGAACCAATAATGTAATCACCACTGCTGCAGACCGGCCAATGACACGATCCACTTGTGTAGCAGGTTCATTGACCTCGGCATTGTTGCTCTGCAAAAAATTACGTTCCAGATCGTGTTTCGCCATTTCATACTGTTCTTGCGTCAATACATTTACCGACAAATCACGTTCAAGTTCGGCCAATTGATCCTTAAAAATAGTGGCGTTCAATTCACTACGACCAAACACATCTTCACTTTCCTTGCCTTGCCCCTTTTGAATTAACGGCGGCAATAAAAACAATAAAGCTGCAGCGATCAACAGCACAGCAATCACCCAAAACACCATCATGACTTATTTTCCTCACGCTCATTCTTTTGTGGAGAGTTTTGTAGAGAGTTTTGTAACGGACGTGGCACAGACTCGACATCCAGCAGTGTCTTAAGCCGTTCACTTTCTTCCGAAGACAAATCTCCACTATCTTTTAATATGATCTTACGTTTACGTAAATTAGTCCCCAATAACGCCAAACCTCCCAACAATAATACAAAGGGGCCTACCCACAACAACACAGTGCTGGACTTCATCGGCGGACGATAACGTATAAAATCGCCATAACGCTCTACCATGTAATCAACGATTTGTTCCTCGCTCTGGCCCGACTTAACCATCTCACGTACCTTATTTTTCAAGTCCACCGCCAGTTCAGCATTTGAGTCCGCAATGGTTTGATTTTGGCACACCAGACAACGTAATTCGGCGGCGATCTCGTTGACAACCTCCTCTACTTCCAGGTCAACAGCCATCGGCGTCGCTTCTTTGGCAAACACTAAAGGAGCAAGCATGAGTAACAACATGAACAACCCCAGCCTTAACAAAATCATGCGCAACCCTCCACCGTGTCACGAGTAACCACTTGCTGCACCGTGGCCTGCTGTAATCTTTTCACTAGTGGCAACACACAGTCATCAAGTGCCGCTGCCGTCACCGGACCTATCACCTTGTGACGAATAATGCCTTGCTTGTCGATCACAAAGGTTTCTGGCACACCGTAAACACCGAAATCAATGCCCACCTTGCCTTCGTAATCGATCAAACTGCTGACATACGGATCGCCCAGCTGCTGCAACCAGTTTTTAGCTTCGCTCGGCACGTCTTTATAGTTCAAACCATAAATAGGCACTATTTTAGCGCGAGACAATTGCACCAACAGAGGGTGTTCAGCACGACAAGCCACACACCAGGAAGCCCACACATTCAATAGCCATACCTTGCCCAGCATACCTTGCGTAGAAAAATGGGCCTCAGGCTCATGCAGCTTTTGCAGACTAAAAGTCGGTGCCGGCTTATTAATAAACGGCGATGGCACTTCGCGCGGCTTCAGCTCCAGTCCTTTTAACAAAAACCCCGACACGCCCAAAAATAACAGCAAGGGCAAAATGTAACGCCACATCTTTTATTATTCCTTTATCGTTGATTGAACCGGAGCCGGCGGCGCAGACGTGGGTTGATCCTGCGCTGCGGTTTTAACCGCATCTTTACGCTTACGCATGGCTAACCGATAGCGCCGATCACTGACCGCAAATATACCGCCAACCATCATCATAAACGCTCCCCCCCAGATCCAATTCACAAAGGGCTTGTAGTAAATACGCACACTCCAGGCTCCGCCACCCACCGCTTCACCCAACGACACATACAGATCACGGAACAAACCACTATCAATAGCAGCTTCTGTCATCGGCATGGTCTGCACAAAGTAGGTGCGTTTTTCCGGGAACAACACCACCTCAGTTTTACCATCCACGGTCACTAAAATCTGACCTCGCGTAGCCATATAGTTTGGCCCTTCAACCTCGGTCACACCGTCAAAGCGGAAAGTGTAATTACTCATGGTAACCGTATCACCCACCTCCATACGCACATCCCTTTCCACTTCGTAAGTGTTCACCATGGAAACCCCCATAATGAACACCGCCATACCCATATGCGCGACATTCATGCCAACATAGGATTTCGGCAGGCCGACAATCCGAGCCAGCAACCCGATGCCGGGATTTACCTCAGCCGTTTTCGCGAGGCGTTCGCTCACATTCACCACAATACTGCTGAAAATCCAGAATGACATCGCAAAGCCCAGGCTGGTGAGCGCGAACCATTCACCCATGAGGAAGGGGGTGATCAATGCCATCACCAAACTCACCGCCGCCGCCCACTTCATGCGACTGGCCATATCGGGCAGGCTGGCCTTTTTCCAGCGCGCAATCGGCCCTAGCCCCATGAGGAAAATCATCGGCACCATCAGTGGCAGGAATACCGTGTCGAAGTACGGCGGGCCCACGGAAATCTTGCCCATGTCCAACGCATCCAGCAACAGCGGATACAGGGTGCCCAGTAACACCGCGCCTGCAGCCACCACCAGCATCACGTTATTCACCAACAAAAAGCTTTCACGCGAGACCAACTCAAACCTACCACCCATTCCCACTTTCGGTGCCCGCCAGGCAAACAGCGCCAACGAACTGCCGATCACCAGCACCAAAAAACCCAGAATGAAAACGCCGCGCTCAGGGTCGGTAGCAAAAGAATGCACCGAGGTCAGCACCCCGGAGCGCACCAGGAAGGTTCCCAGTAAACTCAGCGAAAAGGTCATGATCGCCAGTAGCACCGTCCAATTCTTAAAGCCACCGCGTTTTTCCGTCACCGCCAGCGAATGCACCAACGCGGTGCCCACTAGCCAGGGCATAAACGAGGCATTTTCGACCGGATCCCAGAACCACCAACCACCCCAACCTAATTCGTAATAGGCCCACCAACTACCCAGGGCAATACCACCGGTCATGAACAACCAGGCCACGGTGGTCCAGGGCCGCGACCAGCGCGCCCAGGTGGCATCCATCTGACCACTCAACAAGGCAGCAATGGCAAAAGCAAAGGCCACGGAGAAACCCACATAACCGATGTACAACATCGGTGGATGAATAATCAAACCAAAATCTTGTAACAACGGATTGAGATCACCGCCATCCAGCAGCGCCGGTAACAAACGATCAAAAGGATTCGAGGTAAACAACATGAACATGATGAAGCCCACTGAGATCAGCCCCATCACACCGATCACACGCGACACCATTTCCAGTGGCAGATTACGCGAGAAGCGCGCCACCGCTAAGGTCCAGACACCCAGTATCAAGGCCCACAACAACAACGAGCCTTCATGCCCACCCCACACCGCTGCAATACGAAACTCTAGCGGCAACATGGAGTTAGAAACCGAGGCAACATACTCTACCGAGAAATCATGAACGATAAAAGAATACGTTAGGCAACCATAGGCCACCACGATAAAAATAAACTGTACCTGCGCCGCAGGTCGTGCCATCTCCATCCAGGAACGCACGCCCATCTGTGCCCCAGCAATAGAAACCACTCCCTGCAACGTGGCAACACACAGCGCCATGATGAGCGCAAAATGTCCGATTTCTGGAATCATCTGTTCAATCCTCGTTTAAACATTAATTTAGCAAGCGAATTTAGGGTGCCACAGCATCCGCATTCTGTTTAGCCTTTTCGGCCATCTCCAGCATCTCCGCCACTTCCGGTGACATATAGTTTTCATCGTGTTTAGCCAGCACTTCATTGGCTTTAAATAGCCCGCCAATCATTGTCCCCTGCGTTACCACGCCGGTACCTTCACTGAACAAATCCGGCAAAATACCCGTATAGGCAACCGTGACCGTTTCCATGTTATCGGTCACATCGAAGTGCACGGTCAAACCATCGCTCTGACGTTTCAGGCTGCCCTCGACCACCATTCCCCCCAAACGAAAAGCCTTATCCTTGGGGGCTTCACCCGCCATCACCTCGGAGGGGCTAATAAACAGTGCCAGATTACTGTTCAGCGCATTGAGCACCAACCCTGCCACTACGGCCAGGCCAGTCAATCCCACCAAAATAAATCCCATTCGTTTGTGTCGCTTTTTCATCACTACTTACTCCACGTCATACTGCTCATTATTTACATGCTATGTCGGTTCGGTTGCCGCCAAAAGTAGGCGGCTTAGACGAGAAACAAAACCCAACCGTCGGCATAACCGATGTGGGGATTCAGTCACCCCAGCCCGCGCGCTACTATGAATTACCCCGGGCCTCGGCTCGCGCAAAACGAGCCAGCTGTTTCAGTACAGTTTTTTTACTGCGTATCACCACGATCACTTCTACGATCATGAACAGGGCGGTGACCCCGTAGGACATCCAGACATAAAATCCGCGCCCGCCCATGGCAAAAAATTCGCTCATGATTTATCTCCCCCCGGATCGGTAACCAGCTCCTTCACCCAGGCCGTCTGACGTTCACGCTCCAACACCGTGTGTCGCACCCGCATCAATACCACCGCAATGGTGTACATCCAGAATGCAACGGTCATTATCAACATTGAAGTCAACATAATCGACGCCATCTTCGGCTCCATGGTGGGACTCACTGACGCCCCCTGGTGCAAGGTATTCCACCACGTCACCGACCAGTAAATGATAGGCAAGTTAATCACACCGACAATGGCCAGCAAAGCACTGGCACGCGCCGCACGACGCGGATCATCAATCGCGGATTGCAGCGAGATGTAACCGATGTACAAAAATAACAAAATCAATTCAGAAGTGAGTCGCGCATCCCACACCCAGTAAGTGCCCCAGGTCGGTTTGCCCCAGAAGGCACCGGTCCACAATGCGAGAAAGGTAAACATGGCACCGGTAGGCGCCAGGGCACTGGCCATCATATCGGCCAGCCTCACCTTCCAAGCCAAGCCAATGATGGCGTAGCCGGCCATCACCAGATAAATCAGCATCGACATCCACGCCGCCGGCACATGAATAAAGATGATGCGATAACTCTCGCCCTGTTTATAATCCGTGGGCGCGACAAAGAAGCTCATGTACAGCCCGACCACCAACAGAATGATCGATGATGCCCAAAACCAGGGGATCAAACGTCCGGCCAGCGGATAGAAATTTTTTGGCGCAGAAAAGTGATACCACGCGGCGCTTACTTTAGAAGCCATTTCTAAAAACCATAGTAAAACCCATCGTTAAAAACCACCGTTAAAAACCATCATTAACGCCCATTCAACTTAATGCTTGCTTTGCGACTGTCCACTTTACAGTCGGCCACTTTAATCACGTCCATGTTTAACAACATCCTTCAATCTCTCACCCACTATTCCACACTAATGCGCAGCGCTGTGGCAGTGGCCAGCGGTGTCAGCAATGCCGCCAAGACGAAAAAAGCACCCAACAAAGACAAATGTCCATCAAACGCCATTCCCGAAATCGCTGCGTCCACCGCACCAGTACCGAAAATCAGCACCGGAATATACAACGGCAACACCAGCAGGGAAACCAGCACCCCTCCCCCCCGCACCCCCAAAGTGAGCGCCGCCCCGACGGAGCCAACCAGGCTCAACACCGGCGTGCCCAACAACAGGGTCAGCATTAACAGCAGGATGGCATCGCTCTCCAAACCCAGTTGCATACCCAACAGCGGTGACAACAGCACCAAAGGCACCCCCGACACCAGCCAGTGAGCCAGCACCTTGCCCAGCACCAGCACCGACAACGGCTGCGGCAATAACAACATCTGCTCCAGGGTGCCATCCTGAAAATCGTCCGCAAACAAGCGTCCCAGTGACAACATCGAAGCCAGCAGCGCCGCGACCCAAATGACGCCTGGGGCGATCTCGCGCAACACCGACATCTCCGGACTCACCCCCAACGGAAACAGGCTGACCACGATGATAAAAAAAAACAACGTGGTCAACACATCCGCGCGGCGGCGCATGGCCAGGATCAGATCGCGCAACACCATGGCGCGCCAGGCGCCAAACAGGCTGTGTTGATTCATGCGTCCTGCGTCCGCACATCAAGATCCACTTCACGACAAGCGCCAGCACGCATCACCACTTCCTGATGCGTGGTGTACACCACCATATGCCCCTTTTGCAGGTGCCCCTCAATCAATCGGCCCAGCTGCGCCACGGCATCGACGTCCAGGGCGGTAAACGGCTCATCAAGCACCCACAACGCGGCATCACTCAACAACAATCGCGCCAGCGCCACCCGCCGCTTCTGTCCCTGCGACAACACTTGACTGGGCAGATCCTCTCGACCGGCCAGGCCGATTTCCTCCAAGGCATCGTACAGCAGCTCCTCGGACGGTGCTTCACCACGCAGGGTGTGGCTGATGCGCAGGTTCTCAAAAGCAGTCAGTTCAGGTTTGATGCCGTTATGATGCCCCAGATACAAAAGCTCGGCATTAAATTCATCGCGCTGAGAAAGGATATTCTCCCCTTTCCACAGCACCTCGCCCTCGACCGGTTCCAATAAGCCGCACAAAACCCGCAGCAAACTGGTCTTGCCGCTACCATTCGACCCACGTAGGCGTAAAAGTTCCCCACCGTGGAGCTGAAAATTCAAGCCTGTGAAGAGGCGATGATCACCTCGCACGCATTCGAGACTGCGGACTTCCAACATCTACGCTACGCACCCCTTTCATTTACCAATAAACTGCTTGCCAATAGCATTTTGCCAAGCCCTGCCTGGCTTAATGCCTCGATTGTTGTATTTATTTTTTCGACGAAGACAAGCGCTAAAGCCATTAAAAGCCCGTCAGTGTACCATTTATGAGAGATGAAGCTCCACCAAAGACGGCCTTCAATTTTCTGCTTTACCCACTGATTTATCAGGGCTTCTGATAACCAAGATGAACGTTATTCCGGTCGCGGGACTGCAGGTGGCCGCAAAGCACCAATGGTTTCAAGCATTTCGGGGGTATCCCAGTCACGCCAGCCCTCAATGACCTTGACCAAGGTACCATCAGGGTTCACAAAAAATGTAGAAGGATACATCCGCACTCCCAACACCCCGCTCACCTCGCTAAAATCGCGATCCAGAAAACTGGGGAAAGTAATCTCGTTTTCGATCAGGTATTCACGCACCACGTGCTCATCCATATCCACCGACAGCCCGATCAGTTCCAGTCGGTCACTGCCCAGCTGACTCACCAGGCGCTGCAAGCTGGGCATCTCATGACGACAAGGCCCGCACCAGGTGGCCCAGACGTTGATCATCAACAATTTGCCCGGGCTGGGTTTGAGAATTGCCGGCTGGTTGCGAAGGTCCTGTACCGACAAGGCCGGCACGGTTTGGCCAATGTCAATCTTCAATGGGGGCAGAGATTCGTCACACGCGCCGAGCGAGAGCAGCGAGAGCAACAACAGCGCGACGCACAAGCGCACAGCCGTTCGTGCCACGAAACACGACGACACTTTGCCAGGGCTCAGTGCTGTTGCGACCACGACGGTTTCGGAATTTCCGGCACCAGCTCACCCTCAGCGGGCATCTTCACACCTTCAATACGCCCCAGCTGCGCCTCCCATTCCCACAGCGCCGAACGCGCCTTGGCAAGATAAGAATCATCAGGCTTGGAAAGATGAATGTAACTGCGCATCGCCCCGAGTGCGGCCTCAAGTTGATCCTGGCCCTCAAAAGCAATCGCCAGGCCATAGTAAGCATTCACTTGACCCACTTTCAGGTCTATCGCTTTTTCGAAGGCACCACGCGCCGGGCCGAATTCCTCCAGCCCCAAAAACGCATAGCCCATATTCACGTAGGCTTCCGGCATATTGGGTGACATCGTCAGCACGGAATCCAGCGCCGTAATAGCATAATCGTAACGCTTGGCGTGCAACAAGGCGATCGCCTGCTGAAAACGATCCATCACCTTGCGTTCTGCCTCTGACTGCGGCTCCTGAAAAGCACCACGGAAGGCCTGCCGGGCACCCTGCTCGGGCGTGAGTGATGGTTTGCTAGCAGGCATCTCGCGTAACCGGGCAGGTTTAGAATACCCCTGCACCGCGGCCCCCGTCACACGCGCCAGCGCGACATCCCCTTCCCAGGACGGCAAAGTCGCAATTAAACTGACGATGGCAATCACCATTGCCAGTGCAAAAATTACCGTCAGCGCCTCAAAATCGTGGCGGATACGGTTGCCAAGAGCAGGCTGAGGCATCACACCACCCCTTTATGCGCAGAAGGGCTGATATACGGTATGCCAAAATAGGTGATAAACGCCATGATGAACACGCCAATAATAATGGCCCCACTCACCCATGGTTTTACCCGATAGCTAAGGCGCACGTGCAGGCCGATGGCCAGAAAAATCCAGGTCAGAAAGGCCGAGGTTTCCAGGGAATCCCAGGCCCAATAGCGACCCCAGGCATCTTGCGCCCAAACTGCTCCGGCAATCAGCATCAGGCTGTCGAATACCAGCGCCAGCATCATCAGCCGCCAGGCCAGCTTATCGATCACCGCATCAACAGGCATGGCACGAAACCAGATTTTACCGCGCGCCGTGGTGCGCAAAATCATCACCCCGCCCAGACCGACAGCGGCCAGTAGCAGTGCCAAAAATACCTTGCCGACCCCTACGTGTGTCCATTTCCAGACGTTGTAATAAGTGGCCGGAAAGTGGCTGATGCTCGGCTCCAACATCAGCACCCAGCTACCCAGAATCCACATCACCGGCAACACGATCACCGCACTGGGACGTAGTCCCGGCAGGCGCCAATAAAGTCCCGCAAAGATCAGGCCCAAGCTCCATATCTGGCTCATCAGCAACTCAAATAAATTAATCCACGGGCCGTGGCCAATACGTATCCAACGAGCAGCAATCGCCACACTCAGCAGCAACACACCAAAAACGATAAATCCCAGCACCCACTTTTCGTGCCCCTTACTGACCACCAGCGGACTGTTGATGGAACGCGGAGACGCTCCCCACATCGCCAGCAAGGTCGCCAACAGGTACGAGAACAAACCCGCCCACAACCAGGGTTGCTCTGCCACTATGCCATTCATGCTTTATCCTCAGGCGCGGAACGTTGCGAAGGATCATTCGTTTGAGAGGAGCCATCGGCTAGTGAAGAGCCATTAGCTGATGAAGAGCCATTAGCTGATGAAGAGCCATTAGCTAATGAGGAGCCATCAGCCGTCGAACGTTCATCGGTCTCATCGATCCAGGGCACGAGATTCAACTTAGTCCAGAAAAAATGTGTCAATCCCAGCACTCCGATAACGGTGACCCAAAACAACCACTGTATGGTCGGATCATAAAATACACGGTAACCCATCCAGGTCGTCAATCCCTCATAACGCAAACGTCCCTGAGCCAGTTGCGTCTCTTCACCTATTTGCAGTTCCTTGCGCGCATCGCCAGTTGAGACCACCAAGACACCCGTAGAGTTCCGGCCATCCAGCACCCAGGACTTCTCCAAGCTCAAACCCGTATTCAGCTGTAACCAGAATTTGATTTTTTCCTGGGTGCCAGGTGGTGTCCAGTGATTATCCTGTTTGTAATCATAAAGTGGGTAACCAGGCATATTAATACGCCCAGTGATCGGTTCACCCTGCGTCGGCATCCAGGTGAGGATTGGCGTAAAACCCTTGTTATGCGTGGTGTAAAAACGATAACGTTCCAGAATCAGTGGTCGATCATCGCCGACGACACGCGAGATGACTTCGCCCCCGGGACCTGGCAAAAAAATTTCACTGTGAGTCAGCCCGCGCCTCAGGTTGGGTGAATAATCCACGGTATAATGCCCCTGAATAAACTTCACCTTGTCTAAATCACCGAAGTGCCAAGTACCTTTGATTACTTCCATCAACAGTTTTTGATCAAAGGCCTCATTTTGCGCAAGCTCCAGATGCGCATCCAGATGCGTTAGCCGCCCCAACCCCGCTAACACCACCGTACTCAACAAACAAATATGAAACAGCAACAAACCCGGCTGACGATTAATGCGTGGATTGGTAATAATCGCCGCAGCCAGATTGATCGCCAACAAAACCAACGGCACCACAATCACCCATTCCGGCACATCCACAGGATTGCCATAAAGCATCATAGAAGCGATCGACAACAACAACATGCCCACCAGGGTAAGTTTTAACGATGCCAAACGCCGCAACCACATAATTAGTGTTTTACTCCGACATAACTATTAACAGGGCCCACCACACATGCAGCAAACAAAGCCGCGCGTACGCAGTATACCCTGCCCGTCACACATCAATGTACTCGCAGCTTGAAAAATGAAAAAAATAGGGTCATTTACACACTAAATTTACTGCCGGGAAAAACGGAAAACCTTCAACTTTTTCATCCCACCCACTATTAATCGTCCAGCACGACAAGGGCTTGAATCCGTGATTAACTGAAAAAAGTGGATTATTTTTGTCTAGCTATGGTTTGATGAACGACAGTGATTGGGTAACCACACAATGAAAGGTACACGTGAATGCCGTACACAATTCCCCCTGCACTCTCGCACCCGCTTGCCCTGCCCTCCATTCTGCGCCTCTTCACCCTGATTTCCATCCTGCTTATCACTGCCTGTACCACTCCACCGCAAACCATCACGGTATACCCGGCCATTGGCGAAGGGGGTGACCTGACATACCTCGGGCCAGATCCGGAACACAAAAACCGATCCCTGGTGCGCGTCCACGATGTCACGCTGACGGTATTCAGCACGGTACTGGGACCCACACTGGACAGCCTGCATTTATTGAATCACACCCGGATAGAGCCCGGAGAAACGGTGTTGGATCTTGGCACTGGCAGTGGCGTACAGGCCATATTTGCCGCTCGAAATGCCAAATACGTGGTCGCCACCGACATTGACCCGCAAGCAGGTAATAACGCCCGTTTCAACATCCAGCAACTGGGATTGGAAAACCGTATTGATGTGCGAGTGGGAGACATGTTTTCGCCACTGGCAATCGATGAACGCTTTGATGTCATCCTGCTAAACCTGAAATATCCTCATGGAGGCGCGCAAAATCCCATATGGGAACTGCATGAACGGTTTTTTGCCGGAGTCAAAAAACACCTTGAGCCCAATGGCAGGATTTATTACCAATTTGGTTATGAACAAAATCAAACTCATGTGAAAAAAATGCTGTCCGATAACCAACTGTATATTGCTGACAAGCGAATGGGTCGCACCACCAATATTAAAAACGGTTTATTCCTGACTTTTGAAATACGTTCACTCGACACAAGCACCCCGTCATAACAATAAATAGATTTTCATGAAATATGCCAGCCCCTTATTTCCACAACACACCGTCTCATACATAACATTTCTTTTATCAATTTTATTGCTTTCCGCCTGCGCCCATCAATTTTCAACGAACCAAAACACAAACATGGAATACCCCGCCAACGGTGGGAACGGCGACCTGTTTCACCTCGGCCCCGACCCTGAGCACAAAGACCGTCAACTGATACAGGTGCGGGACATCACGTTGACACTTTTCAAGGGCGTCGAGGGCATGTCGCCCGACAGCATGCAGCTGTTGAATCACACCCACATAAACGCCGGAGAGACAGTATTGGATGTCGGCACGGGCAACGGTGTGCAGGCCATTTTTGCGGCACGTAAGGGCGCACACGTTATCGCCACCGACATCAGCCCAAGAGCTGGCGAAAATGCCCGCTTTAATATTGCGCGACACAAGCTGGGGAATCGCATTGAGGTACGGGTGGGGGATTTATTCGCGCCACTGTCGGCCAACGAACGCTTTGACGTGATCTTGTTTAACCTGCGCTATCCCACTACTAAAGCCAGCCAGGCTCTTTGGAACGTGCACGAGCGTTTCTTTGCCGGTGTTAAAAACCACCTCAAACCGGGCGGGCGAATTTACTACCAATTCGGTTATGAACGCAACATGAGCCACGTCAAAAAGATGTTGGCGGACAATCAACTCACTATTTTTGAGCAAAAAATTGGGCAGTCATCGGTACTCAAAAATGAAAAATTTATCAGCTTTGAAATCCGCGCACTACCGGATGCCACTAGTCCCTGATCAATAAATCCAGAACAGGTTTTGTGAAACGTTTTTCGGCGATCAACGTCAATTGACCCGATGCAGCATCCACCGAGTAACGGAGCAGACGCAGACCGTCCGATGACAACAGATACAGCACACTCCCAGCAATATCCAAATGCAGTTGTCTGGCCTTGGGCGCAGCAGCCGGTAAAGAAACTTCACCCATTCGCTTCAGGGCACCCAATTCCCTTTCTATTCGATAAGTGGCGATGCCGTTAGAACCCTGATTGGCGACAAACAACCAGCGGCCATTCGGATGTGCGGCCAGCGACACCGGTCGCTTGTCCGCCGCAAACGGCGAACCCGGTAATGCGGACAAGGTGCCGGTCTGATGGTGAATACGATAAGCCGACAAATTATTGGAACCCGCATTGGCGACATAAGCAAAGCGCCCGGTCGGTTCCACGACGATGGCCGTCGGGTCGTTACCCGTAGCAAAAGGTGAGCCTGCGTTACGGGCGTCAAACATCAATGGCGTAACGCTGTTCAAGTAACTGTAAACAGAGACATTGTCAGCATCCGCATTCAACACATAAGCATATCGGGCGGCGGCATCCAGCGTCACCGCCACTGGGCGCTTGCCAGTCGCAATCGGCAACCTTTTATGGGCGCGCGTCGGCAACCCCGTTTGAGGATTCAGATAATAAATCGACAACGTATTGTCACCAGCATTGGTCACGTAAAGATACCAGCCATTCACATCGGCCAACAATTCACTGGGTTGTTTCCCCGTTGCCACCACGCCGCCGTCAACGAGCTGCAATTGCCCTGTATCCTGATCCCATCGATAAGTGCTCAAGGTGGCCTGGGCGCGATTCAGGGTATACACAAATTGCCCACCCGCGAGCATGACTTGCTCGATGCGATCTACCACCTGGCCCGCAGCACTCACTCGTGACATTTTTCCGGATGCTGGCTCCAGCCGCGAAATCCCCTCCACCCCCTGCACCAACAACACTTCAGTGGGTTTTTCATTCTCCACGGAATCGCCATCCGTCAACGCCAGATACCAGGGACCCGACCGCGTTTTCACCACTTCGCGCAACTGCAAGGTGCCGTTCTGCGCATTCACGTCAAATCGCGTGATGTCGTTGGACTCGTAATTGGGCACATACAACTGCTGGCCATCCGCGCTGAAATTCACCGCCACGGGGCCCCGCCCGCCGGTCGAAAACGGTGAGCCCGGCACCGGGTTCAACTGCCCGTTAGTTTCATCAACAGCATGAACGGCGATCTCGCTACCAGAATATTGGGTAATATAAATGAAACCACCTTTGGGGTGTACGGCCACGCGATAGGGATTAAATCCGGTGAAAAACGGGCTGCCTGGTACGGCGCGGAGGTGGCCACTTTTTACCTCAACACGAAATACGCTGACACTGGCTCCGGCCCAATTGGCGACGAAAAGAAACTGGCCTTGCGGATCAATGGCCACCGAATAAGGAATGCCACCCGCGCCCTCGGGGACATCTTCCATGCCGTACAATTTGTAATCGATGTCACCCGACTCACCTGCCGAATACGGCGAATTTGGCAGCTCGTCCAAGGCCCCCGTGGTCGCATTGATGCGGTACGCAGAAAGACTATTGGAATACCCATTGACGGCATACAAAAAATGCCCGGACGGATGCACAGACACACTGCGGGTACGCTCACCAGCAGTAAAAGGAGATCCATCGAGGGGAGTAATGACGCCTGTCTGTGTATCAAACCGGTAGGCACCGACGCCGCTGAATCGCGCGGCCGCGTAAAGATATTGACCCGAGGGGTGAAACGCCAGTTCAAAAGGCGAGATCGCCTTTGCGGCAAACGGTGAACCGGCCACTTCAGCCAATGCGCCATTTGTCGGGTTCAAACGAAACACGGAAATATGTGAAGCGGTCTTTGACGGCACCAGCACAAAACGCCCCAAAGGATCCATCAGCACGTACGGCACCGATTTGACCAACGGGGAATGACCGAGATGGCGCAACTGTCCATCGGCGCTGATACTGTAGCGCGACAGGCTGAAGTCCAAGCCGTTTACACCGAAGGCAAACCGGGCAGTTTCGGCGGATGTCGTCCCCGCCAACAGCCAGACAGCGATAATAATTATTCGACAACACGGCTTGTGTCTAGCGCGCAAGCTGACATCTTTTTTATTCATGCGAAGGAAAATATCCGACATCGGCACAACTCGCAAAACAAATAATCTATGGCACGCTGGAACACGCCTCCGAACCACCCAACATCCAGTTGACTCCGGTAGCCCCGTTACCGGGCGCTCCTGTGGAACCACAAGCACCGGCAAACCAGCTACCACTGGTCTGAAAACTCACCACCTTAAGCGCCGCACGATTGTAATAGGGACCATTCACGTAACCGGCGTTGGTGTTATTTCGCACCTGGTTACCGGTGGTCGCAAAACCGCCTTCCGGGCCAACGTCATTAAGGTTCACTAAAAAGGCTTTATTCTTCCAGCCATGCGGCACGGCAACGTGGCAGAGATTACAACGGTAGTTGCTCACCTGCTGTACGTGGAAACGGTGTAAATTTCTTTGCAGGTCGGCACTGGGACCACACATCATGCCGCAACCACTACCACCGTAACCACTGTCCTGCGTAATGCCCGAGGTGGAAGCATACTGCACATACTCGTGACACTTGAAACACAGATGATCATTGGACTCTACATCCTCACCGGTGCCCTGACGTTGCGTCCAATCATTCGCCGCTGAACCCGGCACGTTACCGCTCCAGTCACCCTTGAGCAAAAAAGGATTGGTGGAACCGTGCGGGCCCCACACGGCGCCGTTTTCATAACCCGCGCCATCCGGGTCAGCGGTGCCGACCGGGGTATTGGAACCGTGGCAATCACTGCAATACATGGTTTGATTCCCCACATCAGCGTTGAACGGTGTTATCCAGTTATTGGCATTAGTATCACGCACAATGGGAGTACGGCCCGTTTTATTCATTACCGGATGCCAACCACGGTGGTTATTGGTGTCGAAGGCCGGATCCGCACCCCCATCCGCACCCAGCGTTTGCCCTTCACCCTCATGCGTCACTGGGGAGTTATATTCCTGCGCCTGATTGGTGTATTGGGTGACGTGGTTGATGTCGTTCTGGGTGGTGGCCGTGCTTTGCGCCATCAACGGCGGTGTGTCATAGGCATAATTGGAGTGACACTTGAGGCAAATCTGATATTCACGAGTTACATAGGGTTCCGTGACATTAGTGGTGCCAGTGCCAAAGCCCGGGGTACCGGGGTCGCCGCGTTTGACGATAAAATCGATAGGCTCGTCATTAAAATTGTTGGAGCCAAACACAGGTTCCACCCCAAAGGTGCCGCGCAGCACACCGGAGGCCAGGTTGTTGTGTGTGGTATACGGCGTTTCGGCGGTAATATCGGCAATGTCGTGAGCATGGGTACCTGCAGAATCCACCACGCCGGTGAGATGGTTTTCATTAAACATGCGACGCCGTGTCACCCGGTGCGGGTTATGGCAGTCAGTACACTCAGCATGTCGGTTATTGAGCGATCCCCCCATACTGGCCTTGCCCAGTGAAGCCTGGGATTCAATAAAATCTTTACCCCGCTGACCCGTTTCCTGGGTATCACTCCCCACAGTACCGATATCATGCATTTCCATACCCGCCACTTGCTCGAAGTTAGTCAGCGGCATATGGGTGGCATAAATGCCACTCAAATTGAAATCCGTTTTAATATCCGGCACCTCGGTATTCAGTCCCTGGGCCGTGAGGGTGCCACCATCACTGGAGTGACAGGCAAAACAGGTTTCTTCGATGGCCGGATTGCCACCTTGTTTTTCACCACTGACACCGACGGGGCCGTCCACCCCTTCACGCAACAGACGCCGTGAACCTTGCACGGTGTGGGTGTCGTGACAGGCAATACAGGAGGTTTCCCACACCTGGGTATTCAGGGGAAATTCCCGCAGGTTAGCGGCCGCATCGGTATACACCTCATTCGCGACGATAGCGGTGGCGTGCGCCGACCCCACCCAGCCAGCCTTGTCGTGACAGGCCATACAGATAATGTCGTTGGTCTCACTGAAGGCGGTGCTGGTGGGCGACACTTTCTGAAAACGGTTCAGACGCAGAAATTTGATGTCTTTGGTAGCATCGGCCTCATCACGAATATGCGGATCATGGCAGCTATTACACTGCACCTGGCCGTTATCTAACGGAATATGGGGAGTCACACCGGGGCTGCGGTTGCTGATTTCGGGTTCAGCGGCGGGATCTCGCAGCTCACCATCTCTATCAGCCAACGCCGTATCGTAGGTAAAGGAAATCGGGTGGTCATTCGTGAGGTCGATGCCCAGGCGCCGGGTAAAACCAGTGTTCTCGCCATAGGGGCCAACCGGCATGCTGCCATCTAACTCAACCCCGTTCATAGCGATGGCAGATGCCCCAAATCCACCGCTACCACTGCGATTGCGCACATTGCCAATGGCGATGGTGCCATCATGACAGGACAAACACAGTTTGGAGATGCCATTGGGCTGATCTAGCGCAACGCCTTCCATCGTCGCATCCAGTGAGCCGCTGTTATACGTGTTGTAAGTCGCGGTGGAAAGGTTGCGATTCCACAACGGCCCCTGGGTCAAGCCGCCACCATGCGGGGTATGACAAAAGACGCAAATTTCCTCTTCACCATCACTGGACTGTACCGTGCGAGTCAGTCCACTGCTAGAAAAGACACTGAGGTTGTGTTTGGTATTGCGGACATCAGAGATGCGGCCTGAAGGCAAAGAACCCGCGACAACGATTTCACCCAGAAACACGCCGGCCAAAATCAGCCACCGCGTAGCGTACATCCCTGTCCCAATCCATTTCAAAGCTATCCCTAATTTCCTCAACTTTTTTACTCTCTTTATTCACTAACAAAGAACGGCCAAAACACCGACACGCTATTTGTGCAAGCAGCAGACGTAGCTATCCACCGTATCGTCCAGAAACCCGACAACTTGAGGTCAAAAACCCAGCATTTAGGCGGTAAACGTTTAACAAAACAAACGTTTAGGCACCACCCTCACAAGAGGGTAATCGCGACGATTAATCATCAAAGTGACGCGGTGATTTACTGACTCTGGCTTAATTAAACAACAATCAATGCCGATGCCGAGAGCTCGGTTTCATTCAATACTTCCTCGGGGAGGGGCAATGCCCTTGGGCGGCAGCGCAACGATGCAGGTGCGCAGGGTAGGCAAAATGCGTCAAAGGGTCAATATTCTGGAGACAATGCTCTAGGTGTATGTGGGTTATTCCCGGGTTGTAATAAGCAAATCCAGAATGGACGTTTTCACGGACTTTCCGCTAACGCGAGTGAGCACACCGGTGTTGTCATCCACGGAATACGACTCCAACTTTCGACCCTTTTCCGCCAGTATTACCAACACCTCAGCGACAGGATCCCAGTGCAGCTGGCGTGGCACAAAAGGCAGCTTCTCTGACGGACCGACACTGACCAGGGCACCCAACGCGGTCTCAATACGAAACACGCTGATGTCCGCAGAATCGTGATTCGCCACGAACAGCCATCGGCCATCGGGGTGCGCGGCCATCGCATGAGGCCGCTGACCGGCGTTAAACGGGGAGCCCGGCAAGTCTGATAGCGCCCCCGTTAAATGATGAATGCGATAAGCGGAAACCGTGTTGGCGCCGGCATTGGCCACATAGGCGTAGCGACCGGTGGGGTCGATTTGTATGGCCGCAGGTGCCTTGCCGGTGGCGAACGGCGAACCATAATCCACCGTCTCAAAAATCAACGGCGTGACATTGGAGCGATAACGGTACACAGATACCGTGTCATCACCCGTATTCACCACGTAAGCGTAACGTGCCGCCGGGTCGAGGCTGATAAAAGTCGGTTGTTTACCGGTACGCAAGGGAGAGTCGATGATCGGCTTGGGCTGGCCACTTTCAGGGTCAATGAAAAATACGGACATCGTGTTATCACTCGCATTGGTGACATAGGCATACCAACCGTTGCGATCGATCACCACGTCACTGGGTGCCCTGCCCGTCGCCACCCGCCCCTTGGGCACGGGCAGCATTTGGCCCTTTGCATCGCGCCGCAGTACGGTGAGTGAGTTACCGGCACGGTCAAGCGCATAGACTAATTTCTGACGGGCGTCATAAGCCACGGCATCCACTGCCCCAGCCACGTTCTGCGGTGTTAACTCGCTGCTTTCAACACCCCCAGCAACAGCCCCGACCCCGACGTTTTGGGCTAATCCTTCGCTCCCCAGCGCGGCGATCAGCAGACTGGATTTTACACGCGGCGCTTCCCCCTTTACCAACACCAAAGACCACGGCGTGGTGCGCGTTTTCACCACCTCCCGCACCTTCAAAGCACCCGTTTGGGTGTCCACATCCAATTGCACCACATCGTTGGAACGCTTGTTGATCACATAGGCTTGCTGTCCCTGTTGCTGAAAAGCCAACTCTATTGGCCCTTCCCCACCCGATTTGTAGCTTCCCCCCGGCACCGGCGTTAGACGGCCGCTGTCAGGATTCAACTCAAGCACATCGATGAGGTTGTCACGCCCCCGCAGCACGTAAACAAAACGGCCATTCGGGTGCAAGGCAATCCCCGAAGACTTCGACCCGGTGGCAAACGGACTGCCTGTCACTTCCGACAAGCTGCCGGTGTCTCGGTTACGCCGCAATACACTGACATTAGCCGCCGCCAAATTAACAACCAGCAAAAACTGCCCTTGTGCTCCCAGCTTCATCCCGTAGGGCACACCGCCAGCATTGGGGGGAACTTCTGCCCCCCAATTTGCAGAGTAATCAATACCACCCTGCTTACTAACGCTGAACGGTGATCCCGGCAGGGCTCGCAGCCCTCCTGTCTGCACATCCACCGCAAAGGCGGAAAGACTATTGGAATAGGTATTCATGGCATAGAGAAAACGCCCGTCCGCCGTGGTGACCACCTCACGGGTGCGTGCTTCTGCCGGATAAGGCGAACCGGGTAACGGTGTCACCGCGCCCGTCTCCGGGTTAAAGGCATAGGCGCCCACCCCGCTGAAACGCAACGCAATATAAAAGAAACGGCCGGAGGGATGGAAACTAATCCGAAACGGACCAATCCCTTCCACAGCAAAAGGCGAGTTCGGCACCAGGCTTAACGCACCATCCTGGTGATTGATACGGTACACAAACAAACGGTTAACGGTTCGGGACAAAGCCAGCAAATACCGCCCCGAAGGGTCTAGCGCCGCATCTGGCGAGGGTTTACTCAACGGCAGATAATCGACAAAACGCAGTCGACCGGTGTCGGGGTCTATCACATATCGTGCCACGCTGGCATCTCGGTCATGACTGGAATAGGCAAAGCGCACAGACTTCGCCTGTGTCACCTCCAGGAGCATCAGTTGTAAGCACAGCAACAGCAGGATTCCCAGGGGCAAGGGCATCAGCCGTCGAGTCCGGAGGAGTATCCTCACATCAAACCGCATGACAAACATTCTCGACAGAGATCAAGGCACATTCGCGCAGGCCTCATTACTATCCGCCATCCAGGTCACCCCTCGCCTGCCATTTCCGCTCACGCCGATGGAACCGCAATTATTCGGCAACCAGAAACCGCTCGCGGCAAAATTGCGTATCTTTAATGCTGCACGATTGTAATAGGGGCCGGCCACAAAGCCAGTCCTGGTGTTGTTACGCACCTCGTTACTGGAACCCGCCGGGAAACCCGCCTCCTCACCCACGTCATTGAGATTGACCAGGAAGGTTTTATTCTTCCAGCCATGGGGCACCGCCACATGGCACAGGTTACAGCGGTAGTTGGTCACAAGATCTACGTGAAACCGATGATAATTTATTCCTGCGCCATCGACACGATCACCACCAAAACCGCTGCCCTGTGCAGCACCCGTGGTGGCGGCGTACTGCTCAAACTTGTGACATTTGAAGCACAGGTGCGTGGTGGGGTCATTACCAAAATCTCTGTCCCCAGTGCCCGGCCGATTGGTAAAGTCATTTTGCGGTGAAGGCGCAGTGCCTTCCGGGTTCAGGGAATTGCCGCTCCAGTCGCCCTTGAGCAGGAAATAATTGGTGGAACCGTGAGGACCCCATACCGCCCCGTCCTCCTGACCTGGATCCGGGTCAACAGTGCCGATGGCCGTCGCTGAGCCGTGGCAGTCGCTGCAATACATGGTCTGTGCGCCCACCGCATTACTGAAGGGATTGGTCCAATTCTGATTGCTAGCGGTACGCGCCCCCGGAAAACGCCCGGTGGGCGCCCTGACCGGATGCCAGCTACGGTGGTTATTGGTATTCCAGGTAAAACCGTTGTTATTGCCGGCCCCCCCATCGGTGCCCACGTTAAGCGGTTCGCCCGCATGGGTCGCTGGCGAATTAAATTCCTTCCCCTGGTCGGTGTATCGAGTCATGTGATTAACGCCAGATGGCGTTGTACTCGCACTAGCCCCCAGCAGCGGAGGGATGTCATACCCGTATGTGGAATGACATTTCAGGCAGACTTGATATTCACGGGTCATGTATGGCTGGGTAACATCCGTCGCTAAATTGCCCCCCGGGTCACCACGCTTCAGAGTGAAACTGATGGGGCCCACATGAAAACTATTGGAAACATACACCGGTTCCACTCCCCACATCCCCCGCAATACACCCGAGGCGATGTTGGTGTGCGGGGTGGCGTTATCATGATTATGGGTGCCTGCAGCATCCATAATGCCACCGAGATTATTGTCCGTAAACAAACGCCGCTTGGTGACCCGGTGCGGGTTATGGCAGTCGGTGCATTCCACGTGGCGATTGAGGAGCGAACCCCCCATGCTTATCTTGCCCAGACTGGCCTGGGATTCGATAAAATCCTTGCCGCGCTGGGCCGTTTCCTGTGTATCCTGGCGCACGCTGCCGATGTCGTGCATCTCCAGACCGGCGAATTGTTCCGAATTGCGGATCGGCATGTGTATAGGCAAATTAAAGTCCGTCTTAATGTCCGGCACCTCAAACAAGGCGGTACCCTGACCTACCAGGGTACCGCCGTCTGCAGAATGGCAGGCAAAACAGGTCTCTTCAATGGCCGCATTGCCGCCCAGTTTTTCGCCACTGACACCGACAGGGCCATCCACCCCCTCACGTAACAGACGCCGTGAACCTTGCACGGTGTGGGTGTCATGACAGGCCAGACAGGCGGCTTGCCATACCTGGGTATTCAAAGGGAATTCGTGCAGGGCGGCCGCCGCATTGGTATAAACCTCGTTGGCGACGATATCGGTGGCATGGGCGGAGCCTACCCAGCCGGCCTTGTCGTGGCAGGCCAGACAGATGATGTCGTTGGGCTCACTGAAGGCGGTACTGGTGGGGGATACCCTCTGAAAACGGTTAAGGCGCAGAAATTTGATGTTTTTGGTGGGATCGGTCTCATCGCGAATATGCGGGTCATGGCAGCTATTGCACTGCACCTGACCGTTATCTAACGGAATATGGGGGCTCACACCGGGGCTGCGGTTGCTGATCTCGATCTCACCGGCAGGGTCGCGCAGTTCGCCATCCCTGCTGGCCAGTGCGGTATCGTAAGTGAACGAGATGGGGTGGTCATTGCTCAGGTCGGTGCCGAGACGCCGGGTAAACCCGGTATTTTCGCCATAGGGGCCGACCGGCATGCTGCCATCCAGCTCAACCCCGTTCATGCCGATGGCGGCGGCCCCAAAGCCACCGCTACCGCTGCGATTACGCACAGTGCCAATGGCGATGGTGCCATCGTGGCAAGATAGACACAGCTTGGAGATGCCGTTAGGCTGATCAAGCGCCACGCCTTCCATGGTCGCATCCAGTGTGATCCGCTGTTGTAAGTATTGTAGGTCGCGGTCGAGAGGCTGCGGTTCCATAACGGGCTGGGGCTAACCACATTCGCACCGTGCGGGGTATGGCAAAACACACAGATCTCCTCTTCACCGTCGCTGGCCTGGACGCTACGCGCAAGTCCGCTACTGGCAACAGCGCTGAGGTTGTGTTTGGTATTGCGTACGTCGGAAACGCGGCCTGAAGGCAAAGAACCCGCGACAACAACTTCACTAAGAAGCACGCCGACCAAAACCAGCCACCGCGCAGCGTACATCACTGTCCCAAGCCGTTTCAAACCTCCCCCCAATTTCCTCAACTTTTTTACTCTCTTTATTCGCTAACAAGGAACGGCCAAAACACCGACACGCTATTTGTGCAAGCAGCAGACGTAGCTACCCACCGTATCGTCCAGAAACCCGGAAACATGAGGTCAAAACCCAGCACCCTGGCGACAAACGTTAAACAAAACAAATAGTTAGAACCCACCTTCAGCACGCTCGACACGAGGATATCCGCGACGATTAATCATCAGGGTGACGCGGTGATTCACTGACCCTGGCTTAATGGAACAACAGTCAACACCAATACCGAGGATTCGGCTTCATTCAGTACTTCCCAGGGGAAAGAAAGGCAATCGTCCTTGGGCGGCAGCGCAAATGATGCAAGTACAAACAACACAAAATAGGTGCACAGGGTAAGCAAAATACGCCAAAGGGTCAATATTCTGGAGACAATGCTCTAGGTGTATGTGGGTTATTCCCGGGTTGTAATGAGCAAATCCAGAATGGACGTTTTCACGGACTTTCGGCTAACGCGAGTGAGCAGGCCGGTGTTGTCATCCACGGAATAAGACTCCAGCTTTCGTCCCTTTTCCGCCAATATCACCAACACCTCAGCGACAGGGTCCCAGTGCAGTTGGCGTGCTGCAAAAGGCAATGTCAGCGGCGAACCGGCACTGGCCAGGGCACCCAGCGCGGTCTCGATACGAAACACGCTGATATCCGCGGAATCGTGGTTGGCCACGAATAACCAGCGGCCATTGGGATGTGCCGCCATCGCATGAGGCCGCTGACCGGCCTTGAACGGGGAGCCCGGCAGCTCTGACAGCGCTCCCGTCAAGTGATGAATGCGATAGGCGGAAATCGTGTTGGCGCCGGCATTGGTGACATAGGCATAGCGCCCAGTGGGGTCAATCTGTATGGCCGCTGGCATCTTGCCCGTGGCATACGGCGAACCATGGCCGACCGATTCGTAAACCAACGGCGTCACATTAGAGCGATAACGATACACTGACACGCTGTCATCGCCACTATTCACCACGTAGGCGTAACGCGCCGCCGGGTCTAGACTGATGGATGTCGGTTGCTTGCCTGTCTTGTAGGGCGAGCCTCTGACCGGCCTGGGCTGGCCGCTTTCTGCGTCGATGAAATACACGGACATCGTATTGTCGTCCGCATTGGTGACATAGGCATACCAGCCGTTTCGGTCGATCACCACGTCACTGGGTGCCCTGCCCGTCGCTACCTGCCCCTTGGGCACGGGCAACATTTGGCCCTTCACGTCGCGTCGCAGCACCGTGAGTGAAGCACCAGCACGGTCAAGCGCGTAGACCAAATTCTGACGGGCGTCGTAGGCCACGGCATCCACTGCTCCCGCTACATTCTGCGGTTTTAGCTCGGCACTCTCCACATCTCCAACGTTTTGGGCTAATCCTTCGCTCCCCAGCGCGGCAATCAGCAGACTGGATTTTACACGCGGCGCTTCCCCCTTTACCAACACCAAAGACCACGGCGTGGTGCGCGTTTTCACCACCTCCCGCACCTTCAATGCGCCGGTTTGGGTGTCCACATCCAATTGCGCCACGTCGTTGGAATTCCAGTTAATCACATAGGCGCGCTGCCCCTGTGGGTGGAAAACCAGTTCCATCGGCCCTTCTCCACCTGACTCATACGTGCCCCCCGGCATCGGCGTCAAACGGCCCGTGCCAGGATCCAACTCAAGCACCTCAATGAGACTGTCCCGTCCCCGCAGCACATAAACAAACCGCCCCTCCGGGTGCAAGGCAATGCCCGTGGGGTTAAACCCAACGAAAAAGGGACTACCAGCGACTTCCGACAACAGACCCGTGGTCGAATTGCGTCGAAACACATTGACATTGGCCGACGCCATATTGGAAACCAGCAAAAACCGTCCTTGTGAGGCCAACAACATCCCGTAGGGCACACCGCCAGCCTTGGACGTGATTTCCGCACTCAAAAACGAGGCGTATTCAATATCGCCCAAGTTACCGACGATGAACGGAGACCCTGGCAAAGCACGCAAACCCCCGGTCTGCGCATCCACCGCAAAGGCGGAAATACTGTTGGAATAAGAATTCATGGCATAAAGAAAACCTCCATCGGCCGTAATGACCACTCCACGAGTACGTTCTTCCCCTGGATAAGGTGAGCCGGGCAACGGCGTCACCGCACCCGTGTCCGGATCAAAGACATAGGCACCTACACCGCTGAAGCGCAGCGCAATGTAAAAATAACGCCCCGAGGGATGGAAACTAATCTGGTACGGCGAGGCACCCTGAATATCGAAAGGTGAACCCGCTACGGCGGCCAGCTCGCCCGTCTGGTGATTAATGCGATAAACGAAGACTCGATTGATGCCTTGAGAAAGAGCTAACAAGAACTGACCCGAAGGATCAAGCACCACCTCTGGCGACGACTTACCCAAGGGCAAATAATCGAGAAAGCGTAACTGCCCAGAATCGGGGTTGATAACATACCGCGCCAGGCTGTGATCCAAATCATTGCTGGAATAGGCGAAGCGCACCGCATCGGCTGAAACAATACCCGTAGCACCGGACAATAGGCCAGCCAAAAGCCCCCGGCGCAAGCCTATCTTCAACCACTCCCAGTGGCGAGCACCAACACAACGATCAAACCTCGAAAGGGTCATTAACGGCAGCGCCTGTGGCAACAGGGATCATGGAACATTGAAACAAGCCTCGGAGGCTCCGCCCCCCCCCATACCCCCCATACCACCATTCATCCAACCCACACCCACCTGGCCGTTACCGCTCACGCCAATGGAACCGCAAGCACCGGCAAACCAGGAGCCACTGGCCCGAAAATTAACCACTTTCAGCACAGCACGGTTGTAGTACGGGCCTTGCACATAGCCGTTGGTAATATTATTACGGACTTCATTACTCGAACCTGCCGGGAACCCCGCTTCTTCTCCCACATCATTGAGATTGACCAGGAAATTCTTATTTTTCCAGCCATGAGGCACCGCCACATGACACAGATTACAACGGAAGTTGGTCACCCGGGCGGCATGTAGACGATGGAAGTTGCCACCACCCATGCCCATGCCACCCATGCCTAAACAACCACAGGAATTACCCGAAAAACCGCTTTGCTGCGAGATACCCGTCGTCGCCGCATACTGCTCGTACTGGTGGCATTTGAAACACAGATGGTTGGATTTATCGACACCATCGTCATCATCCCCGGTACCGGGGCGTTGAGTAAAATCATTTTCCGGCGAATTCAGCACGTTGCCACTCCAGTCACCCTTTAACAAGAAGTAATTGGTGGATCCGTGGGGACCCCATACCGCCCCATTTTCCTGACCTGGATCCGGATCCGCCGTACCGGGCGGGGTGTTTGAACCGTGACAGTCGGAGCAATACATGGTCTGGATACCCACCGCATTATTAAAGGGAGTGGTCCAGTTATTCTGATTGGTAGCACGCGCCGCGGGAATCCGCCCTGTTGCCTCCATCACCGGATGCCAGGCACGATGGTTATTGGTATTCCAGGTAAAACCGTTGTTATTACCCGCGCCACCATCAGTGCCCATGTTCAACGGCTCACCGGCATGGGTCGCGGGTGAATTATATTCCCGCGCCTGATTGGTGTAGCGAAACATCCCATTCACCCCCGGCGGGGTGGTCACCGGGCTCGCACCCAGCAACGGTGGCTGGTCATAGCCATAATTGGAGTGGCATTTTAAACAGATCTGATACTCGCGGGTCACATAGGGCTGAGTCACTAACGTGGAGGTATTATTCGCAGGATCACCGCGTTTCACAACAAAGCTGGTAGGTTCCAGATAAAAACTATTTCCGCCGCCATACACCGGTTCCACACCCCAGATACCCCGCAATACACCCGAGGCGATGTTGGTGTGTGGGGTGGCGTTATCGTGATTGTGGGTGCCTGCGGCATCCATGACGCCACCGGCATTGTCCTGATTAAACTGTCGGCGTTTGGTGACCCGGTGCGGATTGTGGCAGTCCGTGCATTCCACGTGACGATTCAGCAGATCCCCCCCCATGCTGATCTTGCCCAGACTGGCCTGAGACTCAATAAAGTCCTTGCCGCGCTGGGCCGTTTCCTGAGTGTCCAAGCCTACGCTACCAATATCATGCATTTCCCGCCCGGCGGCCTGTTCCGAGCTACGGATCGGCATGTGAATCGGCATATTGAAGTCCACTTTAATATCCGGCACTTCGGTGCCCATGCCTTGTGAGGTGAGCGTATTGCCATCGCTGGAATGGCAGGCAAAGCAGGTCTCCTCTATGGCAAAGTCGCCATCGCCGGCCTTGATCGTGTAGCCGCTGGCTGCGGTCAGCGTGCTACCGTCTGCCCCGCCGCGTAGCAGGCGACGCGAACCCTGCACGGTGTGCGTATCGTGACAGCTCAGGCAAGCCGTTTCCCACACTGCGGTGCCACGCGCAAACTCGCGCACGTCGGCGGCGGCATCGGTGTACTGTTCATTGGCAATCATCGGCTGTGCATGGGCAGAGTTTTCCCAACCAGCTTTAACGTGGCAGGCCAGACAAATAATATCGGTCGCGGGCAGGAAGGTATCAGAGCCATCCGGCGGTGCCTTTTGCAAACGATTCAACCTGAGAAATTTGATGTTTTCGTTCGTGGTATCGCGGATGTGCGGATCGTGGCAGCTGATGCACTGCACTTGACCGTTGTCTGCGGTCGGCGCATTGCCCACGGCGGGCTGCAAGTGAATATCCTGCAGTTGCGGTCTGGGGCTCAGACCACGTACCCGAATCGGATCCTGGGTTGGGTCACGCATTTCACCATCGGCCACAAACAAGGCCTGGTTATAGGTCAATGAAATGGGATGATCGTTGCTCAGGTCTGTACCGAGGAAACGACTATACCCGGTGTTATTCCCTTCGCCCGGTGCCATCACCCCACCAGCGCCAGTACCCTGCATGGCAATAGCGGTTGCCTGGAATCCACCACTGCCACTACGATTACGTACGCTACCAATGGCAATACTACCGTCATGGCAGGATAAACACAGTTTCGACACTCCATTGGGTTGCTCGATAGTGGCGTCAATGGAGCCGGAGGCGTAGATAGTGTAGGAAGAACTGGCCGGAATTTCACGGTTCCAGAGGGGGCCTTCACTCTGATTGGCCCCATGGGGGGTGTGGCAAAATACACAGATTTCGGCTTCGTCCGTAGAACTCACCGTGCGGGTATCACCACCGCCCAGAATATTGGGGGTGACAGATGAGGAAAAGTTATGCTTGGTATTTCGAATATCGGAGACACGCGCGGACGACGCGGGTGACATCCAGACAACCGCCAACACGAGCACCAAAGCACCCGCCGTCACAATCCCCCTGTATTGCATAGCCACTCCTACTTCCCATGTACTGGCCATCCGACGCTTGGCATTGTTATCTGCTCATTTTACGCCGGCTTGGGCATTTGCTTCACTCTGGACGCTTGTTTCCACGTTAGTGGCCAAGCCCTCACGCCCAATTCCTTGAAGATACTGAAAAATAGCCACTCGCCGATTATACATATCAGCGACGTAGATACGGTCACGATGATCCGACCAAACACCAGCGGGTAAATAGAACTGCCCCACGCCACTGCCCGTACCACCTATCGGCATTAAAAATCGCGCATCTTGGTCGTATACTAACAAGTAATCATGAAATGATTCAATGATATAGATATTACCCTGACTATCTGCCGTGACTCCTTTGGGCCGCACCAGATTGCCCATATAAAGACCGCGCGAACCTATGGACCGAAGAAATTGGCCTTTTGAATCAAATACCTGCACGCGAGCATTAAAGGTGTCTGTAACGTACAACAAGCCCGCGACAACGCTGATGTGGGTCGGTGCATTAAATTCACCGGCCTTAGTGCCGACCTGCCCGATAATCTTAAGCAACGTTCCATCATCGGCGTAAACCTTGATATTATGTTCAGCAGTATCCGCCACAAAAATCTGTCCGCTGACCTCATCGATGGCTAAGCCCGTGGGGCGCTCCAGTTCACCAAAACCAAACTCGGCCTTGGGCTTGCCTTGAGCATCCAGCCGAATCACCCGTCGCAATTCTGCGTCAGCCACCAACACATCCCCATTTTTGGCGACATCCACCCCCACGGGCGAGATAAAATTAAGCGCTTCATTCGCCGCTTTCCAGATGAGCAACTTTCCCTGTTTTTCATTAAAAACAAAAATTGCCTGACGCCCCGCATCCGTCACAATCACACGCCCCATCCCATCCACTGTACCGCTTTGCGGACGCAGTAACGTGCGCACACGATCAGGCTCATCACCCAATCCAACCAGCTTTTTAAAGAAGCGACCAATGGCAGCACCAGCACCACCGTCGTCCAGTGCCTTGAAATTATCTTCCCCGGTTAACAATCCGACAAAACGATAACGCGGTTTATCCGGCGGAACCGGCCACTGTATTTCTTTCTCTGGCTTGTCATAACGCAACAGGTAACGGGCTTCACCGCAAGCGGTTATCAGCACAGCGAAAATCAGCAGGTAAAGTGGAAAAAGGTATCTTTTCATAGGAAGGAAACTCATCTGTGGGATTTAACCCTCCGGCGATACGGCCACTGGAGCCGCCGGGTTGATGCGCAAAACTTGCACTCGCCGATTAAGACTATCGGCGACATACAACAAATTACCGTTAACCCACATACCGGAAATCAATCGGAAACGACCGGGTGAAGAACCACCACCACCGAAAGTCATAATCAATTGAGCATCCTGATATACCTGAATAGAATTGGTCGAACGATCACTAATATAAACACGTTGATCTTTGTCGACCGCAATCGCATTGGGAAACAGCAATTCATTTTCGCCAAACGAATAACGATAATTGCCTTGCCAGTCAATCACCTGAGCAGGCAATTCTAAACGATCCAGTATATACAGCCCATCAGCGCCACTGGTCATAAAAGTCATTGCGCGGAAACGCCCAGGGCCTGTGCCACGTCGACCGATGATATTCACTGCTTTACCCAGACTGTTGAACACCACAATATGGCTGAACGAACCATCAGCGATTAATACGTCGCCGGTTTTTTCATTGACGAGCACATCCATCGGCCGTGACAAATTTGCCAAATCCTGAAATTTTGTGCGCAGCTGACCGTGTTCGCTAAAATGCAACACCTGTCGACCAATAGAATCCACAATGTAAAACGAACGATCTTTGGCAACATAAATGTTACCGGGGTTACCTTCAAAGTGCGTTACAATATCGCTAACAGGCTCAATTTCATGGGTCACCAGATCGTATTTGTAAACTATTTTCGGCCCAGCATCGACGATGTACAACAGGCCATCCACTCCACCCACGGCAACCGGCTGCTCAAATTTGATTTCATCCGCTTCACCGATAACCAGACGGCTCAGCTGCCCGGAAAACCCTTTAAAAGAGCGTCGACCACCCCGGATGATCGATTCAGCAGAGAGCAGTTTTGCACCTACTTTTTGCGAAAATCCAGTATCGCGTTTAGGTGTTTCAGCCGCAGTAAGATCGTCTCCTTCCAAAGCAAATTTTTCAAGCTCAGCAACACTACAAGCCGCCAGCGGGATCACCAGCATCGAGAGAAGAACGCAGCGTAAAGGGCGCAGACTAACGAAGCCCAACATTTTCACGCGCTACACTGTGACACCGGTTGCACTGTAATGGCGGGAAAGCGACTTTCCCATGGCAAACACCACAAAATTCACCTTCGATAATCGCTGCCATCGTCACAAAATTCCCCCCCCGTTGCGGCAAGAATATCGCAGGGTGACAATTCTTACAGGTTAACCATTTTGTATGTGGCAAGTGTGGGAACCGCACATAAGGCATAGAGGCGGTATTTTTAAAAATGACATCAAAATCCACAGAATGCATCTTTTCACTACCGGTCACGCCAGTACGAGGCTCGATGATGCCACTGTCCAGAGTCTCAACCCAGTTTATGACACCTCGCGCATCCCGAGGAAAATCTCGCATCGCTTCTGCGGGAGGCTGCAGTGTTTTTACAGCATCATTTTCAGGATCATGAATGCCGTCTTCTGCAATAGGGACAACATCACCATGCAGCTGATAGTGTCCGCCACCTTCTTCTGCAAATGCTCCCCACGAGATAAATGCAAAAGTCAGCAGCAACACCGCACATAACGAATTCAATCTAGAATATTTCATCAAATTTATTTTAAGCATCAGTTTACAACTATTTCAACATCCATTTTCAAACAAGCCCACCGATATACTAACAAGTCACTAATAATGAATACTACTCATGTTACTTAAATCCACCG
>CAYNYJ010000021.1:0-47368 GCA_964401355.1 uncultured Ectothiorhodospiraceae bacterium | reverse complement strand
ATCATGCTGAAGTGACCTTGCAAAACGGGGTGGGTCCATATATGTCCCGTTAACTCCACATCGTCATGCCGGACTTGCACCCACAGGGCAGATCATCCGGTATCCAGTAGTCGTTGAACCACCACCAAAAGTAGGCGCTCTTAGGCGACCTCTGAATTCCGGCCTTGCACCCGAAGGGCATAAACGCCGGAATACCCAAAACGCTACGCGGGGCAAGTTCTGACGGGAAGATGATATCGATATTCATGTCCCCAATGGCAACTAACGCTCTGTTCCCGAATCACTTCGCCAAATACGGCAAAGCAACACGTAAGTTAATGGGACAGCAGTGAAACTCAATAATAAGCTCCACGCGAGGGCAAAAAAAACATGCCCACCCTACTGTCGATTTTTCCGAGTCAATCCTACTTAATCGGCGTAATTTCCACCTCCGCCGGTGGCGCTGTCATCTTCGCCAACTCAACTTCCAACACTGTTTTCTCATTATTCAATTTGATCACTACTCGTTCCAAGGTATCAATGCGTATTACTAGCGGTTTTTCGCCATGCTTGAGTTGACCATTTTGCGATTGCAATTCACCCAGCTGAGCTTGCAGTTGTTCTATGTGCGCACGCGCAGAATCGAGTTCATTTTTATTCACTCGCCGGGGACGTGATTGTTTTTCCGGGGCTTTTTCTGTGATCAATTGATCAACGGCGGCAGCAATCTTTGCCGTCTGTTCGCGCAAGCTGTGTTGCCGCAGGTCAGTTTGGCCCAAGGCATCAGAGATGGCCAATAAACGTAACTCAGCCGCTAGCAAAATATTTTCCATCGCGGCATGATTCAATACCCGCAGTTCCTTCACTGCTTTGACGATGTGCAGCAGATGGTTGGTTTCAAAGGCGAAACGTTCCACCGCGTCCTGAATAGCTGGTTGATTATTAGGGTCACCCTCGATCACGGCCTGTGCATTTTGCAAAGCCTGCTGGGTTTTTTTGTAGCTCTTGGGTGCGGCTCCGGCAGCATCGATGGCTTCAGCTTTTTCCAGCACAATGATAATGTTATCCAGCTGCAACGCTTTTACAGATTGTGATTCCAGACGCTGGAACTGATGCAGGGTAATTTTCTTCGATTGTGCAAAATCCTCCAGCTCATTTTTCTCGATGCGCCGGAATAGGGCAAACAGGGTGTCCATCAAGTCCTTAAATTCATCGGCCGCGCTTTTATCAATGCCTTTGGCAATGAGTGAATCGCGCAGCTTTAAAATATTCCGCAACCGTTCCAGCACCTCAAGCTTGGTGGCCTCGGCCCGTGTCAGGCTTTCATCGACCCGTAATAATTGTGTGAAAATTTCCAAATCCGCTGAAGCCCTGTCTGCGGCAGTCTCTTTCGGTGCCAGCACCAGGAAACGCGCCTCATCCAAGGCCTTTTTCGCCACCGCAAAAAATCCGGGGGAATAAAAAGCCAGCGCCTGCTGCCGGGCGCTGGCCATGCTGGTTTCTGTCTCTTCCAACACCTGAGCAACCGTTTTACCTTTGAACTGCTGCTGTACTTCCTCCGAGCTCACAGAGACCGTTGGCGCCCCTGCACAACCCGCCAACAACACCGAACCCACAAGCCAAGCTGCCAACCGACCTGCCCATTTCCCTCCCCAAGTCTTCTGTTTCACAATATCCCCCCATTCACGTCAAAAATGTCGTCGAACACTGGTAGTGCCCGCCGCGTAATTTCGATAAACTTTACCCATGTCTGAAACCGCACCCCAACTGGCTAAAACCGGCATTAAAAAAACCCGCAAGAAGGCCTCAAAAGTGGCCGGCGAAAATACCCCGATGACTCACACGCCCATGATCACGCAGTTTCTGCGCATCAAGGCAGAATTTCCCGACACCCTGCTGTTTTACCGCATGGGTGATTTCTACGAAATGTTTTTTGATGATGCCCGCAAGGCCGCCAAACTGCTGGACATCACCCTCACCGCGCGCGGCAAATCCGGCGGCAACCCCATCCCCATGTGCGGCATCCCCTACCACGCGGCCGACGGCTATCTGGCCAAGCTGGTGCGCCTGGGCGAGTCCGTGGCCATCGTCGAGCAGGTCGGCGATCCGACCACGGCCAAAGGCCCGATGGAGCGTAAGGTAGCACGCATCGTCACCCCCGGCACGGTCACCGACGAGGCCCTGCTGGAGGAGCGCCGCGACAATCTTGTCGTCGCCGTGCAGGCCAGCGGCGAGCATTTCGGCATCGCCGCGCTGGACATTACCAGCGGGCGTTTCAGCGTGCTGGAAGTCCATGGCGAAGAGGCACTCGCCGGTGAGCTGGAGCGTTTGAACCCCTCTGAACTGTTGTTGAATGACGAAATGTTAAATGACGAAGCCGTGCCTGCTGGTATCGACAGCAAGCGCCCCGGCCTGCGCCGCCAGCCGCCTTGGTATTTTGAATTGGAGACCGCCACCCGGTTGTTGACCCAACAATTCGGCACTCATGATTTGGCCGGCTTTGGCTGTGATGAATTACACCTCGCAGTGAGCGCCGCGGGCTGCTTGCTGCAATACGTGAAAGACACCCAGCGCACCGCCCTGCCGCATTTGCGGGGTTTGCAGGTAGAGCGCCGCGAAGACAGCATCGTGCTGGACGCCGCCAGCCGCCGGAATCTGGAGCTGGAAGCCAACCTCGGTGGCGGCCGCGAACATACCCTGGCCTGGGTGATGGATCACACCGCAACGCCCATGGGCAGCCGCCTGCTGCGGCGCTGGATCAACCGTCCACTGGCCGACCACGCAGCGCTGCGCCTGCGCCATCAGGCCATCGCGGTGTTACTCGACGGCCATCGTTATGAGGAGCTGCAAGGTATCCTGCGCGCCATCGGTGATGTGGAACGCATCCTCGCGCGCATCGCCATCGGCAATGCCCGGCCGCGGGATTTTTCCCAGCTACGCGACACCCTGGAGCGCCTGCCGACCTTGCGTGGCACCCTAACCGGTATCTTTTCCGGACAGGATTGCGCGCTACTGGAACGCCTCGACGCCCGCATCGGCGACTACCCCCAGCAACAAGCGCTGCTGGCCGCCGCCATTATCGACACCCCGCCGATGCTGATCCGCGACGGCGGCGTCATCGCCCCCGGCTACGACCGCGAGCTGGATGAGTTGCGCGCGATTAAAGACAACGCCGGACAATTCCTGTTAGACCTCGAAACCCGCGAACGCGAGCGCACCGGCATCAGCACCCTCAAGGTGGCCTACAACCGGGTGCATGGCTATTACATCGAGATCAGCAAGGCGCAATCGGACAAGGCACCGGACGACTACATTCGTCGCCAAACCTTAAAGGGGGCCGAGCGTTACATCACCCCCGAGCTCAAATCCTTCGAGGACAAGGCACTGTCGTCCAAGGAACGCGCCCTGGCCCGCGAAAAAATGCTCTATGAAAAACTCTTCGCGCAACTGGCCGAGGTGCTGCCCGCCATGCAGGACAGCGCCACCGCGCTGGCGGAACTGGACGCACTGGTGAATCTGGCCGAACGCGCCGAGACCCTGGATTTGTGCCAGCCGGAATTAGTCGACACCCCTGGCCTGCTTATCGAGGGCGGTCGTCACCCGGTGGTGGAACAGGTGTTGGAAGCCCCCTTCATTCCCAATGATGTGAAGTTCGACGAACAACGCCGCATGCTGATCATCACCGGCCCCAACATGGGCGGAAAATCCACCTACATGCGTCAAACCGCACTGATTACCCTGCTGGCCCACGTCGGTAGTTTCGTTCCGGCAAAGCGTGCGGTACTCGGGCCCTTTGACCGTATCTTCACCCGCATCGGTGCCTCCGATGACCTGGCCGGAGGGCGTTCCACCTTCATGGTGGAAATGACCGAGACCGCCAACATCCTCCACAACGCTACCGACCGCAGTCTGGTGTTGATGGACGAGGTGGGTCGCGGCACCTCCACCTTCGACGGTCTGTCTCTGGCCTGGGCCTGTGCCGAGGAACTGGCCGCCACAGTGCAGGCCTTCACCCTCTTTGCCACCCACTACTTCGAGTTAACCACGCTACCGGAAACCCTGTCGCAAGTGGCCAACGTACATCTTGATGCAGTGGAACACGGCGATGGCATCGTATTTATGCACACGGTCAAGGAAGGACCCGCTAATCAAAGTTATGGGTTACAAGTGGCCGCACTGGCGGGCGTGCCCAAGGCGGTGATCCGGCGCGCCAAACAACGCCTGCTACAATTGGAAAGCCAAACGGCCAATGCGCCGACGGGCGCAGCAATCGAGCAATTCTCGCTGTTCGCTCAGCCTGCACCCTCCGAGGAAAACCATCCAGCGCTAGATGCACTCAACGACATTGACCCCGACGAGCTCAGCCCACGCGAAGCGCTGGAAGTACTTTACCGTTTACGCGATTTAAATTAAAAATAACATGGAGAACGGCGTGATTAACAACGTGATTAACAACGTGAATAACAACGTGAATAACAACATGATTAACGACAGGGATATCTTATGACTTACATCGTCACCGAAAGCTGCATCAAATGTAAATACACCGACTGTGTCGAAGTATGCCCGGTAGACTGCTTTCACGAAGGCCCAAATTTTTTGGTGATCGATCCCGAAGAATGTATCGATTGCACCCTGTGCGTACCCGAATGCCCCGTCGATGCGATTTATTCCGAAGATGATCTGCCCGACGAGCAACAACATTTCACCGCCCTCAATGCTGAACTTGCCGCAAACTGGCCGGTGATCACAGAAATGAAAGACGCCCCCGACGATGCCAAACAATGGGAAGACGTGACCGACAAACTCAAGCTGCTGGAACGTTAGTGCCCGGCCTGCACGTCATTCCCTATGGCGAAGATGCGCTTCGCCGACTCGCCGAGCAGGTCATTGAAAATCACCTCGAGGCACTCCCCAGGCTCACCGATGTCGTCGTGCTGTTACCCAATCCACAGGCCAGTACCCGATTTCGGCATTTGTTACTTGAGGCTGCCGCCAGCCACGGCCACTCGGCACTATTGGGGCCACATATCGACACCCTGCCGCACTGGCTGAGCCAACAATCGACCAGTGACAAACCGGTATTATCTGAACATCAACGGGAGCTGATGCTGGTCGAGGCACTCATCAGTCACCAATACCTTTATGGGCAAGGCAATCCCTGGACCTTAGCCGACAGTCTGTTGGAACTGTTCGATGAACTTGGCGCGACCCACACCCACCTGCCCGAATCGCTGGACGCCTTTATCGAGCAACTGGGCAACGCCTATGATTTAAGCAATAGTTCAAGTAATGATTCATCGAACGGTTCGCCCCTTCCCGACAACGACAAACTGGTGGGCGAAGCCCGCCTGGTACATACCCTGTGGCGGGCCTGGCATCAACACATGGCCGAGGCCGGGGTGATTGATCGCCACACGGATCATGTCTTGAAACTTGCCGCCAGCGAAACCTCGCAAACAGATAAACACCATTTTTACATTGCCGGCCTGACTCGCATCACCACCGCTGAGGCTCAATGGTTACGTCAACGGCTTGCACGCAACCACGCCTCGGTTCTGCTGCAAGGTTCACGGCGGCCGCGAGCAGACACCGAATATCACCCCGACAAGGTGCTATCCACTCTTCTGCAACAGTTGAACAATGATGCCAAGATACCTCCGACGGACAGCGTCTACGGACAATGTCTGGACGCCGTTTACAGTGATGGCGACACGGCTTTACGACTTCGCGCCACCCATTTCGCGCATGAATCTCCACACAGCCCCATCGCACCACGACTCAACGTATTTGCCGCCAGCAATGCCGAAAGAGAAGCGCAGGCCATTGACCTGCAAGTGCGCCTCTGGTGGCAGCAGGGGAAACGCAACATTGGTGTCGTCACCGAGAATCGACGCCTGGCGCGCCGCGTGCGAGCCTTGCTGGAACGCTCGGGCATTGAACTTCAGGACGCCGCGGGTTGGGCGCTGTCCACCACCAGTGCCGCTGCCACACTGGAACGCTGGCTGGAAACCGTCGAAGACGATTTTGCCCACCAGCCCTTTCTGGACCTGCTCAAATCGCCATTTCTGTTGCCCGACTTCCTATTACCAAAAAAGAACCGCGAAGAACTGCTGTCCTGTGTTTACCGGTTTGAGCAGGGCGTAGTACTCAAGGAAAATGTCGCACGCGACATCAATCGTTATCGACAGCAATTAGTGTATCGACAAAACCGTTTACCCGCCGAACTGGCCGCCGAGTATGACGACATCCATTTATTGTTAGACATTATTGAAACCGCCGCCGCACCACTGCTGGCTCTTGTTGACAATAAAACCATCGACGACAAAGCTCACCCTGCGGAGCATTACCTCACAGCACTCACCGCCAGTTTGGAAACACTGGGTTTGAACACCGCGTTCGCGGACGATGCCGCCGGCCAACGCATTCTCGAAGAATTACAACAAATGCAGGTGGCGAGTCAAAACAGCTCACTGAAAATGCGTTGGTCAGAATTTCGTACCTGGCTGGGGCGCACCCTGGAACGTTTCAACTTTCAACCACCCAGTCAATCCAGTCAGGTACAGTTAATGGGCTTGGGACAAAGTGCATTAGCCCAGTTCGATGCGCTCATCATTGCCAGTTGCGAAGCCGAGTACCTGCCCGGCACCGCTGGCGGTTCGCCTTTTTTCAACGACGGAGTCCGACAGGCGTTGGGACTGACGAGCTACACCCAGCAACTCTCGGAAAAATTTTATCAATTTCGTTGCTTGCTGGAATCCGCCGACAACATACTGCTCACCCACCGTAGCGAACAAGATGGTGAAGAAGTGGTCGCCTCTGCCTGGCTGGAACGACTGCAATCCTTTCATCAATTGGCCTACAACAACAACTTGATCAATGACGAACTAAGCGAACTCGTCAATCACAGCAACACCCAAGTGACCTTTCCGGCGCAACCTATGCCACAGCCGGTGTTAGCAAACCCGACGGTCAGCATCCGCTCCGAACTGTTCCCGGAAGCCTTGTCTGCCAGCGCCTATCAACAACTGCTCAATTGCCCCTACCAATTTTTTGCAGCGCGCTGTCTGCAACTGCAGGCCCCGGAATCGATTCGGGAAATGTTACAAAAGGCCGACTACGGCGAACGCGTGCATCTCTGTTTGCATGCCTTTCATCACGATGTGGACGCGCTACCGGGCCCCTTCGCTTCGCCCTTGAATAACGACAACAAGACAGCTGCCATCGAATGCCTGCATGACATTTCAGCTGCGGTATTTGCCCATGATCTTGAAGACAATTTTTTACACCGTGGCTGGTTGCAACGCTGGCAGATCATGATTCCCGGTTACATTGACTGGCAACTCCAGCGCCAAAAACACTGGCAGGTCAAATCCACCGAAACATCCGTATCGGTGGCGCATGGCAACACCACACTGCGAGGTCGCCTGGATCGCCTCGATGTCGGCACCGACACTGAGACAGGCGCAAAAATCGTGGGCATTATCGATTACAAAACCGGTGTTATCCCCAACCACGCCGAGGTGCTGAGTGGCGAATCCGTACAGTTGCCGTTTTATGCGCTACTGGCAGAACACGCCAGCAATGACACCGTCACCCAGGTCGAGTACCTTGCCCTGGACGATAAAAAGATCAACCGCAAAACCAATGCTCCCATCGTCAAAACCGTGGGTACCCTGGAAACTGAGACGCTGGACACACTAACCACCGACATTGCCGCGCGCCTGGCGTTATTGGTCGATCAGATTAACGCGGGCGCACCGATGCCAGCCTGGGGGGATGATATTACCTGTGAACGCTGCCAGATGTCTGGCCTGTGTCGGCGCGAAGCCTGGGAATTTAGTGCTGAGGGCTAAAAGATCAAGAACTGGAGGACGGACAAAATTGGCCTATCCGGGAGGGGAAACGTCTGGTTCGGAACGAGCGAAGGCGACCCGTCCCAGTAGCCGCCTTCGTTTACCTCCGTACCGATCATCCATGACCGAGTCGATCCATCGACAAATTATCCGTTTTTCATCCTTGCTAGCTTCCATTCAATTACCCGAAGACAATTGCTGGGAGAGACAACAATATAACAAAGAAGCACTACATCTCAAGTGCCGATAAGTAGTACTTGCGATGCCACCTAACGTGAATTAGAAACGATTTTTTGTATTTTTCCTGCACAAACAAGGCCCTATTGATTACACTTTAACCAAATGTGGTAATTATAGCTGCGCATGGACTACAAACCTTTCAGAGAAACCCTACAAAAAACCAACAACAATTTGCTGAAAAATATACCTGAAACGACCGACAATGACAGATAACTGAAATTTTTTGGCTATTTTTGCGGATCTCACATGAAATCACTGCAATCCAATAAGTGCTCAATCCAACTATGAACCGCTAAAAAGTGCTCAATCCAACTATGAACTGCTAAAATGGCCAGCTCATGAATAACGCCCTGCACGCCTCCAACCCCACACTCAGCGCCACAGTCAGCGCCTCCGCCGGCACCGGCAAGACCTGGCTGCTGGTAACCCGCCTGATCCGTCTGCTGCTAGCTGGTGCGCGTTCCGACGGCATCCTCGCGGTGACCTTCACCCGCAAGGCTGCCACCGAAATGCAGACCCGGCTCAACGCACGCTTGCTGGAAATGGCGTCTTGTGAGCCCGCGCAATTGATCACCCTGCTGCAACAAATCGATGCCCCCACCGATGAAGCCACGTTGCAACGCGCCACCACCCTGTACGAAGACCTGCTGCGCTCGGCATTCACTGTGCGCACCACCACGTTTCACGCCTTCTGTCAGGACATCTTGCGCCGCTTTCCGCTAGAAGCAGGCATCCCGCCCGGTTTTGAACTGCTAGAATCGACCGCCGAACTGCAACAGGCCGCCTGGGATGCCTTGTGCGCAGAGGCCAATCGCGCACCGGACAGTGACAAGGCACGCGCCATCGAAAGTTTATTCGAGTCCTGCAACGGCCTGCCCAGCACCCAGGCCGCGCTCAACAGTTTTGTGAACCATCGCAGTGACTGGTGGGCCTTTACCGAATTTGAAAAAGAGCCCGTCCGTTTTGCCGGCGACAAACTGGCTTCACAACTCAATGTATCTTTCGATGATGATCCCGTGCAGGATTTTTTCACGGCCAAGCTGGAAAGTGCCCTGAGCGAATTTGTCACCCTGCTGCAAAAACACCCCGGCAAAAAAAATAGCGCTTACCTGGATGCTTTGGCCATCGCTCGGGATCACCGCATTGCTACCTGGCAGCGTTTTAATCACTGCTGCCAGGCCTTTCTCACCGCCACCGGCAGCCCACTGGCGCGTAAGGAATCCAAGGCCCAGGGCAAATCCATGGGAGACTCCGGCCAGCAACGTTTTCTGGAATTGCATGGAGAGGTATGTCACGCCATTGAAAAAACCCAGGCGACACGCAATGCCATCGCCAACCTGAAGCGCACCTGTGCCTGGTATCAAGCCGGCGCTGCCCTGCTTAATCACTATCAGCATTTAAAGAACGAACAGCGGGTATTGGATTTTGCCGATCTGGAATGGCAGGCCTATTGTCTGTTGAATCACAGCGACAACGTGCACTGGATTCAGTACAAACTGGATCAGCGCATCGACCATTTATTGATTGATGAATTTCAGGACACCAACCCCACCCAATGGCGATTGATTCTTCCGCTGCTGGAAGAGTTAGCCGCCAGCGAAGATGAACGCGGACGCAGTGTGTTTTTGGTGGGCGACAACAAACAATCCATTTATCGTTTTCGTCGCGCTGATCCCGCGCTGTTCGACACCGCGCAAGACTGGTTGCGTGAACAACTACATGCCGTTAGCCAACCGTTGGATACCTCGTGGCGCTCGGCCGATGCCATCATGCAATTTGTCAACACCGTGTTTGGCGAAGGGCCTTTGCATCAACGCCTCACCCACTTTTCGACACACTCCACTCATCATCCTCAACTGTGGGGACAGGTGGAATTTTTGCCTTTAGTAGAAACGCCAGCCGATGAGCAAAATGCCACGGACGAAGATCAACCGCCCACGATGCGCAACCCTTTGCAAACGCCTCGTGAGTTACCGGTGGATCAACGCCATTTTCACGAAGGCAAACTCATCGCCGAACGCATCGAACAACTGATGTCTGCCAACACGCTGGCCGGTCATGCCGACAATGCCCAACCGCTACGCTACAGCGACATCATCATCCTGATGCGCAACCGCACCCACGCCGCAGATTATGAACGGGCCCTGCGTGAGGCCAGCATCCCCTACCTCGGCGCAGATCGCGGCACCCTGCTCGACAGTCAGGAAACCCGCGACCTGGTCAATCTTCTGGAGTTATTGGTCACACCTTTTAACAATCTGGCACTGGCCAGTCTATTGCGTTCGCCGCTGTTTGATTGCAGCAACGATGACTTGATGTCGCTGGCGATGCTCAAAGAAGGCAACTGGATGGAGCGGCTCGATACGCTCGCACCCACACTGCCAAAGACTCATCTCCTGCATCGTGCCCAACAACTGTTAAACGGCTGGCGCGAGCGCATGGGCAAAACCCCGGTACACGACCTGCTCGACCGCATCTTTTGCGAGGGCGATGTGCTGAAGCGTTACCACGCCGCCTACCCCGAACATCTGCGTCACCGCGTGGAAGCCAACCTCACCCGCTTCATTGAGCTGGCCCTGGAAATCGACAGCGGTCGCTATCCCACCATCGGCCATTTTGTGGCCCGCCTGCGCGCCCTGCGAGAAAAACAACAAGACGCCCCCGACGAAGGCACACCCATGCAGGCCGGTACCCGGGTGCGCCTGATGACCATTCACGCCTCCAAGGGTCTGGAAGCCAGCGTGGTATTTGTCGCCGATACCAGCAACGCCGTGAGTCGCAACCGCGCCTACGAAGCGATGGTGGACTGGCCCACCGACGCTCCCCGCCCTCACTGCTTTTTGCTCACGGGAAAAAAGGAACAGCGCGACCCGTTTACCACCGCGATACAGGAACAACACGCGCAGGCCGAGGCCCGCGAGGACGCCAACCTGCTGTACGTCGCGGTGACCCGTGCCAAACAATGGCTGTTCATCTCCGGCTGTCGTCCCACTCGCGGCAATGAGCTGGGCTGGTACGGTTTGATGCAGACGGCTTTCGCGCCAAAAGATGAAACACCAGACGCAACGCAAAGCACGAATAAGCAGGAACAAACCGCCGATACCTCTCGCCCGCAAGGCGCCACACTTGGCATCGTGCTCACTAGCGGAACGCCGCACATCGTCGCCAAACAACCGGTTCAAACCACCACAAACATTGAAACTGCCGTCACCGTTACTGAAACCGTTACTGAAACCACAGCCAAAACCACAGCCCCGCAATTAACCCTCAACCTGGAGCCGACATCGGCCACTGACACCGGCATCATTGCCCCCAGTCGAATAGTCGGATTCAGCAGCAATCCCACAGATACCGATCCGGACGGTCGTACCCGCGGCATCGCCATCCACCGTATGTTGCAGCTCTTGTGCCAGCAAGCGCCGAACATTACGCAGCGGGTGATCAATGAATTGGGATTGGCAACGAATGAAGACCAGATATTAAAATGGCTCGACAACGCTATCGGAGTATTCCAGGCACCGGCATTTGCACACCTGTTCGATCCCAAACACTTCATCGACGCCTACAACGAAGTGCCTCTGCACTACAACATCGATGGCCAATCCGTGCACGGCATTATCGATCGTTTAGTCATCAGTGACGATTGCATCTGGCTCGTAGATTACAAAACCCACCGCATCGGCACGCACGCACGCAACAGCGCAGTGCTCGATGCGCTGGCTGAACATTACCGGCCTCAACTGGAATACTACCGCACCGGGATTGAATCTCTGTGGCCGGGACGCCGGATCGAGGCTGGCTTGCTGTTTACCGACGGCCCGATTTGGAAACCGCTACTGGCATCTTCCTAATGCCAACGGCAAAGATACTGAACATGTTTCACCCCATTCCCGACACCCCACCTAACCCAAGCTTTACACACGCTGCCAAACATCTAGAACTCCAAATCCAAGTCCAAGTCCAAGTCCAATGACAATAACGGATGAATCACGCATACCCCGTTGAACCTGACGCCCCCATAAACGAAAGAAATGGTTAAAATATAAGCAATAAATAACCTTGATGACAACATGTTTTTTTTCGAGAGATAAGATAGAATCAAGCATGAAATAAAAATAGACCGATAAAAACTATGGGTTTCAATTATGACAGGAAGAACGATTTTACTGGTTGAGGACAACCCCGACGACGAAGCATTGACTCTGAGAGCCTTGAAAAAGAACAACTTGATGAATAAAGTTGTGGTCGTGCGTGATGGCCAGGAGGCCATTGATTATCTGTTTGGGGAAGGCAAATACTCTGATCGTGATCGCGCAATAGTGCCCGCCCTGGTATTACTCGATTTGCAGTTACCCAAGATCGATGGCTTCGGCGTCCTCAAATGCCTGCGTGCCAGCACCCACACCAAATTTCTGCCAGTGGTGATTCTCACCTCGTCCTCAGAACAAGAAGATGTCCTCTGCAGTTATGGACTGGGTGCCAACAGCTATGTCCGTAAACCGATAGACTTTAAACAATTCATCGAAACCGTTGGCCAACTCGGCCCCTACTGGCTAACGCTCAACCAGCCCGCTTAATCCATTCTTTAGTCTGCACGCGCTGGCAAGCGGACTAGACTAAATGGTCAGTAACGACTCTAAACGCTCCAGATCATTCAGCACCTTCCACTGGCCTCCGCCGGATTCTACCCGTTGCTTCCAACCGTCAAGACGACTCAAATAGTTGCGCGGGTCAATATTGTCACTGCGTAGCTTGGTGACATTCAGTGCCACCACGCGATAACCACTCAGCGTCAGAGGAATCTCATCCCGCACGTAACCTTCACGTAAATCTTCCTTCAAATCAGAAAATACCAGGATGGTTTTATGCCCGGCACCGGTTTCATTCAGGTATTCGATGGCCTGTAGTATTCCACCGGTGATATCCGTGTGGGAACTGCTTTTTACCTCTTTCAAAAATGCCGTAATGCGGGCCTGAAAAATGCGCTTTTGCTCATTACTGACACTGGGGCGTGAATCAAACGTGACCTTGGTGATAAGATCCTTCTCACTAAAGCTCGCCGTATCCACCCGCGCAACCGCGAAAGAATCACCCGGCTTCAGCTCGGATAAAGTGAAATTGATCACGCGCCGGGCCTGCTCCAGTTCCTGGGTGTAAGTACCAGAGGTATCCACCAACATGTACACCGCGCGAGTATCCGGTACTTGCATGTCGTCCCTTGAACAGGCCATTAACAACATCAAAAAGGCCATGCCCATCAGCAACAGGCTGTTGTGAAACCCCACAAAACGCCCCCTGAGCGATTGAATATTTTTCAACAAGGTTTTCATTTTCATGTTCCTTCCCTGACCATTCCTTCATGAACCGTACCTTTTTCAACCAAAGGAGAAGGAGTTTCTGGCCCTGTTCCAACGCCGGCTTTCGACGGTTTTTTTGTCGATGCCGTCAAAATCAACTGCTCCACCCATAAGGGTGCGAAGATCAATAAATCATAAACATTGGTTAACATGCGGCCAGAAAAACGCGCCACATTGCCGCTGAAACGTAAACCCCACATCAAGACTCGCAACAACATCACCGCCAGCACACCCACCACCGTGCGAGTAGAGTGCACAAATGACTCCAGCGGGATAGCCACAAAGGTCAATGCAAACGGCAAGATAAAACCCATGCCCATTTGCGCGGCCGTGGTAATCCACAGGTGCGAGTTCTGCACGATCTCGGTAACCCCATCGGCACGTAACAGTGCCCGTGTCGCCGCGGCATCCTGCATCAGAATCTCACGCATGTACGCGAGTCCTGCCTCAATGCTTGCCAATGAAAATAAAAAGATAAACGCGGCCCACAAAATCACCCGCCGCAGCTTATCGTCCAGCGCGCCGATCACCGGAAACAGGCGGGTGATGCGCAACGCCTCCATCAAAAACAGGCCCATTGAGATTTCCACCAGAATAATTACCATCGCGGCAATATTGGACATCGGATAACCCATGATCCGCGACGTGCCACCCACCATTTCCGACATCGGTGTGGCGATCAAATTAAAGTTAATGACCGCACCCCCTAGCGCGATCAACAACACGAAGCCCGCCACAAAGAATTGTGTCAACGAGGAAGACGAGAGTGTGCGCATTACCTGATCAGTGCCGCGCACAATATTTTCGTACTCTTCCATATGCCGATCGATAATCTTGGAACGCACCAGCAGACTCTCGACATTCTTATTCACCTGCAACAAACGCCGCGTGACTTTACGCCAGTGCGGCATCATGCCTTTGAGAATCTGATGACGTTTGCGGCTGGATTTACGACATTGTTCCATCGCATCCTCACTGGCCTTTTCCAGTGAGTTATGGATATCTTCGAGAATATTGCTCACCACCGGATCACCCTTGGCAGGAATTTTCGCCACCGCATCCACCGCTTTGATCCACCCGGGTGGTGCCGGCGGCACCTCGATACTGGATTGATAATCCTTATCGAGCAAGGTTACTTCTTCACTAAGCTGACGATGTAGCCCGGGATACTCTGCCAGGTCACGACGTACGGTGGCATCGATACGCTCAAACTCGCGTTCGATCATACGCTCGACCGCTTCTCGCCCCTGCGCCAACAACACATCCTTATTGCGTTGCAACATCCATTTTTCCCAACGTAAAACTGCGCAAGCCGACAAACGCATGGCATTGTGTATCACCCGACTCAAGGCATTAATTGCTTGATGTGCAGGCTCCCGAGCGATGTACAGCAACACCGCCAATATCACAAACCAGATCATTCCCGAAACAAAAGCGCTGGGTACAATCAAGTAAATATCCATAAACGACATATCGACCTCCTTTTATCCGGATGCGAGGCATATGTGGCCACACGTCCCTAACCACCCTGTTATAAGCCAATGTCCTGAAAAAAACACCCACTGCATCACAGAAACATGCCGCACATATTTTTCACTGTTTACTATTAACGATGAGGCTGCACATCCGGTTCCGTTAAGGCTGAATTCAACGGCTGCCGCTATCGATTAGCAAAAAAAAGGCCTTAAAGAACCTCTGATTGGTCATTCAGAAAAGAGCACATGCAAAAAAATGGGACGCTGACCCATTGGTCAACGCCCCAGATATGGCGGGTATGCAGATTCGCACTACCCCCGTTACGACAAACTCAAAAACTAACCATTTTTTAATTGATCCAGAATTTTAATCAGACGTTTCGGTTCCACATAACCCGGAATGACCCGTCCGTTTTCCAGTACCATGGTCGGGGTTCCTGTCACCCCCACCGCCTTGGCGGCTTCCATATGTTGCCTGACCGGATTTTCACAATCAGCCTTGGACAGGGTGGTACCCGACTTGGACTGGGTCATCGCCGCTTGCCTATCCTCCGCACACCACACGGAAACCGCTTTGTAATACGACGGTGTGTTGACACCGGAACGCGGATACGCCAAATAACGCATGGCGATTCCCAGTTCGTTGTACTGTTTCATTTGCTTATGCATTTTCCGACAGTAACCACAATCGATGTCGGTAAACGCGGTGATGGTGTGTTTCAACTTGCCCGCTGCGGGCGCAAACACGATCATGTCTTTTTCATCCATCTCCCGCACCGTCTTGGCACGCCCGACACGGCGCTTGGCTTCGGTCAAATTCATGCGGTTTTTCAGGTCATAAAGATCACCTTCAAACATGTAACGGCCGTCACCGGAAATATAAATTATCTGTGGCCCAAAAAGTGCCTCATACATGCCGGGGAAAGGGGTGGGCTTGATGCTGTCGGCCTTGCCCTGCGGCATCAGTTCAGCCAGCACCTTGGTGATGATCGCGATATCTTCGGCCTCACCGGCAACGGATGCTGCACTAAACCCTAGCCCCGTGAAAAAAACCATCATCATGACGGCATGGGTCATTACTTTTTTCATAAAATATTTCATGCGACTTCTATTACCTCAAGATTTGAACACATTTCTTTTCAGCCTTTTAATATCCACTTTCTCTTTAAAAGGCGGCTTAATTCCAGTTAATCTCGGAAACCAGTTTAAAAGACTAGTCTCGAAAATTAGTGTACTGCAAGGGGACATCCAGCTTCTGATCTTTGAGCATCGTCATCACCGCTTGCAGGTCATCGCGTTTTTTGCCCGTGACCCGCACCTGCTGATCCTGAATCTGCGACTGTACTTTGAGCTTGGCGTCCTTGATAAGTTTCACGACTTTTTTGGCCGTTTCTTTATCCAGCCCTTCACGCACCGTGACCTTCTGTTTGACCTTCAGATTGCTGGTCTCAGCGTCACTGATGTCCAGACAGCCCGTATCAATGCCCCGTTTGACCATCTTATTGCGCAAAATATCCATCATTTGTTTGAGCTGGAAAGGGCCATCTGCCAGCAGCGTTAATTCATTGCCCGACTGCTCAAATTTGGCATCCGCTCCCCGGAAATCAAATCGAGTGCCAACCTCGCGGTTGGCCTGATCCACGGCATTACTCAGCTCGTGCATTTCCACTTCAGAAACCACATCAAATGAGGGCATTCGTTTTTTCCTTTTTTGTTCAAATTTCTATTGCTCAACATCAAACTTGCAAGCTGTTGAACAAATCTGTTAACCACGCGGGTGGTGCTCTGCATGCAAAGCCTTCAAACGCTCCTGCGCAACATGAGTATAAATTTGTGTGGTGGACAAGTCACTGTGTCCCAGCAACATCTGCACCACGCGCAGATCCGCACCGTGATTCAGCAAGTGAGTGGCAAAACTGTGACGCAGGGTGTGCGGCGACAAGGGTTTGCCGATACCCGCCTGTTGTGCATGTTTTTTAATCAAGTACCAAAAGGCCTGTCGGGTCATGCCCCCACCGCGGTGGGTGACGAACAACTGTTCGCACTCCCGTCCCTTGAGCAGCTCAATGCGCGCCGTGCCCAGGTAAGAGTCCAGCCAGTCACTGGCCATTTCCCCCAGCGGCACCAGGCGTTCCTTGCTGCCCTTGCCCAGGGTACGCACCACGCCCTGACGAAGGTTGAGCTGCATCAGCCGCAGACCGACCAACTCCGACACCCGCAAGCCGGTGGCATACAGCAGCTCCAGCATGGCACGATCCCGCAGCCCGAGCGCGGTATCAACATCCGGCGCATTGATCAGCAGCTCCACATCCACTTCGGTGAGCACGCTGGGCAACGAACGCCCCAGGCGCGGTGCGTCAATGCGATCACTGGGATCTTCTGCCAATTCCCCGTCCCGTACCGCCTGCTGATAAAAGCGTCGCAGACTGGATAGCAGCCGTGCCGTGGTACGCGGCTTGGCCGCAGCGGCTACGCGTTCCGCTAAATAATCCAACAAATCCTCTCGCCGAGCCGTCAACAATAGACGCTGCCGCTGTACGTCGAGCCAACGCGCAAAACCACAAAGATCGCGTCGATAGGCCGCCAAAGTGTTACGGCTCAGGCCTCGCTCCATCCACAGAGTGTCCAGAAACCGGTCAATTTCAGTAGTGTTATCGACCGCTTCCGTAACCTTTTCAACCACGCTTTCCACCACACCCTCAGCCACAAACAATGCCTTCATGTGCCAATAACGCCTGCTTGAAATACAGCTTTTCACCCGCTCTTTGCCCGGCATAACCGCCAATACCGGATTGCGACAAAATGCGGTGGCATGGCACCACGATAGGCACCGGATTGCGTCGGCAGGCCTGCCCCACAGCCCGGGCACCGCTGCGAAGGCGTCGGGCAAGCTGGCCGTAGGTCTCGGTCTCGCCCGCTTTCACCTCGCAAAGGGCCAACCACAGGCGGCGTTGGAAATCGGTGCCGACCAGCCGCAGAGGCAGATCAAATGGCCGTTGAGGATCATCCAGATAGGCTTCCAGTTGTCGTACAACCGTTTCAGCCAGGGCTGTGCGCGGCATCAGCGATGGCTGCTCGGCGACAAAATCAATCTCGCGCAATGCGACTCCGTCGGTATAAATGGCCAGGCTAAGCGCCTGCCCCGCCAACGCAAAGGGCAAAATAGCATCGGGGATTACCACGACGGTCGATGCGTTCATCGGCATTGTTCTTCAGCTGATCCTCGTTTCATGTGCTGTATTTGACACTATTTTGACAAATAATTCTGACAATCAGTTGCTAACAACTCGCTCTGACAAAAAGCGAGACAAAAAAACGCCCGGATAAACCGGGCGTTTTTCAATCACAGGCTGCGATACAGCCAATGAAAATGCTGACTTACAATTTTTCTTTGATACGTGCTGCTTTGCCCTTCAATTCACGCAAATAATACAGCTTGGCGCGACGCACTGCACCGCGACGTTTGACCTGAATCTCACTCACCAGCGGGCTGTAGGTCTGAAACACACGTTCAACGCCTTCGCCGTGGGAAATTTTACGCACCGTGAAAGAAGAATTCAGGCCGCGGTTGCGCTTGGCAATAACCACGCCTTCAAAGGCCTGTAGACGCTCGCGAGTGCCTTCTTTTACTTTAACCTGTACCACAACAGTGTCGCCCGCGCTAAATGCAGGAATCTCTTTCGTCATCTGCTCGGTTTCGATTTGCTCAATAAGTTTGCTCATGACCTGCTCCAATCGTACGTGGCCAACCTCAGGCCAACACCCAGCAAAAAACTGGTGTAAAAATCAAGGCGCGAATTATACCCGTATCCTCGCCCATAAACATAGCCTTTCTCTCATGTTCTCTAAAAAAACCGGCTAATAACGGTGAGGTGGACACATTTTTATGCTCATGCTGCTGGTTAATTCTGCTCGTGCTCGCGGATGAATTCGTCCAGCAGTTGCCGCTGAGTCTCGTCCAGCGACAGCTCCTCCAGCAAATCCGGCCGCCGTAGCCAGGTTCGGCCCAAGGCCTGCTTTTGCCGCCAGCGGTGGATGGCTTGATGATCGCCACTGAGCAGTACCGCAGGCACTTCCCGATCATCGACCCGCTCCGGTCGCGTATAATGTGGATAGTCCAGCAAACCACCGCTAAACGAGTCCTGATCGGCGGAATCTTCATGCCCCAAGGCTCCTGGCAGTAAGCGTATCACGCCATCGATGAGCACCATCGCAGCCAGCTCTCCACCGCTGAGCACGTAATCCCCGATGGACCATTCCTGATCGATCTCCGCCGCGATGAGGCGTTCATCCACCCCTTCGTAACGACTCGCCACCAACACCATGCCCGGCAGGGCCACCAATTCATGCAATCCAGCCTGATCCAACCTGCGCCCCTGAGGAGAGAGGTGTATTACCGGCGAACCCTTTGGCACCTGGGCTTTAGCGGAGCGAATCGCCTCGCGCAACGGCGCCACTTTCATCACCATGCCGGGGCCGCCGCCGTACGGGCGGTCGTCTACGGTGCGATGTTTGTCGGTAGTAAAATCGCGCGGATTACAGCTGTGAATCACGACCAGCGACTGTTCCACCGCGCGACCGGTAATACCGACCTGACTCACCGCCGCGAGCATTTCCGGGAACAGGGTCACGACGCCAATGTGTAATTTCGACCGAGGCGTATTTGCCGGCGAATCCGTCACTGAATCACTCAAAATCAGGATCCCAGTCCACCTGCATTGTGCCGGCCTCAAGATCCACGATTTTGACGATGGGACCCAGCACGTAAGGAATCAGCCGTTCGCGATCGCCCTTCACAACCAGCACATCGTTGGCACCTGTTTCGACCAGATGATCCACCACCCCCAGCAAAACGCCATCTACGGTCATCACTGCGAGCCCCTTGAGATCGCCCCAGTAGTATTCACCTTCTGCGGCAGGAGGCAGCTGATTGCGTCGAATGGCGATTTCCTGTCCGGTCAAACGGGCGGCGGCATCGCGGTCCTCGCAGCCTTTAAATTTTGCGATCAGACCTTTACCGTGGATTCTGGCCTCAACGACAGGCGCAATGACCCAATCGCCATCACTCATGCTGGCATCTTTGCTGTTTTTAGAGGGGGTATACCAAGGATCGTACTCCAACAGATTGTTGGTCTGCTCGGTATAAGAATAGAGTTTGGCCCAGCCACGCACGCCATAAGGTGCGCCAATTTTGCCGACAATAAGATATTCCATCTCTGCTGAGACCGAATTTTTTGGCGCCGTATCTTTCATGATTGGGTGTGTCGAGAGTAGGTTTTCGAGGCCGTTTGTTTTGAAATCCTGATTTTGAAACTCTCATATTTCAAAACCATTTATGTCAAACCACGGCCATCGAAATCATCGCGATATGAAGCCGTGGAGAGAATCCCGACTGTGCGAAAAAGACCGGCTTGCGCCGGTCCCAACAAACTTAGGCAGCGGCTTTTTTCTGCTGTTTCAGCAGGCTGGCAACGCGATCAGACATTTGAGCGCCCTGGGACACCCAGTGGGCAATGCGATCAGCATCGAGGCGCAATGGCTCTTCAGCACCCTTGGCGCCGGGATTGAAAAAGCCCAGGCGTTCAATGAAACGACCGTCGCGCTTATTGCGGCTATCGGTCACAACGATGTGATAGAAAGGGCGTTTTTTGGCGCCGCCACGAGACATGCGAATGGTTACCATGTGTGTTAATCCTTCGTAATCAATAATAAAATGTTGTATCGATTGGGGCCTAGTTTCGCTGGGCATCCCAAGAGAGCCGCGCATTCTACGCCAATTTCTCAGGAAAATAAATGCCTGACAGCCAGTATCTAAAGGCGAATGTCGAGGTGCTAGGGGAAAGGGCTTTTCCTCGTCACTGCCCTAAAAAGGCATCCCCGGCGGCATTCTGCCTTTCAAACCACGCATCATCTTGGCCATGCCGCCGCCCTTCATCTTTTTCATCATCTTCTGCATCAGACTTCCCTGCTTACCTTGTTGGCGTGAAAAGACGTGAGCCCAAATCTTCTTACGTGTAAGTATTATGCCCCCTTGCTTTCACGTGGGAAAAATATTCCCCACTTCTTAAATTATTCTCAACACAACTCAAGCTCTTGCTCAACAATGTCACTAGCAATGCTAAATTGGTGGTGAATGTCTTTGCTTTTTTCGGTATCTATATGCTCGAAAAACCTATGCACTGGCTGTTCGATAATTGAATTGTTATAGCTTCTTAACTCTGCATTTCTCATTTTCTCAAAACTGTAATGTTTTGCACAATTAGCCATATATCTTGCCGCTAATAATGTGACGCTTCTCGCATCCCTCAAGCAAAGGTGTCTAAAAACTCGAATAGCCATTCCCAGTGGATTTGGGTTTTTTTCCAAAACAATATCCAACGCTCTTGAATTTATCTCCTCAAAATAATTCGCTCGGCAAATAAATTTTCGAGTTCGCCAGTTCATGAGAATTGCATCCCAGTTCAGAACCGTAGTGTCAACCAGAGAAGAAACATCCTTAAACGGCACAAGATTTTGTTTAATAGCCCACGTATCCCTGGCGTTCCATATATCAACTGGCCATTCACCAATCATGAGTCGGTAACCACCAAATTTGTTTTTATTCGCACCCAAAGTCTGAAGGTAAGGAACTAGATTATTCCAGTTTCCTTCTACGACCAAATCGATATCGGAATTAAACCCTTCTCGGCCTAATAGGGCAAGATCACGAAGAACCCCGCCAAATAAATACACATCACCATCTGGCATTGCATCAGAAACAAAATCAAGAAATTCGCGTATATTTTGGCTAGGAACATCAACATTACGTTCACTGTTAGCTTTAGGTGGAAACCCTAGCGACAGCTGATAGACATCATTCGTATTTTTCGCTGATTTTTCAAACAACCGATCTACTCGACTCCTTAGATTATCAGCTGACTTTACCGGTTGAGGTTTAGGAATAACCATTATCCAGAGCCTTTAAATGATCATGTTTTTTTATCAAATGCTTTTCAGTCATTCCTGATATTGAATCGCATAACAACTGGCATTTTGCGTAAAGTGATTTGTCAGAATCAAAATAAACTCTTCGATAGTTTTCGGAAATTGCCCCAAAAACATAGCGTTCAAATGGATTAGGTTCCTCATTGTTTAAAATAGCTTTCCACTGCATACTCATCATACTCTTTATGTAGCTGTTGCCCTCAAGCTCAAGCCGTAGCACCTCTTTATGTTGAAATCCGTAGCGGTCATCAAAATCTTTGGCAGCTTTACATAATTGAGCACAGTTTGATTCTTTTATAAGCTCAAACCCCGGTTTAATGGAACCATTCATCATACTACCTATGCTCTTTACAAAAACATTCGTAGCGGATTCTACCATTACCGATATTGCTTTAACTCGAAACATTTGCATAGATATGTCATTTAGTTCATTTGAGCTTAGCGATTCCTCTTTATACTTCTTATTTTTACCCCTTGAAGCAACTACTACTTCATCAATAATCTCGTCGCTAGGATCGAAGGATTTCAGATAGTCCATCAAATCATAAAATGACGCATAACCCTTTTTGACTGTGTCTTCGGCATCAATAATTGAGTAAGCTATATCATCACAGGCTTCCATTACATACGCTAATGGGTGCCTAACACCTTCTTTGAGACCCGTATATTTCCACACATCCTTAACAATCGATTCTTCACTCTTAAAAACACCATGTTTTTTAAAACCACCTTTGTTTTCTGATCCATATACACTTGGATACTTAAGCAGCCCCGCGAGAGTTCCTAGCGAAAGATTCAATCCGTATTTATCATTCAAGACTTGTAACCGTGTTAAAAGCCTGAAAGTTTGTGCATTGCCATCAAATTTGAGAAAGTCATCAGCAATTTTTTCATCCATGTCAACTTTTTTAAACCACTGCTGAATCGCTTTCTCTCCTTGATGACCAAAGGGCGGATTACCCAAATCATGAGCCAATCCTACAGCGGCTAGTAAAGAAGGGACGTTTCTTTTAACTTCAAGTAACTCATGTTCAGAGCCAAAAACTTCCTCTGCGTGTTCAAAAGCCAAGCGCACACCTATGCTTCGAGCCAAATTACTAACTTCGTGAGAATGAGTAAGCCTTGTTCTTATCGAGTCATTTTCTTCCATGGGGAAAACTTGCGTTTTATCTGCCAGTCGGCGCGTGGGTGCAGAAAACAATATACGATCATAATCTCGTTCAAGTTCTGTTCTACCTGCACCGGTTCCCATAGATTCTTCTGACCCACCAAGTTCCTTGCGCCTAATTTGATTTAGAAGTTTGTCCCAAGCAAGCATAGTGCCTCCGTTCACGTGATATAAAAGCTAAGTAATACTGATGCTGTATCTTTCCACGCCACATACCTACAAACAAACCAAACTATTGTTATTCAAACGGATTCAAAACCATCACCCCGGTTTTTGTGAAATCCTTGCTGTTTCGTGTCACAACCGTTAGCCCATGAATGAGGGCCGTCGCTGCAATTTGTTTATCCAAAGCATTCTCAGGATGAGGTGCTCGCAATTTACCCCAGAGCTGGGCTGTGTCCTGATTAATATCTAAAATATTGTCCTGGTAATCGTCCAGTATTAAGCCAAGCCATTTCTCCAGCAAGCGAGCCTGTCGCAGGTCACCACGATGTTGGATTAATTCGATGCCTCGCCTCAGTTCGCCGATAGTCACCACCGACACGTAGAGGTTTTGCTCCTCTTTTGAAGCAACTTCAAAAAATCGCCTGACACCTTTATTCGCTTTTTGATTTTTTCGGATTTCGCTGAGTACATTCGTATCAATTAAATACACTGCCAGCCTCGGAGTCTTCCACTCGTTCAAAATCACTGTCTTTACCGACATTCGGCATTGATGCCAAAACTTGTGCAAACGATTTCTTTTTGGGGCCTAGCAGGGCTTTCTTCAGTATTTCGCGGTGTTCTGCTTCAGCACTGCGACCATGTTTCACCGCCTGGCGTTTTAGCGCTTGTGCAACTTCAGGATCAAGGTCTCTTACTAATAAGCGTGCCATCATCTTCTCCCAGCAATTGATATCAATGATAGCAACCCTCGGGCTGATTGCAAGCAATGCTAGCAAATAAGCGGGGCCAGCTTTTTCTAAGTCACTCGATACTCGTCCCTGTCCTAAAACGGCATCCCCGGCGGCATACGCCCCTTGAGGCCACGCATCATTTTGGCCATACCGCCGCCCTTCATCTTTTTCATCATTTTCTGCATCTGGGTGAATTGCTTGAGCAGGCGGTTAACGTCCTGCACCTGTACCCCTGAACCGGCCGCGATGCGGCGTTTACGTGAACCTTTGATGATGGCCGGAAACAGGCGTTCCTTCATGGTCATGGAGCTGATAATAGCCTCCAGACGGGAGAACTGTTTTTCATCGACGTTTTTGGCGGCACCGGCCATCTGGCCCATGCCGGGCATTTTGTCCATCAGCGCGGCGATACCGCCCATTTTCTGCATCTGCTGTAGCTGGGTACGAAAATCCTCCAGATCAAAGCCCTTACCTTTGGCGACTTTTTTGGCGAGTTTTTCCGCCTCTTTGTGGTCAACCTTGTGCTGGACTTCTTCGATGAGCGACATGACGTCGCCCATGCCAAGGATGCGCGAGGCCATACGATCCGGATGAAAAGCCTCCAGCGCAGTGGTCTTTTCACCCACGCCGAGGAATTTAATAGGCTTGCCGGTGATCTGACGGATCGACAACGCCGCACCGCCACGGGCGTCACCGTCGGTCTTGGTGAGAATCACGCCAGTCAGTGGCAGGGCTTCGTTGAAGGCCTTGGCAGTGTTGGCGGCATCCTGGCCGGTCATGCTGTCCACCACGAACAGGGTTTCCACGGGTTCGATGGCCGCATGCAGATCTTTGATCTCAGTCATCATCGCTTCGTCGATGGCGAGACGTCCGGCGGTATCGATGATCAGCACGTCCACGGCCTGCTTGCGGGCCTGGTCAAGTGCGTTCTGAGCAATGCTCAGCGGTTTTTGTGAAGGATCACTGGGAAAGAATTCCGCGCCGACTTCCGTCGCCAGGGTCTTCAGCTGCTCGATGGCGGCCGGACGATAAACGTCGGCACTGGCCACCATCACCGATTTCTTTTTGCGCTCTTTGAGCCAGCGCGCCAGCTTGGCCACGCTGGTGGTTTTACCCGAGCCTTGCAGGCCAGCCATCAAAATCACTGCCGGTGGCCGGGTGCTGAGATCCAGCTCCTCACAAGCCTCGCCCATCACCTTCACCAGCTCGTCGTTGACAATCTTGATCAGAGCCTGACCCGGCGTGAGGCTTTGCATCACCCCTTCGCCCAGGGCACGTTCCTTCACATGATCGATAAATTCACGTACCACCGACAGCGCCACATCAGCTTCCAACAGGGCCATGCGCACTTCACGCAGGCTATCCTTAATATTGGTTTCAGTGAGTCGCGCCTGACCGCGCAGGGTTTTAAGGGTGTTACTAAGGCGTTCGCTAAGGCTATCAAACATGGATCACTTCCGAAGTCTGGTTAAAAACACCACGCACCGCTGGAAACACAGGGGTTTCCAACGACACACCAGCAACTCGCTGCTAGTGTTTAAGGGAGGAATTATAACGTGAAAATCAATCCGGTTGCGGCGGCAGTAACCTTGCGACCATCAATGGCTTCGCGGCACTCGCCCATGATCACCGATTCATGACCGGGTTTATTGTGGGTAATGTAGATATCCGGCTGATGTTTGAGCTTTTTCAAATCGGCCGCCAGTAACTTGGCCGTGTAGTGGCCAGAACGTTTGCTGAGGTCGATATCGGCATTGGCAAAGGCCGCTTCCACCAGCAGTACGTCGAGACGGTCGTGGCCGTTAAGCACCTTCCAGAAATTATCGTTGGTGGTGGTATCGCCGCTGAAGGCAAAGGCGCCGGTTTCGCCTTCCACCCGATAGCCCACACCGGGAACGATGTGATTGACTCCGATCATCTCCAGAGTGCGTTTTTCCCCTTTACCGTCTAGGTCAACAATATCACCCGGGACTAATGTCTGATACTGCATCACCGGTTTGTCTTCGGTGGGCAGCTTGGCGAAATCGGGCCAGATGGTCCAGTTAAAAACGTGGGTCTGCAAAGCCTTCAGCGTCACCGGCTGACCATGCACCACCAGCGGTTCACGAATACTGGGGAAAATACTGTCGACCAACAAGGGTAAAAAAGAGAAATGGTCGAGATGCGAATGGGTCAGAAAAACGTGGCGAATTTTACGCATTTCATCCAACGTCAACTCACCCACGCCGCTACCAGCATCGATCAAGATATCATCATCCAGTAACAGTGACGTGGTACGAAGATCGTTCCCAACACCACCACTACAACCCAGCACGCGCAGCTTCATAGACCACCTAGAGATTTGTTTTGTTGTTCAGATTCAGAAGAAACAAAATTTTCCCCTGAATTTACATGATGATAGCGCAATGTACCAGTCCAATTCTATTTCATCGCCGTGTATCCAAGCACCCGCCCTGCTCACCATCAGTGCCATTTTTACTGTTTAGGCAACACTGTGAAGCGCCCAGTGATGTCATTAACGGCAGGCCAAGAATGAATATTTAGCCCGTTCACAGACAATAAGACTGTGACGAGCAACAAAACAATGAAAAACATTGACAAAGCAGGCACCTAAAAGACTTAATACGTCCACAAGACAGGCCTACCGCCTGTTGTCATTAACAACGACTCAACGACACATGATTCAAATATACACCGGCGTTATCGCCTTCGTCCTTTATTCGATTTCCGGCCTGTTGCTCGCCCGGCGCTTGTTTCATGACCGCACAAAACCGGAGAAAATTGGCGGATTAAGCAAGCTGCACATCATCGTCATCGGCTTGATCGCGGTCGCATTCCATACCGTAACGCTGTATCTCACCTTGTTTATCGACGGGGGCCTGAACCTCGGGTTCTTCAATGCCCTGTCCCTCATCACCTGGCTGATTGCACTGCTGGTATTATTGGCTGCCCTCTCCAACCCCATTGAGAGCCTCGGTGTATTTCTGTTGCCGCTGGCCAGTATCGCCATTTCGCTGGGGATGATTTTCCCCTCGCATCACACGCTCATCGGGGTTCAAGTGCTGGAACTGAAACTGCACATCATCATGTCAGTACTGGCCTACAGCCTGTTGAGCATCGCCGCCGTGCAATCCGTATTGCTGGCGATACAAGACAAGCACCTGCGCGAAAAACGCCCTGGCGGGTTTATCCGCGCCCTGCCACCTCTACAAACCATGGAAAATTTATTATTCCAGCTCATCGGCTTGGGACTGGCGGTGCTCACCCTCGCTCTGATCAGTGGCATCATCTATTTGGAGGACATGTTCGCTCAGCACCTGGTGCACAAAACCATCCTCTCCATGACCGCCTGGGTGGTCTTCGCCACCCTGCTCTGGGGGCGTTGGAAGTTCGGCTGGCGCGGTCGTATCGCGATTCGCTGGACATTGACCGGTTTCTTCGTCTTACTGCTCGCCTACATGGGCAGCAAATGGGTCACCGAAATCATGCTGGGTCGTTAAACCTCCCGGCTTCCGCCGACACCCGTGTTACGGCAGCCCCTAAAATATCCACAAACACGCCACAATCACGGCTTGACACGTCACTGATTTAGCCTTAAATATTCCCTAACGCATTGCTAGCGAGGCAAAACGCTTCTTGAACGACATTCCCATAGGCGCCTTATTCGGCGCACTTTTCTTCCTCATCATTCTTTCCGCCTTTTTTTCCGGATCTGAAACAGGATTGATCAGTCTGAACCGATACCGTCTGCGGCACTTGGCAAAGACCAAACACCGTGGTGCTATGCGCGCGGCCAAATTGCTGGAACGCCCGGACCGGCTTATCGGGCTCATTTTGTTGGGTAACAATTTCGTTAACATCCTGGCCTCTTCCATCGCCACAATCATCGCCCTGCGTCTGTACGGCGAGGCTGGCATCGCTATCGGCGCTGGCCTGCTGACCCTGGTGATTCTGGTTTTCTCAGAAGTCACCCCCAAAACCTTGGCAGTCTTGCACCCGGAACGTTTCGCTTTTCCGGCCACTCTGATTCTGGCGCCCTTATTAAAACTGCTCTACCCTCTCGTCTGGCTGGTCAACATCGCCGCCAATGGACTGTTGCGATTAGGTGGCGTCCACGTTAACCAAGCGACTACCCAGGCCATGAGCAGCGAAGAATTGCGCATGGTGGTCAGTGAAGCCGGTGCCATGATCCCTCGCCGTCACCAAATGATGCTCACCAATATCCTCGACCTGGAAAAAGTCACCGTGGACGACATCATGGTGCCGCGAAATGAATTGGTCGGCATTGATATGAAGGATGATTGGGACGACATTCTCAAGCAATTGACCAACACGCAACACACTCGCATACCGGTCTTTAATGGTGACATCAACAATGTCATCGGCATGATTCACGTGCGCAGCATACTGCAATTACTCACCCAAAAAGAGACCTGCAAAGAAGATCTGGAACGCTGGATTCGACCTGCCTATTTTGTCCCGGAAGGCACACCGCTCAACAAACAACTGCTGCACTTCCAGCGGGAAAAACGCCGTAGCGGCCTGGTCGTTGACGAATACGGTGACGTCCAGGGGCTGGTCACTCTGGAAGACATCCTCGAAGAAATCGTCGGTGAATTTACCACCGACCCTGCCATGCACATCAAGGAGGTTCATCGCCAAACCGACGGGACTTTTTTGGTGGACGGCAGTGCCTCGATTCGCGAGCTAAATCGCATTATGCAATGGGATTTACCCACTAATGGCCCGAAAACGTTTAGCGGCCTGATCACCGAACACATGGAAAGTATTCCAGAACCCGGCACCAGTTTAATGCTGGCGGGTTATCCGGTGGAAATTGTGCAAACCAAAGACAACATGGTGAAAACTGCGCTGCTAAATCCTAATTTCCGTCGCCCCGAAAATACTGACTCCTCCGACCGGCCCACACCATAAATCGTCTCGTGACTGACACCAGCAACCGACGTCTCCCCGCTGAATGGGAGTCGCAAAGCGGCGTGATGCTGGTGTGGCCACATACGCACGGCGACTGGCAACACACTCTTAGTGAGATCGAAAAAACCTACCTTGAGCTTGTCTCCATTATCCATCGTCACGAGATTGTTTTCATCGTTTGTTTTGATCAAGCCCACCAGACTCACATCGAGCAGATAACAAAACCACACGGTATCGACCCCAACCTGCGTTTCACCATCGCCCCCAGCAATGACAGCTGGGTGCGCGACACCGGCCCCCTCACCGTCATCGACATCGACAGCGGCCCCGAAAACAATGCAAACAATGCCCGTCTTTACCTGCTCGATTTTAGCTTCAATGGCTGGGGCGGAAAATATCCGTCCGAACTGGACAACAGAATCACGGGGCGGCTAAAACAGGCAGGGGTCTTTCAACAACACCCCATATCCAACCTGTCATTGGTGCTCGAAGGCGGCAGCATCGAATCTGATGGTCAAGGCACCTTGCTCACCACCACGCGCTGTTTACACAACCCCAATCGTAATCCGGCACTATCAACAAAAGACATCGAGAAAATATTGCAAACCCAACTGGGTGCACAACGCATCTTATGGCTCACCCAAGGCCACATCGCAGGAGATGACACTGACGGCCATATCGACACCCTGGCCCGCTTCTGCCCCAATAACACCATTGCCTACAGCAGCTGCAATGATGCATCGGACATCCACTATCCGGCACTTAACGCCATGGCCGCAGAGCTGGCCACCTTCACCAACGCCGATGGCAAACCCTATCGGCTAATTCCCCTGCCGATACCGGCGGCCATACGCAACTCAAAAGGTGAAAGTTTGCCCGCAAACTACGCCAATTTTTTAATCATCAATGACGCGGTACTCGTCCCCACTTATGACGACCCCAACGACATTCTTGCACTACAGGCGCTGGAAGCCGGTTTCCCAGACCGGGAAATCATTGGCATCGACTGCCGCAGCCTTCTTCAGCAATTTGGCAGCGTGCATTGCGCTACACTGCAATTTCCTGCTGGCGTTTTAAACTGAACAGTGAAAGCTTCAGATTATGCAACCTAACCACAGTTAGCCTGCGGAAACATTCCAGGAAAAACAAATGAACAAAACCCTCACCCTCGGCCTCGTACAGCACAGCTGTAATACCAGCCCAGCCGATAATTTACGCAAATCCATTGATGGCGTGCGCAGCGCCGCACAGCAAGGCGCCCAATTGGTTTTACTGCAGGAATTGCATACCACCCACTACTTTTGTCAGCAGCAGTCCATTGATAATTTTAAATATGCCGAATCCATTCCAGGCCCAAGCTCGGATCGATTGGCACGTCTGGCGGCCGAATTGAATATCGTTATCGTTGCTTCGATTTTTGAACGTCGTGCCGCCGGCATTTACCACAACACCGCCGTAGTACTCGACGGCCAACACGGCATGGTGGGGCGTTATCGGAAAATGCACATCCCCGACGACCCCGGTTACTACGAAAAATATTATTTCACTCCGGGCGATTTTGAAGCCACGGTCGAAGCCGGACATGAAACCAGGATTGAAAGCGAATCAGCAACGGGGCTTAACAACAAACCACAAGGCTTCGAGCCCATCGACACCTCTGTGGGGCGGCTCGGCGTTATGGTCTGCTGGGATCAGTGGTTCCCGGAAGCCGCACGCCTGATGACCCTGGCCGGGGCCGAGATCTTGCTTTACCCCACCGCCATTGGCTGGGATAAACAGGATGCTGAAGCAGAGCAAGCCACACAACAGGATGCCTGGGTAACCATCCAACGTTCACATGCCATCGCCAACGGTCTGCCAGTGGCCGCCTGCAATCGTACTGGCTTTGAACCTGCACTAGCTTCGTCATTTTCACCACCGGATTCAGACACTGCAAACCCGGCAAGCACGGGCAACAATGCAGGCCATCACGACCGGCAAACCCAGGGCATTCAATTTTGGGGATCAAGTTTCATTGCAGGATCACAGGGCGAAATCATTATCCAGGCCACCGCCAATGAACAGGAGGTTATCGTTGCCTCCGTAGATCTCGCTCACAACGAAAACGTACGCCAAGCATGGCCATACCTGCGCGACCGCCGCATTGACGCTTACAGTGGATTACTGAAACGTTATCTCAAATAGCAAGACTGCTCGATTTGCGACCCAGCGTGGACCAGGCAATGCTTGATGCAACATCAACGGGCCAAATTAATTTTGGCTCTTGGGTTCGCCTTCAGGCCCCAATACGCGTGTCGTCTGTACCCCACGAGGACTGCTTAAAGCCTCGAACTGTACCGGTTGTCCCTCTTTCAGAGTCTTAAATCCTGCACCATCAATTGTCGAATAATGTACGAAGACATCTTCGCCGCCATCTTCCGGCACGATAAAACCGTAGCCTTTGGCATTATTAAACCACTTCACTGTACCTGTTTGCATAAGCTCAACCTCTATATTCCTTTACTGGACTGATGAACGAATAATCAAAACTCAACACACCACTCTGCAACTCCTGTTGCAGATAAACATCGAATCAAAACCGGCCATCGAATAAGCTTTGAGGTGTTCCCGGGTGTGCTAGTGGGGCAACTCTAGACAATTGTCATTTCCATTGCAATTCCGAGAAACACCCATTAATAAACAACATCCTGCATACACGTTATGGCCCTGGAAACTCATCTGCCATCTGAAAATTTTACGCTAACGACTCACACCCCAAAAAGCACGCGACGAGAAGCAAAAATATTCCAAATAGGCTCTCCAGCACTCCCTAAAACACTTTATTTTTACAGATAAACTTATCGTTAAAAATGAAATAAAAATCACCCATACACATAACTAGGGGTATAGCACTGTTTTTATAGGTATTTACCACTATCAGTGTTTGCTATGACCAACCAAAACGCATCAGTATTTTTTATGCCCACAACAAATATTTCCTGATTAAAAGGGTAGCCGAGAATGCCCGCTCGTCTACGCTTAAATTAATCCATCTTTAAATGGTACCGACGCCAAAGAGGTAATGCGTTTCAGTGGTCGTTTTGCGGCCAAAAAAAGGATGATGACAAACAAAAGGAATTGAAGAAACAACGTACTAACATGGCAAAATTACAAGGGCGCAAGCGGTCTGCAGTACAGTCCTTAAAACTTGACGGGTGGCTCCAGGCTGCTAGGTCTTCCGTCATTGTCGAGTCATGGAGGTGATTTATGGTTCAACTCATCGACAAATCACTGCAAACCAGTGAAGCACTGCAAAATATTGGTCTAATCGATCGAGCCGTACGCATACTTGTGGGTACGGGGATGATCGGGGTTTGGTTTTTTTATCCTATCGAAACCGTCAGCGCGTGGTTTGCGATACTACCACTGCTTGGTGTTTTTCCAATGTTGTCTGGCTTCATCGGCTGGTGTCCCACTTATGCCATGTTCCACACTAAATCCTGCGGGACGGATGAACACAACTTTTGTGGCTCCATGCCTGATCAAATAGATCACATGATTCATCCACGTTAAGCCTAAAAAAACGATACTAAAAAGCCCTGTTCTGCGGGGCTTTTTTTCATCATGCACTCATTATCAGCCTGCATCGGACGGCGAGCGCCGCGCCATCACAAGCTTCACCACCACTAATATCGGCAATGCCAAGTGCCAAAATACATCAAATATATCCAGCGGCTGCGTCAGAGCGCCCGCCATCAACATGTTAAATTTTTCCCACAAATGCGGCTCGGGACGAAATGGCGCCAAGCCCATAAACAGGGCCGCCAAGATCAAGGGAACCAGCGGTACTTTCTCTAACCAACGCATACTAAAACCTCATTTTTTCACTCATTCAGCGGTTATGCAAAACATAGCGGTACGCTTGACTACCCCAGCAACCCCGGCAAGTCAAGAGATTGCAACGTCCTCACATCAGGTATAATCGCCGGCTCTTTGCTTGACTGAGCGTTTTGGAATGGACCGTGCAAAGATTAAATGGGGGGGTCAAAAAGTCGGACGTACTACCGTGGCTGGCCACTTTATTGGGCTGACCGCATGACACTGATGACAGCAACTAGCGGTAACTGGCCGGTCACAGCCGACAAAAATTATGCAGCAATCCGCAAGCGTTTATATTCGCGGTGCCCAACACTGGATCTTAACACACATGACATTGAAGACCGACGACAAAGCTCTGCGTGCCCGCGTTAAATTACTCGGCACCTTACTGGGTAACATCCTGCGCGAACAGGAAGGCGACGATGTTCTGTCCGCCGTGGAAACCCTGCGCAAAGGCTACATCGACCTCCGCAAAAACGATAACCCGGCCCAACGCCGTCGGCTTGGCCAGTTGATTGAAAGCTTGTCTTCCGAGAATCTGGTGCACATCGTGCGAGCCTTCAGCACCTATTTCAGCCTCATCAATCTTGCTGAAGAATCCTACCAGCACCACCAGCGCCGCAAACAATTACGCCAACGCAGCGGCAACGACACGCTCTGGACCGGTTCATTCGATGCCACCCTGCGTGAACTGCGCGCTCAGGGTATCGAGCCCGAACAGTTGCAAACGCTGCTCAACCAATTGGCCTACATTCCGGTGATCACTGCACACCCTACCGAAGCTAAACGTCGCACCATCATGGATGCACAGCGCCGCATTTTTGAGAGCAACGAAGAACTCAGCGACACCCGGCTCACCAAATCAGAAAAAGCACAATTGGTCGACAAGCTGGAAAGTCAGATCCAAATCCTCTGGAAGACCGATGAAGTGCGTGTGCTTCGCCCCCGTGTTAAAGATGAAATCGGTTACGGACTCGCCTACTTCAACGAATGTCTGTTCGATGCGGTTCCCAATACTTACCGGAATTTCGAAAATGCCACGCTGCGAGTGTGCGGTAAAACACCGGAGGGCAACCCCAGAATCACTATTCCCAGTTTCTTACGTTTTGGTTCCTGGATCGGCGGTGATCGCGACGGCAACCCCAACGTCAAACCGGAAACCACCGCCATGGCGGTACGCATGCAGTCACAAACCATTTTACTGGAATATCTCAAACGCATCCCTGACCTGATCGAGCTGCTGACCCATTCCGACAAACTGTGCAAAATCACAAGCGCAATGCGGGACAGCCTGAGCAGTGATGACCAATACATCGAACATACCTTCGCTGACAAGCCCGAACGCTTCCGTCATGAACCTTATCGTCGCAAGTTGAGCGTCATGCGTTATCGGCTTGAACGCAACCTGGTGGCACTCAAAGACAAACTGCTGGAACGCACAGACCGCGGCGAAACCTACCTTGCCGACCGTTATCGTTCCGAACAGGAATTCCTGAATGATCTGAAAGTCATCCATGATTCACTGATCAGCCACGGTGACAAACGCATCGCCGATGGCAAATTGAAAGACCTGATTCGCCTCACCGAGACCTTTGGATTTTATTGTTTGCGCCTCGACGTGCGCCAGGAATCCACTCGCCACAGCGAAGCCGTGGTCGAACTCTTCTCACAAATCGACATCGACTATTTATCCTTAGATGAAGACGCGCGCCTTGTGGCACTGGAACAGGCTATTAAAGACCCCGCCGGAATTGATTCACAAGCAGCGGATCTCACGGAACTGACACAAGAAACTCTGGACGTATTCCGGGTGATGGTGCAGATGCGTGAAGAGATCAGTAAAAAGGCCTTCGGCAGCTATGTCATCTCCATGACCCACGAAGCCAGTCACGTCATGGAAGTATTGTTTATGGCACGCCTGGCAGGGCTGGCTGGTTATGAAAATGGCAAAGCCCAGTGCAGCATTCGGATTGCGCCGCTGTTTGAAACCATCGAAGACCTGACTCATATTGAACCAGTGATGAGCAAACTACTCGACAACCCCACCTATGCCGCCATGCTCAAGCAAGTCGGTAACCTGCAAGAAATCATGTTGGGTTATTCCGACTCCTGCAAAGACGGCGGCATTCTCGCCTCGGTGTGGAATTTGTACGACGCGCAAAAACGCGTCACCGAGTTAACCAATGCACACGGCGTGCGTTGTCGTCTGTTCCATGGACGCGGTGGCACCATCGGCCGCGGTGGCGGCCCCACTCACGAAGCGATTCTCTCGCAACCGGAAGGCACCGTACACGGTCAAATCAAATTCACCGAACAGGGTGAAGTGCTGTCGTTCAAATACAGTAACCAGGAAACTGCCGTGTACGAACTCACCATGGGCCTGACCGGCCTGATCAAGGCCAGTGCCAACCTGGTGCAACCTGCCACGCCGGAACGTAAAGATTACCTGGCCACCATGGACGAGCTGGCCGCCACTGGCGAAGCCACTTATCGCCAGCTTACTGATCACACTGAAGGCTTTCTGGATTATTTTTACGAAAGCACACCCGTCAGCGAAATCGGTTTGATGAATATCGGCTCGCGCCCCTCGCACCGTAAAAAGGGTGATCGGGCAAAAACATCTATACGCGCCATCGCCTGGGTGTTTGGCTGGGCGCAATCGCGTCACACTTTACCGGCCTGGTTCGGCATTGGTAGCGCGTTAGAACAGTGGCGCCAAAACGATCCCACGCGTTTAGCGCAATTACAAAAAATGTATCTAGACTGGCCCTTCTTCCGCGCCCTGCTCAGCAACACGCAGATGGCGCTGTTCAAAGCCGAACCCAATATCGCCAAAGAATATGCCAAGCTCTGTGTTGATCCGGCAACCGGTGAGCACATCTACAAAATGTTTCGTGAAGAATACACACGTACCGTCACTCAAGTATTGAACATTATCGATGCACAAAAATTGCTGGAAGAAAATCCGGTGCTCGAATTATCGTTGACGCGTCGCAACCCTTACCTTGACCCGTTAAACCACATTCAGCTCACGCTGCTTAAGCGCTACCGTGATGAAACACTCAACAAAGAACAACGCGAAATTTGGTTGAACCCCTTACTACGTTCCATCAATGCCATTGCGGCCGGAATGCGTAACACTGGCTAATCATTGGCGACGGTTGATTTTTTTACCCTGGAAAAAGAACCACATTCCACAAATTCATTAACCGTATTCAAGTTTCTTTTTCGTTTTACTTTTCGTCTGTGCATAGTCCGCCGGTCAAAGCCGGTGGTTTCAAGTTATGCTTGACCGTCGGATTGATTAACCATTCTTACTACCCAGTCGTCTGAAAAGGATGCTGCTTCTTTTTAAAATCCCGGTCGTCATGCCGGCGAATGCCGGCATCCAGGGAGGGTGGCAATACATGCAAGGCTGTATTTTAGGTTAATGTTGACAGGGTAACGGGCTTTGATATGTTTATATCCAGCTCCTGGATACCGGCATTCGCCGGTATGACGGTGGATTTAAGTAACATGAGTAGTATTCATTATTAGTGACTTGTTAGTAACTATCTCTTTGACGTCATAAAGACTATGTTTAACCTTCGCCAATAACACAGCGCCCAACGCCATGCAGCAAGACCCTTTGGTCTTTACCATCTTTCTGATTTTTACTGGCGCCGCGGTGATTGCCACCATCGCCTTATACGCCCGTCAGGCATTACTGGTGGCCTATATTTTGCTCGGTGTTTTATTTGGCCCATCGGTACTTGGGCTGGTCAGTGACCCCGTTGTGATCAAACAAATGTCTCATGTAGGCATCATGTTTCTGCTGTTTTTACTGGGTCTGAGTTTACCGCTCGCCAAACTCATCCCGTTGATACAGGAAACCACCCTGGTCACGGGCCTGAGCTCGCTATTATTCGCTATAACAGGCGCCCTCGTCGGCTGGGCGTTTGGCTTTGAACTGATCGAATGCCTGATCATTGGTGCCACCCTGACTTTTTCCAGCACCATCATTGGCCTCAAGCTATTGCCCACCACCGTACTGCATCATCGACGTACGGGTGAAATCATCATTAGCATCTTGCTGATTCAAGACATCATCGCCATCATTATTTTATTGTTGGTGCAAACGGCTGGCCAAACCAGTCTGCCGTGGCTGGAAATTACCCTGCGAATTGCGGCACTGCCAGGATTGGTTATGCTTGCATATTTGTTGGAACGATTCGTTCTGGTCAAGCTCATCGCGCGTTTCGACAAAATCCAGGAATATATATTTTTACTCACCATCGGCTGGTGTCTGGGATTCGCAGAACTCGCCTCGGCTGTGGGACTTTCAACCGAAATCGGCGCGTTCCTCGCCGGCGTCGCACTGGCCCGAAATCCCATCGCCCTGTTCATCGGTGAAAGTTTAAAACCCCTGCGGGATTTCTTCCTGATTATTTTCTTCTTTTCATTAGGCGCCAGTTTTGATTTGCAGATGCTCACCAGCATCTTCATTCCCGCCAGTATACTGGCGGGCATTGTGTTGGTGGGAAAGCCGTTGGTGTTTCGCAGTTTGTTGCGCCGATCCGGAGAGGCATCGGGGCGCTCCAGTGAAATCGGCTTGCGTCTCGGCCAGATCAGTGAATTTTCATTGTTGATTGCAGTGCTGGCACTGGAGTTAAACATCATCAGCAGTGAGGCGTCCTATCTGGTTCAATTCGCTACGCTACTCACTTTTGTGGTTTCATCCTTCCTGATCGTACGGCGCTACCCGACACCCATCGCCATTGACGATAAACTTCGACGTGACTGACCGTTTATCAAAACGTCTCTCTCTCAAGCTACGCTCAAAGCAGGTTCGAAACACGCTCAAAGTAAACTCAAACCAGAAATTCAGTAATCATCCCCGCGGCTAACCAGCCCTTGAGAAAACCTGCTGCCGTCATTGGCACCATGACCTGATCCCGCATCTGTTCAGCCAACGCACCACAAATTTCGGAAAAATCGGCACCGCCCAGTGCCGCCTGCAAACATACCGCCTCATCCGCTTCGACAGAACGATAGCTAGTCAGTAAGTTTTCGCGCCACAACAGGCACAGGCCCGGATCAGACAAACGCACCGGCTCCGGTATGGTTTGATGGTGTTTTGCTGTACGCCAGCGATCCTGGGTATTCCACCAAAAAACCACGGTGTGCACCGATGGGTGAAATATGATTTTCAGGTTCGGCCAGGCATCCGCAGCAATGGCGGCCGCATCGGCTTCCGTCGCCGACTTTGCATCCGCCGCATCAAAGGCCGCAATAAACGTCCATTCCAGTTTAGCCATTTCGGCTGGCCAGTGGTGTTCACCGCCATCGGCCTGATAACCCAGAAATTTCGAGAAATCCTGCCCAAACCAACGTAACGAATAATAGTGGGACGGATATTTATGGGTGTAAGCCATGCAGACTTCACTGAACGTTTCGTCACCCAACAGCTGTTTCAATATTTCATAATCACTTTCCAGCGCCTCTTCCAAGCGGGAAAAATAGGCATTGGCGTAAATGAGCAGGCGTTCTTCACCCGGCACCGCCACACTGCTGACCACCTGCGGAACAAACTCATCATCCCCGCTCAGCACGTTGCGCTGAAAGGCATTTTGCAGTGCTTTTAGGTCAAGGGATTTCAGGCTGGGCATGGTGTCGCCTCTGATTCACCAAAAACCTGTTGCGCAATGCGACGCATTTTGCCCAACTCATCCAGCAGTTCCTCAAAAGGCGGAAATTGATCGTCACGTTCGATCATTGAAGATACCGGCCCAAATTGTTTCAGCGCCTCGGCATACAATTCCCACACCGGTTGCACAACGGGGTGGTCATGAGTATCGATAACATAATCGCCGTAATCCGAATGCCCCGCCAGATGACATTGCCACACGCGATCAGCCGGTACTCCACGAATGTAATCCAACGGATCAAATCCATGATTGCGCGCGCTCACGTAAATATTATTGACATCAAACAACATCAGACAATCGGCACGTTCTGCGATTTCGCTATAAAATTCCCACTCCGTCATTTCCGACTGAACATAGGTCACGTAACTGGAAACATTCTCCAGTAACAACTGCTGACCCAGATAGTCCTGCACCTGCTGCACCCTGTCCACGACATGCGCGATGGCCTCTTCGTTGTACGGCAGCGGCATCAAATCATGCAAATTCTGGCCACCCTGCCCGGTCCAGCACAAATGATCCGATATCCAACGGGGCTCAACGCGCGCAATCAATTGTTTGAGTCGTTTCAGGTATTCTTTATTGAGTGGATCGGTACTGCCGATGGACATGGACACACCGTGCATCACCACCGGATAGTTGTCTCGAACCTGGTCAAGAAAATGTAACGGCTTGCCACCGTCGACCATGTAATTTTCCGACAGAATTTCAAACCAGTCGACATCCGGCCGGGTCTCGACAATGGTGTCGTAATACTCCGGCCTCAGACCAAGGCCGTAGCCCAAAAAGGGTTTATTTGTTTCAGTTTGCACTCATTTCGCCTTCTGCAAAACCGGTAAAAATTTCAGTAAAACACGTTCACAATCGACTATCACGTGCCACTCATAAAAGCATAAAAAAAGCCGGCGTCACAAGGTAGAACAAATCCCTCGCAACACCGGCCATCTTTTTCGGGGACTAAATATTAATCGCCGACTTTACCGCCCACTTTATCGCAAGCAGCTTTGGACATCGACACGAAGCCATGTCCTTTGCAGGCACTTTTACCTTTACAGGCATTGTCCGCAGATTTGCAATCATTATTGCCTTTGCATTTGTTAACACCATAACAGTGAATGTTGTCATGACCGCTACCGGCCTGAACAACTGACATTGGCGCCATTGCAAACAGACCAGCGGCGGCAACAGCCAGGGCTATATTAGTGGTTTTAATTGCTCTCATCGTTCTCTCTCCATGGGTTGAATTATACTGCGTTAATACACGATATTTTACATTTAACTCTGTACTTCCCATTAAAGGCAGGAAATTATCCCGCATCTATCACAACTCTGTACTAACTTTCTCACAAATACCCTCATCACGATTTCTCACGCCGCCATTCCAGTATGCAAGGCACAGGGGGCTTGACGCACTGTCCCATTAATTGTTACTAAGATTTTTTACCAGCCTCAAAGAATCATCACATTTCCCACCGTAGTGTAGGAGCTCTTTGATATTTGTCGGTTTCTCCCGGTTTCCCCCAGTTCCTCGCAATTTTGCTCAAACCTGCCACCAACCGCATCTAACCACAATCAGCCCTTGGGACAATGAGCTCCAGTAAAAATTCCCTAAAATGCCAGTTCACCGGTATCCTTGCTGCACAAGGCCTGCACCGTAGAGACTGCCTGCTGCCAGTCTAGGGTCTGTTGCAGACTGTCCCGGTCAAATTTATGACGTTCGTGCAAGCGCGCAAAACGCACATGAGCCACCGGATCAGCCGAGGCATTGAGCTGATCAAGCAGACGGGCAGATTCCTCGGGGTGATTGCACACCAGCAGCATGTCGCAGCCCGCCGCCAATGCGGCCTGGCCACGTTCCACGATATCGCCCATCACGTGCGCACCCTTCATGGTGAGATCATCGCTGAAAATCACCCCCTGAAATCCCATGCGCTCACGCAATATTGATTTCAACCAATAGGCCGAAAAACAGGCCGGTTTGTCATCCACCGCTGGATAGATCACGTGCGCCGGCATCATCGCCCCCAGTCCGGCACGAATTAATCGACCAAAGGGTTTTACATCCTCGGCGATAATATCTTCAAAGGGGCGTTCGTCCACGGGCATGTCGATGTGGGAGTCGGCCGCCACGGCGCCGTGACCGGGAAAGTGCTTACCGGTGGCCACCATGTCCGCGCGCTTCATGCCGAGCATGTACGAAATCGCCAGATCACCCACTATTTCCGGTTTGCGATGAAAGGCACGATTACCGATCACCGCGCTGACGCCGTAATCCAGATCCAGCACCGGGGCGAAACTGAAATCGACACCCACCGCACGCAGTTCTGCCGCCATCAGCCAGCCGCAGGTTTCCGCCAGTTGCTTGGCGCGTTTGGGCTCATCCGCGTAGATTTCACCAAACACTCCCGCAGGCGGCAGCGCGGTAAAACCGTGACGAAAACGCTGCACCCGGCCCCCCTCGTGATCCACCGACACCAGCAGATGTGGCTCGCGCAAGCCGTGAATGTCTGCCACCAACCGCTCAAGTTGATCCGGCGACTGGTAATTGCGCGTGAACAAAATGACGCCACCCACCAGCGGATGCAGCAACATCTCGCGTTCTTGCGCACTGATTTCCAGCCCGACGAGATCGAGCATGATGGGGCCGAGTGGCATAATTTTAAGAAACCTCTGTGTCGGTTGGGGTGAACTTGTGAACCCCAACGAATCGGGGAACATCCTCGTTGGGGTTCGCTTTGCTCACCCCAACCTACAAGCTACTTTCGGTTACGCACATCCAGTTTGTCGCGCAACCGATCACCGAGCAGATTGACAGACAACACCACCAGCATCAAGGCCACACCCGGCACCAATACCATGTGCGGAGCCACCAACAGATAACGTGCGCCGTCACGGATCATACTGCCCCAGGAGGCCTCGGGCGGCTGCACTCCCAGGCCGAGAAATGACAACCCCGCCTCGGCGATGACGATACCGGCGACCCCAAAACTGGCCTCGACGATGAGCGGTGCCATCATCAATGGCAGCAAGTGTCGAAACACGATACGCCGCGTACCCGCCCCCAGCGCAATGGCCGCTTGCACGTGTTCACGGTGTTTGAGGCTTAACACCTGCGCCCGCGCCAGGCGCGCATAGCCCACCCAGCCCACCACGCTCAAGGCGATCACCACGTTCTCGATACCGGGGCCGAGGATGCCCGCCAGCGCGATGGCCAGCAGGATGCCGGGAAAGGCGAGAAAGATGTCGATGATGCGCACCAGCAGCAAATCCCACTTACCCCCGAGGTAACCACTAAAAGTCCCAACGACGGTGCCCACAATCGTCGATACCAGCACTACCCATAGCGCGACGATAAACGAGGTCTGCGCCCCGGCCAGCACCCGCGCCGCCATCGAGCGGCCCAAATCATCGGCCCCCAACCAGGCCTCGCTGCCGGGCGACAACAGAATATGTTGCAGTGCAATCTGATCCGGCGCTAACGGTAAAAAGGAGGCCGTGAGCGCCACCAGCGCCCACAACACAATTACCGCCAGCGGCAACCACAGGCCCAGCACCCGGTTCAGACTGAAGTTAGCGGGTTTCAATAGCGCCACGCTGTTCATGTGGAGGCCCCCAACCGTATGCGTGGATCAAACCAACCGTAGGCCAGATCGGTAAAGGTGTTCACCAGCACGTAGGTCAGGCTGATCAATAGCACACAGGCCTGCACCACCGGATAGTCACGGCGCTGTATCGCCTCGATCACCAACTGACCGATGCCCGGCCAGGAAAATACCGCTTCGGTGATCACCGCGCCCGCCAGCAGCGCGCCCAGTTGCAGGCCCAGCAAGGTAATCACTGGCAGCAACGCATTGCGCAGCGCGTGTCGCCAGATCACCGCCCCTGGCCCCAGCCCCTTGGCACGGGCGGTACGAATATAATCCTCGCCCAACACCTCCAGCAGGGTGGCGCGTACCATGCGCGAGAGGATAGCCGCCATCGCCGTGCCCAGCGTGATCGCTGGCAACACCAACGAGGCCCAGCCCTCTCGACCACTGACCGGAAACCAGCCCAGCCACACTGCAAACACCAGAATCAGAATCGGCCCCATCAGGAAGTTGGGAATCGACACCCCCAGCAGCGACACTGCCATGGCACCGTGGTCCCAGCCCGAATCCTTTTTCACCGCCGACAGCACCCCCAGCGGAAAGGCCACCAGCACCGCCACCAACAGCGCCGCCAGGGTTAACTCCAGGGTCGCGGGCAGGCGCTCGACGATAATATCGACAATCGGTCGTTTGGAATGTAGCGAGGTGCCAAGATCAAGCTGCGCAAGGTTACCAAGATAGGTACCAAACTGGGACAGCAGCGGTTTATCCAGCCCCAGCGACACCCGCAGCGCCTCGCGATCCGCCGCCTGTGCCGACTCACCCAGCATCACCTCCACCGGATCACCCGGCACCAAGTGAATCAACAAAAACACCAGCACCAAGACGCCGAAGATCACCACCGCAGCACTGGCCAAACGGGAAATTAAAAGCGGCATGTCATCGCCTTACGTATTTGCAAGATAACTTTCTGCAATCAGTCATCTGCACATTGTGCGGGTTGAGTCGCAGAAGAGGCAAGTACTTGACTGAGACGAACAATTGCAGGGGCGTGCAAAGAGAAAATCAAGTAGCATCCGTCAACGTACAAAATCACCACCGCGCCGCCTCTAATCGTCGCCCTGCGGTATCACTCAACAAATTTACAAGCGACGATACTAAGGAAAAAATTCATGAATAACAAAACCGATATCGATTACGGCCCATTAACCGGCCTGATTGGATCCTGGAAAGGCGACAAAGGGGTTGATGTTGCACCGGAACCGGAGGGGGTCGAAAATAACCCCTATTACGAAACCCTTATTTTTGAGGCCATTGGTGACGTCACCAATGCAGAATCACAAGTTTTAGCGGCACTGCACTACCGCCAGGTCGTACGACGCAAATCCAGCGACAAAGTATTTCACGATGAAACCGGTTACTGGATGTGGGATCCAAGCAGCGAAACCATTATGCACTCACTCACCATTCCTCGTGCCGTTTGCATTCTCGCGGGAGGGCGTCATAGCGGGTCAAAAAATGAGGACGGTACCGTCACCCTGGAAGTTACCGCAAATATTGACGACGACAACTGGAAAATCATTCAGTCACCTTTTATGCAAGGAAATGCGCGTACCACCGAATTCCGACACCGCATCACAGTGGGCAATGGTAAGTTGTCATACTCAGAAACCACTATTATCGACATTTATGACAAGGTTTTTGAACACACGGATCACAATGAATTAGTGTTAAAAAACCCCTGATCTATTTATGATACTCATACTCTTGCACCTAAAATAAAATCAATGTTGTCCATTGCCCCCATCACCCTGAAACAACAGCAGCAAATTCTTGAACGTGTTGCTGACTTGTTACTCCAATGCCAACATCACTTCGGGAAAACCTTCAAACCCATCGATACCCGCTTTGATTTACATGGCCGAGCCTCGGGCATGTATGTGGTGAAGTTTCGACAACGTTACCTGCGTTTTAACCCGTTCATATTTTCCAAATATTTTGAAGACAATCTGGCGACCACCGTTCCCCACGAAGTAGCGCATTACGTTGCAGATATATTGTTTGGTTTCAAAAATATTCGGCCGCATGGTCAAGAATGGAAAGCCATTATGCAGACGCTGGGGGTGGAACCCAACGTGACGGGGAATTACGACCTCACCGGCATTCCGGTCAAACAGCAACGGCGTTTTAGTTATGTCTGCGAGTGCATGACGCACCAGTTGACGACGGTTCGGCATAATAAAATCTTAAACGGCAGCGCTCGGTATTTTTGCCGCAAGTGCGGGGATGCGTTAGCGCCACAACTCGCCACCGTGTAAAACAGTATTCCACGAAAATCAAACCTGGGCAGGCACCGCTCGGCTAAATATATTGCCGTGCAGTCATCGTACCAATTCACCTCCCTCCCGGCACACTCCATGCCAGCGCATTGTCTATACTAGCTCGGTAGCCAGCGGCTTACCCATTTTCGAAGGAGCGAATTTCAGCTATGACAGGGACACGTTTTTCACTGGAAGTACAACCCCAGCTGCCGAAAAAGATCGCCCGTTTGCAGGAGCTGGCCAACGATCTGCTGTACACCTGGGATCGTAATGTGCGCTCTCTGTTCTACCGGCTGAACACCGCCCTGTGGGAAGAGGTGGGCCACAGCCCCAAGATTTTCCTGCGGCGTATCTCGCAAAAGACCCTGGAGACTGCCGCCCACGACCGCATTTTCATGGATGATTACCACCGTGCCCTGACCAGTTATGACGCTTACCGCGCCCGGCCCATGCGCTCAGAGGTGGATCAGCTCAACCCCAAGCTCGACCTGGTGGCCTATTTTTGCGCCGAGTTTGGCCTGCACGAAAGCCTGCCGATTTATTCCGGGGGCCTCGGCATTCTGGCCGGCGACCACTGTAAAGCGGCCAGCGATCTCGGCATTCCCTTCGTCGCCATTGGCCTGCTGTACCGTCAGGGATATTTTAAACAAACCATCGATGAACAAGGAAACCAGGCCGCGCATTATGCCACTGCAAATTTTTCCGATCTGCCCATCACTCCCGCCAAAGACAGCAATGACAAACCCATATCCGTCTCAGTACAAATACACGGGCGCGATACCTACATTCGCGTGTGGCAGGCCCGGGTCGGCCGCATCACGCTTTATTTGCTGGACACGGATCACGAGGCAAACCACGAGGATGACCGTTCCATCACCCATCGCCTCTACGGCGGCGACAAAAATACCCGTATCCAACAGGAAATTGTACTCGGCATCGGTGGCGTGCGCGCCCTGCGGGCGCTGAACCTGCGACCCACGGTCTGGCATATCAACGAGGGCCACTCGGCATTTCAAGTGATGGAACGTTGCCGACAACGCGACGACGACCACAACAGTTTCGAGCAGGCCTTCGAGCAAGTGGCGGCGGGCACCGTGTTCACCACTCACACCCCGGTACCCGCCGGGCACGACATTTTTGACCGCGGCATGATCGAACATTACCTCGCCGATTTCATTCGCGAACTAGGTATCGACATCGAACAGTTCATGGCATTAGGCGACAGTGCCGGCAACGAAGGTGCCTTCAACATGACTGCCCTTGCACTGCGGGGTTCGCGCTTTCACAATGGCGTGTCGCGCATTCACGGCGGCATCGCGTCACAAATGGAAGGTTACATCTGGCCGCAAATACCCGCCGATGAAAATCCCATCAGTTACGTCACCAACGGCGTGCATGTGCCGACGTTTCTGGCCCGTGAATGGGTCAATCTGCTGGATGTACGCTTTCCCCAATGGCGCAACGAACTCAACAATCAGGATTATTGGCAAATACTGGATAACATCCCCGACCACCGTTACTGGAGTCTACGTCAATCGCTGAAAACCGAAATGCTGGAAGGCGTCAAACGCCGTGCCCTGGTGCAATGGCGACGCAATGGCTGTAGCGCGGCACAAATCAAGCGTCTACTGCAACATCTCGAACCCTGCGACACCGACACCTTGATCATGGGTTTCGCGCGACGCTTTGCCACCTATAAACGCGCCACTTTATTATTCTCTGACCCCGAACGCCTGGCACGTTTGGTCAATGACCCTAAACGTCCGGTGATTCTCATTTTCGCCGGCAAGGCCCACCCCGAAGACCACCCAGGCCAGGAATTGATCAAACAAGTGCATGAATTTTCCCGTCGCCCTGAATTCGAGGGTCGCATCTTATTGTTAGAGGGTTACGACATGTCGCTGGCCCGCAAGCTAGTGACCGGCGTCGATGTGTGGCTCAACACTCCCGAATATCCGATGGAGGCCAGCGGTACCTCGGGCGAAAAGGCCGCCATCAACGGTGCGGTTAACCTGAGCATTCTCGACGGTTGGTGGGGCGAAGGTTTTGACGGCAGCAACGGCTGGGGCATCACCCCCCACGGCCCCGAGTTCGACGCCGACTATCGCGATCAGGAAGAGTCCCAGGATTTGCTGGGCATTATCGAAAAGGAAGTCATCCCGCTCTATTATCAGCATAATGGCCGCGGCTACTCCGAAGGCTGGGTGCGCATATCAAAAAATTCCATGCGCACCACCATTCCCAATTTCAATTCACAGCGCATGCTGATGGATTATATTCGCCAATTTTACGGCCCTGCGGCAAAACACCATGCACGCTTGCTGGCCAACAATGCCGAGCACGCCCACGTCATCGCCAACTGGAAACACACTATTGAAAAGGCCTGGCCCAACATCAGCATTCGCCTCGACAACCAACCGCCCGCCGAAATCAAATCCGGCGAACGTATGCCGCTGCGCATCTCCGCGAAATTAAATGGACTGACGGCAGACGATGTTAGCGTCGAATGCCTGGTCGGCACCGAAAATTTGAGTGGTAAATTCATCGTACATGAAAGTTATGCGCTCACCGCCGACGGTGAAAATGTCGATGGCGACACCCTGTTTACCCTCGACCTGTGCACCGACATCCCCGGCCGTCAGTACTACAAACTACGCATTTACCCCTATCACGAACTGTTGGCCCATCGTTTTGAAACCGGGCATATGATTTGGATTTGAAGGGCGGCCCATAGGGTGAGCAGGTTTTTGGCGCACACCTGCTTGGCTACCCCACAATTTCTACACCATCGTACCGGATCTGATTATTTTTAAGCTCGGCCTTCCAGATGCCCAAAACAAAACCGTTGGCATTGAAACTCTGACACAAATTATGAGTAACAGAATCCTACGGGGTATTTTTGGCGTCCCATTAGATAGTTCTGGATAAAAAATTATTTCATTTTATTTTTTGCTTCAGCCAATCTTTTCAATGCTTCGTGAATTCAATTCGCTAGTGCAACAGGTGGGTTGATTCCGAAAAATACCTG